>NZ_ASSD01000031.1 GCF_000520715.1 Paenibacillus zanthoxyli JH29
GTACAGGTCGTCGACGTCCTTGCGGGTAGCCGCGTACACGATCCCCGGCTGGTGGGCATGCGAAGCGGCATAATCCAGCACGAACTCCTTCTTGTTCTCGCCCCGCAGCACCGACATCGCCAGATTGTCACGGCCAAGGCCCGTCACAAAGACGCCCGGACCCCGCAGACGCAGCAGCCGGAGCATGTCCTCCATGACCTCGGGCGTCGCCGTCGCCGTAAAGGCCGCTAGAATCGGCCGCTGCGGAAGCTCCTCCACAAACGGCGATACCGCCAGGTAGCTGGTGCGGAAATCATGCCCCCACTGCGAGACGCAGTGCGCCTCGTCCACCGCGACGCAGGATATGGACAATTCCGCCATTTCCAGGCGGAACCAGTCCAGCTCCAGCCGCTCGGGCGCGACATAGAGCAGCTTCAGCTCGCCCCGGCGGGCGGCGCGGATACGCTCGTTCACCTCTTTGCCGGTTAAGGTGCTGTTGATGTACGCGGCGGGAATGCCCGCCGCCGTCAGCGCGTCGACCTGATCCTTCATTAGAGAGATCAGCGGAGACACGACGAGCGTCAGGCCCGGAAGCAGCAGCGCCGGCACCTGATAGCAGATCGATTTGCCGCCGCCGGTCGGCATAATGCCGAGCGTGTCGCGGCCCTCTAGGAGACTCGCGACGATTTTTTTCTGGCCTTCCCGGAAATCGGGATAGCCGTAATATTTTTGCAGCATTTCCTGCGCATATTCCATCGTAAGTTCTTGCGGATTCATAGTCAAAACTCCTTAAACACTGTCTTTCTTTAGTTTACCGGACTTTGCGGCCTAGGGGCAACCGTGCGGAACAAATGAAGCCCGTCTATTTATTTTTGAACGCCAAAAAGTTAAGATGAGGAAGAGGTGACAAAGATGTCCAATTCCCTGCTGACAAAGAAAGCGTTGGCTCATAGTCTCAAAAAACGGATGGAACATACCCCGCTGAATAAAATCTCCGTAATACAACTGGTGGACGATTGCGGGCTGAACCGTCAGACGTTTTACTACCATTTTCACGATATTTTTGAGCTGCTGGGCTGGATTTACCAGAAAGAGGCTGTCGATGGCATCGCCGAGTACAGAGGATACAACACATGGACGGACGGGTTCTATAAAATATTTCTGTATATTGAGAACAACCGCGCCTTCTGTCTCAATACGCTGGAATCGCTTGGACGGAACCATCTGGACGCCTACCTTTACGCCGTAACGAATGATCTTATTATGGGCGTAATTAATGAATTGGCGGCGGGTATGCGGGTAAACGAGGATGACAAGCAATTTATCGCCAATTTCTATACGCTGGCGTTTACCGGCCTGCTTATCCAATGGATGAGAGATGGCATGAAGGAAAGCCCGAAGCTGATCATTGAACGGCTGAGCGTACTCCTTGAAGGACATTTTATGAGAGCTCTGCATAAATACGAGAAACAGCTGTCTTAGCCTCCGAGCCGGGATGACTGTATTCATTGACGAACCTCCGGGAATTCTGTCGCAAAACTCTACATTTCCGCTCAAGTGACCAATTTTTATACACTCGGCGGGGATTGACGATACCGCGCGCAGCGGACATGGATTACATTGAACATGTGAACGGCGTGCAAGTTTCCACGCTTTTGCGGGCGATGCACGGCAGAATTCAATATTCATGTGGAGGCGACTGTCTGTGATCCAGGAATACGAAAACAAACAGGTTTATTTTGTCGGCGGAGGTATCGCGTCCTTGGCGGGCGCCGCTTTTCTCATCAGAGACTGTGACTTCCCGGGAAGCGGCATTCATATTATCGAAGAAATGAGCATTCTGGGCGGCAGCAACGACGGCGCAGGCAGCGAGGAGCAGGGCTATGTCATCCGCGGCGGACGGATGCTGAATGACGAGACATACGAGAATTTGTGGGATCTCCTGATGTCGATTCCCTCGCTGGACCATCCCGGAAAGTCGGTGCGGGAAGAGATCATCGCTTTCGACAATGCGAATCCGACGCATTCCAATGCCAGACTGGTGAACGCAAGCGGCGAAGTGGTTGACGTGCTGTCGATGGGCTTCGATATGGCCGACCGGCTCGCTATCGGCAAGCTGATCATTACGCCCGAGGAACAAATGGGCAAGGCGCGGATCAGCGACTGGTTCGGCCCGCATTTTTTCACGACGAATTTCTGGTACATGTGGGCGACGACGTTCGCGTTCCAGCCTTGGCACAGCGCGGTCGAACTGAAGCGGTACATGATCCGGTTCATGCATGAATTCCCGAGAATCCAGACCCTGGAGGGCGTAACCCGCACCCCGTACAACCAGTACGAGTCGATTATTTTGCCGATGAAAAAATATTTGGAGGACCATGGCGTCGATTTCACGCTGAGATGCACCGTGACCGATCTGGATTTCAAGGAAGGCGACGGTATTACCGTTACCGGCCTGCATGTTGTCCGTAACGGAGCTGAAGAGCATATTGCGGTCAAAGAGGAAGATCTGGTCATTATCACGAACGGATCGATGACGGAAAGCTCCAGCCTTGGCTCGATGACCTCCGCTCCCCGCCTGAATGAGAAAGGAAGCTCCTGGAAGCTGTGGGAACGGATCGCCGTGAAGAAGCCCGGGCTCGGCAACCCTTCTTCCTTCGACGACCATATCGACGGCTCCAAATGGGAATCGTTCACGGTGACGTTCAGCGATACGGTCTTCTTTGATCTAATGGAACAATTCTCGCGCAACCGCGCGGGCACCGGCGCTCTGGTCACGTTCAAGGATTCGAGCTGGCTGATGTCGATCGTGCTCGCGTACCAGCCGCATTTCCGGAATCAGCCGGAGCATGTCCGGGTATTCTGGGGCTATGGCCTGTATCCCGACAAGGAAGGCGACTTCGTGAAGAAGAAAATGTCCGACTGTACCGGGGAAGAAATCATGACCGAGCTGCTTGGGCATCTGCATTTCGAGGAGCACAAGGAGGCCATTATGGCGACGGCGAACTGTATTCCGTGCATGATGCCGTTCATCACTGCCCAGTTCATGCCTAGAGCCATCGGCGACCGGCCGAAGGTCGTGCCGGACGGCTCCACCAACCTGGCGTTCATCGGCCAATTCTGCGAAATTCCGGACGACGTCGTGTTTACCGAGGAATACTCGGTCCGGACGGCAAGAATCGCCGTTTACACGCTGCTTGGCGTGAATAAGCCGATTACTCCGATCAATCATTACCAGTACGACGTCAGAACGCTGCTTGCGAGCTTGGTCACTTCGTTTCGATAAGGATAGGACAAAAAAGGGGAGGCGCACGCCGCGTCTCCCCTTCCACTTATTCGCGTTCGCGGCCCGCTGAGTTACACGCTGCAGGAACCGTCCGCACAGCCGTCACCGCTGGATGCTTCAGCAGAGCCGCCGATCACCCGGAGCGCAGGCGCCTCCTTCTCCTCACTCCAGACCTGATCCAGCACCTCGGAGAATACCGGTCCCGGCTGGGCTCCCGAAATGGCGTACTTGCCGTTGAACACAAAGAACGGAACGCCGGTAATGCCGAGCCGCTGCGCGGCTGCGATGTCCGCCTTCACTTCACCTTCATAAGCGTCCGAATCCAGTACCGTCAACGCCTCTTCCTTGTCCAATCCGGCTTCCGCCGCAAGCGTCCCGAGCACTTCACGGTCGCCCAAATTCAGCCCGCCCGTAAAATAGCCATGCATCAGACGTTCGGTAAGCTCTGCCTCAAGCCCCTTTGTCTTGGCATAATGCGCCAGCCGGTGGCTGTCATAAGTATTGGCGTGAATTACGGTGTCGAACCGGAAATTGAGACCCACACCCAGCGCCTGATCGGCAACCTGCGCGTTCATCGTCTTGGCCTGCTCCACGGTGATGCCGTATTTTGCGGCGAGCAATTCATGTATTTTCTTGCTGGTCGAAGCGGCCTCCGGGTCAAGCTGGAAGCTGTGATATTCGATTTCCACCTTGTCACGTTCCGGAAACTGGCTCAGCGCATGCTCAAGCCGTCTTTTGCCTATATAACAAAAAGGGCAGACGTAATCGGACCATACCTCTATTTTCATTGGAAGACCTCCATTGACTGCTGATTTTTTAATACTCACATACGATTATATAGTAAAATGACGGAATTACCATCTTTACTTAAGGACAACGTCGGGACAACGGATACATATTTTTACAGTTTGCTTACGAAGAACGCCGGGACAATAACGAGCATCATTTTGACCGAAAGGTTGTACTGAACTAGAAAATATGCCCGAACGGGAATTCGCGACCACCCTGGCGCGCCAACATCAAGGCAACTGAACTCAAGTTGGTTATGATTTTAGTTCAGCATCTTGCAAGCCTGCTAGAGTGCAGGTTTATTCGATCAAAAGTGCTTGTTAGCAGAAAAAACCTCCGATTGTGCAGGAATTTAAGGCTGAGCCGACTGCATTTAAGGTTGAATGGAAAAATAACTGCATATTGGCAGGTACTCCATCCAGCGAAAGTTCCAGGACCGACAAAGATGTACAATTTCAGGTTTTCTGCATGATTTGGTTCATCGCGCCCCGCTGCAGCTCGTACCGCACAACATGTTTGCCCGTCGCTCCTGTTACAGCAGTAAACCACCCTTTCTTGCAGAGTGTTTGCAGCATTCGAACGGCTGTGCGGTGATTGATGCCTAAATGAGTCTCCACATCGATGGGCCGAAGGGGGCGGGCGAGTATGCAGGCCAGACGAATGATTTCCCGTTCCGCCACACTGTGCAGGTCAACCGGAGAAGACTACGGCTGAAAGCGGCTCAGCACCATACGCAGAAGCGTGATGGTCCGCTCAGGATGATGAGCGACATCGTCGTAGGCAAAAGAAATGACCTGGAAACCCATAGCCGCTAAAAAAGTTTCCCGGTTCAGCTCGTTGCAGTATTTTTTTCTGTCCATATCCGTCACGTGCGGACCGAAACCTTTGATTTCGATAATGAGCTTCGCAAACGGCGTAAGCCAGGCAAAATCACAGAAATAGGACAGCCCCCGCCAATCGAGAACTTCGTATTCCGGATGCAAATGATTGAAATTTCCTTGAAGCGGCCACCATATGTTGTAACAAAATAACTTCTCGGCGTCCCTGTGCCCTCGCTCCAGGCGGCCCTTTCGTTCTCCCGTTCTGCTCCGCAAATGATGGTCGATAAATGCTGTATGCGCTTCCTCAATATTCACACTGATCATCTCCCTTAAAATGGCAAAGAACGCCCCGGCCCATTCGCTGGAATGGATCAGGACGTTCTTCGTCTCATACATGCAGTTTAACGTAAAATGGAGCATTTCGCCATTACAGCCTGACTGCCGGCGGACAATCACTTACCTATTTTTGACGAAAATTTTAACAGAGGCACGAATTGTCTTTAAAAATGATACCTCGCCATGTCCCATCTGAGTTATGATAGAAAGGATGTGACCAAGAATCTACTTTATGGATGGTGGAATATGTTCAAGAACAGAAAAACGGCGCTGCTCCTCGCCGCACTTATCATTATTATCGCCGCTGCCGCGGGAGCATGGCTGTTTATGGGCCATAAGGGAGACGATCAATCCAATACCGCCCAGACGCCGGCTAAAAGTGAAACGAAGTCGCTCTCTCAGCAGTTTTACATTTACGATACGGTAGTGAATATTAAGATTTATGGCGATAAGGTATCGCAAAAAAATATGGACGATATCCAGCAGCTGCTGGAACGGATGGATATGGAATTTAGCCGGACGAAGGAAGGCGGCGAAATCTACAACGTTAACCTCCAAGCCGGCAAGAATGCGGTTGCAGTATCGGACGAGACGTTGGATGCCGTAAAGCAGTCCATCCAATATGCCCAGAAGATGAACGGCCTGTTCGATCCGACCATCGGCCCGCTGGTGGACCTGTGGAATATCGGCAATGGCGGAGAGAAGGTTCCTCCGCAGGCCGAGATTGACAAGGCGAAGAGCCTGACCAATTACAAGGATATCATTATCGACGAGCAGGCCAAGACGGTCAAGCTCGCCAAAGAAGGAATGGTGCTCGATCTTGGGGGCATCGGCAAAGGCTACGCCGCAGACCGGATCGCCGATTATCTGAAAGAACAGGGTCTGGACAGCGCGATGATCAACCTTGGCGGAAGCAGCATTATTGGCCTTGGAACCAAGCCCGGCGGCGCACAGTGGAACATCGGGTTGCAGGACCCCGACAAGAGCCGGGGCACCCAGCTCGGAACGATCAAGATCAGCGATGAAGTTATCGACGCGTCCGGCGTTTACGAACGGTTTTTCATGCAGGACGGCGTGCGGTATCACCATATCCTTGACCCGAGAACGGGCTATCCCTCGCAGAACGGGCTCAAGAGCGTGACGATCATGAGTCCGAACGCGACCGATGCTGACGCCCTGTCCACAGGCGTGTTCCTGATGGGATATGAAGAGGGGCTGACATACCTGGAGTCGCTGCCGGAAAAGGTCGAGGCATTCTTTATCACCGATGATAACAAGATTTACGCAACCCCGGGTATCCGGGAAAGGCTTGTGCTGACAGACCCGACGTACAGCTTCGGGAATTGACGAAAGCGGCGGCTGTTCGTTTACCGGCTCAGCCAGCGCCGCAGTGTTCGCGATTTGCATAGAAAGGGAGACCGGAGTTCTGTTCCGGTCTCCCTCTTCTTGTATGTCGTCTATGACGTCTGCCACTCGCTCAATCCCCGGCTTGGCTCCGACTTTCATTCGAATAAACCGGACCGCTAGACCGATCCAACCGTGCTAATTCCTGTCGGAACACAGGTGCCGTAACCGCACTCCAGCTTAACCTTTCCGCACGCTCCCGTTATTCCTTGTTTGCTATATCAATACCTTAAAGTGAACAGAAAATAAATTAAAACATCTGGGTTCCTCGCCACCATACTTAAATAGAAAGATCCCTTTTTGTTTAGTAGGGAAATCTAACATTAATTCATTAATTTCCATCGGGCATTTCTTCCTTTGGAGAGATTTTGAATTACACCATCACGGCTTAGTCTGTTAAGAACATTCCGGATCGTTGGAGCTGTAATACCTGGGCAGCGGTCCTCAATGTCAGCTACGCTAAAATCTGCTGTTAGATTTTTAATGATAGTTTCAACCTGCCGCGCTTTCCATCCTCTACTACGATCCAAACTTCCAATTCGCTCTTCAAAACGTTGATACGCCTTGACCATGACAAACAGGAAATATTCAACCCAAGGAAGAATATCATGTTCTCCTTCATGCCATCCTATAGAAGACTGATATAGAGTTTCATAGTAACGGTCTTTGGTTTCTTCAATGATCTTCTCAATACTTATATAGCGGCCAACCTCATAACCGACTTGATATAGTAGCATTAGTGTAAGCAATCGAGCCATTCGTCCGTTACCATCCGAAAAAGGATGGATATAAAGAAAATCCAAGACATACACGGCAATGAGTATTAAATCACTAATACTTCCCTGGTCTCTCTTCTGAATAAACAACTAAATTATGTAGTTCTCTTATTTTTCTTTTTCCAGCAACGAATAGGGCTGTCCTACCAGACATGCCGAGTCACTACCTTACGGTGGTTTCAGGAATACAACATTAACGCTGTGTCGTGTGAAATTATCAGGGATATAAAAATAGCTGTCGAGACTTTCTCGACAGCCAGAACGGCTTGCGCCGTCTTTTTGAATATAAACATTAGTCCAGGAAACCCTCTAAACGATCGGCAGTGCTGCGAATTCTTCGTAATTCCGGAAAATATGGGTCGGCGTATGACCGTCAAGGGGTTCCCTGCCTCTCGGATTATACCAGTACATTTTCCATCCCGCGTCCAGCGCGCCAACGACATCGTTATGCCAAGTGTCGCCCACATACACGCTGTCTTCTGCTTTCGTCCCCGTAATCCGGTTAACATAAGTGAAGATTTCCGGATTAGGCTTGGCAATGCCGACAGCATCCGAAATAAAGATCCGGTCCTGCGGAATCAGCTTGTCCACGCCGAGCCCGCGGATTTTGCTCATCTGATGATCTACCGGACCGTTGGTAATAATGCCGACCACATGGCCTTCCGCCATGAGCCGCGTCAGCTGCGGGAGAACGCCGTCAATCATCTCAATGTTATACTGGCGGCCGATATAGCCTTCCTGCACAAGCGTCGCCTGCTCCCGGCTGAGGTGTATCCCGAATTCGCTGAAAGCGATCTCCATCCGCCGCACCCGCGTCTCGTCCAGGGGTAACTCTCCCTGCAGATACCTCGGCCATTGCTGGTCGCTGTGATATCTTACCCGGTCGAATAATTGCAGCACGTCCAGCACGCTCTCGTCCGGCTTAATCACTTCCCTCACCGCGTTCCGGAACGGAACAAGATGATCGTAAAGCGTATCGTCCAAATCAAAAAAAATCGCTCTTTTACCGCTGCTCTCCATCTCAACGCCCCTTAGTTTCCGCTGTTGATCAGGACCGGATGAAACCGTTATCCCCGGATAGTATAGTCAGAAAAATAGATTATAGCTGTAAAATTCGTCATCCCTTACGTAGCCTTGCTTCTCATAAAGCCGCTGGGCGGTAAAGTTATCGGTCCAGGTCGTCAGCGTCAGGCCCTTTGTGCCGGTCTCCTCCGCAAACTTGCGGGTCGTTTCCATCAGCAGCGCACCCGCTCCGCTTTTTCGCGCCGTTTCCGTTACGTACAGATCATTCAGAATCCACAGCCGCTGCATCGTAACCGAAGAGAAAGAAGGATAGAGCTGCGTAAAGCCGACCGCGCGTTTGCCGCCTTCGCTATCCTCTTCGACCGCAAGAAAAATAACCGATTCCTCTAGGCGGAGCCGTTCTTCCAAAAAGGCTCTGGCGCCTGCCCTGTCCGATTCCTGCCGGTAAAAAATCCGATACTCGTCGAACAAAGGCACGATCCTCTCCAACTCCTCAAGACCCGCCCGCACCACAAAATTCCGTTTCACTTTCATCGCTCCCCTTTGCCAAATCGTTATACCTTCATTTTAAGATTGGCTCTAAAGGTTTGCCATGAAGAAAATATCGCATTATTTAGACTTATCCCTAACGTGCAGTCTTTTGAACTTACGGAAGTTCAATCCAATATCGGCAGTACCGGTTGTCCAGCTCGGCCATATGCCCCCTGTTATTCTCAATGACCCGCCGCGATCCCTCATTATCTTCGTTGCAGGTAAGGAGTACCCGGGGGATGCCCAGATCACGCGCTTTGTCTAGAAGGCCCGCCAGCAGAGCCGTGCCGTAGCCCAGTCTCCGCGCGGAGGGCCGGATGCAATATCCGATATGGCCGCCTGTGACAAGCAAAGAGTCGGTCAGCCAGTGGCGCAGCTTGCCATAGCCTACCGGTCTTCCTTCTGCGTACAAAAAGTAAAGGGTTTGCGGCACTTGTCCCGGAGCCAGACCGATCCCGGCGGAATAATCCCGCAGAACCGGAAGCAGCTTCAGAAATTTGGAGTATCCGGCAATGTAGAGACTATTCACAAATCCATTCTCCCCGGCCCCGATTTCGCGGGCCATCTCATAGATCTCCTTGCCTTCAGCAGCCGTCAGCTCGCGCAGCTCCATCGCCATACGGCCTCATCCTTTAAGGCCCATAAAAAATATGGCGGGCTGCGATCTTCCCTTCCTCAATATCCAGCAGTCCGAACGAATACAGCTTCTCCCGCCGCTTGTCTGTCGGCGAACCCGGATTGAACAGCAATATGCCGTTCTCCCTTCGCATTAGCGGCTGATGGGAATGGCCGAACAGAATGCAGTCCAAGTTCTCGCCAGCAAACGCCCTCAAGGCATTGCCGTCCGTCCCCCTCCCGGTATAGGGCTGATGTCCGTGAACCATGCCGATGCGCGCGCCCGCAACCGTTAAGATTTTGCGCGCGCCGAATCGCTTCACAATGTCTTGCCCGTCGTTATTTCCGGCAATTCCGTCAACCGGCGCCAGAGCGGACAGTTCGTCATACACTTCCATATCGATCCAGTCCCCCAAATGCAGAATCAGTTCGACTCCCGCCAGCCCCTCCACCAGTGCTTTTGGCAGTTTCTTCCTAGTAGGCCGGGTCATATGAGTATCCGAAACGACTCCCACTTTCATCTTGCTCCGCCTCCTCTTGATTAAGATTCATATTGTAAATTATTGTACGACGAAGACTAAGGTCCGTCCACCGAAGCGGCAGCGCCGCCCACCAGGACGCACAGCGCAGCCCCATCGCTACACATGATGCTCCCCAGGCAGCGTCAGCTTTACCGTGCCGTTATGCCTGTCGTAATACATCGCGATATGCAGCGAACGGCAAATGTCATCAAGCGGAACCAGCAGCCTTCCATTCCTGAGCTCCGGCTGGTCGCCTGCCAGAAGCACGCTGCGCCCGTTAACCGTCAATTCCCGTTGGGGCACGAACTGCCGAATCCGGCCGATCGTCTGCGCAGGAGTCCGCAAATTGCTTCCCCCGTTAATCCGGCCGGCATTTAATTCTCCTCTGCTGGTCAGCCCTTCTTTTACCGTGAAAGTCAGAGGGATGCCGAGGGATGCTGTGACATTAAGCACCTTGTCATTATAAGCCCCATACGGAAAAGCGAGCGCCGAGTCGGTATTGCCGAGCTCCTCTCTCAGCCTCTTCTCCGCCAGTCCCAAATCTCCCTGCACTCTGCGGTAATATTCTTCGTTATATTCGTTCCGGGTCTCATCGTCAATGTAGCGCTGCGCGACAAGCGCCGGCTCCTTCCCGCCTTCGGCGTCGACAACGTCATAGAAATGAAGATTATAGGTGTGATTGTAGAAGCCCATGCCGAATTTTTTCATCTCCCGCATCTGCTGCCAGGTCAGCTTGGGCAAACCACCCTTGCCGGGATTATCGACATCTGAGACGATGACGAAGTCCACCGCCGTATAGCCGTATTTTCGCAAAATTGGAAAGGCCAGCTTGTAGAAGCTCTCATAGCCGTCGTCGAAGGTAAGCAGCACGGCATTGTCCGGAATTTTACCATTCTCAAGCATAAACCGCCGGTACTGTTCCATTGTAATTACATGATAACCGTCCTGTTTCAGCAGCTTCATCTGGTCATTGAACCGGTCTACCGACAAAATCGAGGGCAGCAGCGGTTTCCGGGATAGATGATGGTACATCAAGACCGCCACTTTGTCTTTATAGTAGACCCCTTTAGGCAAGGGCGCCGGCCGATCCCAGCGGATTTTTACCCCCAGAAGGCTTTCGGCGAATGTTTGCGGAACCAGCAGCTTATGATGCAAAGATTCGAGGGGACCGGATGATTTCAGCACTCGCCCGCCAACCTCGAATTCAACTTCACGGGGCTCATGTCTGACAATGATAAAAGCGGCCAAACAGGCCAGGATTACGGCAGCCAATACAGGAACGAATAATTTTCTCAACGTAGAACTCTCCTAACCATCGTACAGTCTCGCTTCTATTTTGTATTCTTATCATATTCCGCCTTCGACCCTCATTAAGTAACAACTTTTTAATCTTTTCAGGGCATTTTATGGATATATGTCCATGACAAAAGAAGCCGGCCGAACGTCTCGGACAGCTGTCTTCCTTTCGGATCGAAAAAAATTCCATATTGCTTGAATTATTATTTGTATTTCCGCCAGTCCTGGCTGCTATTCTCCAGCAGATGGGCAAAATCGTTATCCAGCCGCTTCTGCTCCGCCTTGCGCGCTTCCTCCGCCTTCTTACGCTCCGCTTCTTTGCGGTCGTTCTCCTCATTCTTCAGCTCATCGGCCTGTGCCTTCAATTTGTTCAGTACTTCACTGCTCAGAAGGTCCTTCAAGGTTGCCGGAGTATCCTCTTTGCTCACCCGTGGAGCGTTTGGCAATTTCTTCTTTTTTGCCATTGCAATTTCCTCCTTGTTATGCTTATTTTTGTTCATATTTGTTTTAGTCCATTGTCTTTTCGTTTATAATGAAAGCAAGAGGTGAGACAAATGAAGCAGACTTCCTTGTGTCCCCGGCTGCAAAAGAGCATGGATATTATCGGAAAACGCTGGACCGGTCTGATCATTTACCAGTTGCTCCAAGGACCGCAGCGATTCGGCGCCATCGAAGCCTCCCTGCCTCTTAGCGGAAGACTTCTGTCCGAGAGGCTGAAGGATTTGGAACAGGAGGGCATCGTGCGCCGGGAAGTATTTCCTGAAACGCCAGTGCGGATTCAGTACTCCCTGACCGACAAAGGAAAAGCGCTGGAATCGGTCATCCGGGATCTGGAGCATTGGTCCCGGGACTGGATTGAGACCGAAACCAACTCATCCAAATAAATCATTAGATCGCCGCATGAAGGGAGATCGGCCGAGCCGCTTTCCCTTTTTGCGTGTTGTGCCCTACACCTTACGGCCGACGATAACCAAATCACGCAGTATCCCATCCATGTCGGCTACTCCGGGCAGGAGCCCCCAGCGCTCGAAGCCGAATTTCTCCAGAAGCCCCAGGCTTGGCCCGTTGTGCCCAAATACCAAACCGACCAGATTGCTTATTCCAAGCCGCCCGCATTCCTCGATTGCTTTGCCCACAAGCAGGCTTCCGGCTCCGCTGCCTCTGTATTCTTCGGCTACATAAATGCTGATTTCCGCCGTTCCGTTATAGGCCGGCCTTTCATGGAACGACTGAAAGCTCAGCCAGGCCGCGATTTCACCGTCTGTTCTAAGCACCCACAGCGGGCGGTGGCCGCTGCCATGCTCATGGAACCAGCCGAGCCGGTCCTCCACGCTCACGGGTTCAAGGTCGGCCGTAACCATCCGTCCCGGCACGGTGGAGTTGTAAATAGCCATAATGCCCGGCAGATCCTCCAGCGTTGCATCTTCAATATTGCTCTTCTGCCATTCCATCCATTCATTCCTCCTTCTCTATCGTAAACTGCACTTTAGTTCTGCATAAGGATTGTCGCGGACTGCGAGAAATGCTTGGTATAGAATAGCTTGTGTTCAACCCCTGCTGCAAATTGAAAGGAGTATATCACCAATGAATTTAAACGGCAACACCAATGGAGGAATATCTATGTATGAGCGTAACAGTCCGCAGCCGCTTATTGAAGAGCTGACCTGACTTTTTACCGGCAAACGGGAGCGCTCCGTCCTAAGGTTTGAACATGCGGGAGGGAGCTTCTTTGTGCCGGGGCAGCTTGCTTCATCTCTAACCGGTAAGCTCCCGTAGCAGGAGCACCGGCTTCCCACGGAAATTCGCACTACCGTGCGTCCTCCTCTTGTATGTTCTATAATGGTTTCATTGCCTTTTTGTTATCGTGAATTGAAGGGAGAGCAATGTACAAATGAATGAAGCTCTGAAAAGACTCGATCGGGAAATGGCTGCGGAAGGGCTGGACGCCCTGCTGATCACCGATCCCAAGCATGTATATTACTTGACCGGCTTCGCCAGCAACCCGCATGAGCGGTTCCTCGGTCTGCTGCTAGGCCGGGGCGAGGAACCGGTGCTCATTGTTCCCGCGCTCGACGCTGAATCTGCACATGCATCCTCAACTGTCTCTAATATCGTTACGCACAGCGATACGGAAGATCCTTACAGCCTCCTGAAGAATCATCTCGGACCTAAGCTTGGGAAGCTGGGCATCGAGAAGGAGCATGTCTCGGTGGCACGCTTCGAGCTTCTGTCGAAAGCCGCGCCTGCGGACAGCTTCGCCGACATTGGTCCTCTTCTGCGCCGTATGCGGGCCATCAAATCCCCGGGGGAAATCGAGCGCATGGAGCATGCGGCCAAGCTGGTGGAAGAAGTGCTGCGCCAGGGGCTTGCCCATGTGAAGGAGGGGGTCAGCGAAATCGAGCTCGTTGCGGAGCTGGAGTATTTGATGAAAAAGCTCGGCGCCGCCGGGCCCTCTTTCGATACGATGGTGCTGTCTGGGCCTAATACCGCCCTCCCGCACGGCGTTCCCGGCAGACGGCTTATCGCGCCCGGCGACCTGCTGATGTTCGATCTCGGCGTATTCGCGGATGGCTATGCTTCCGACATCACCCGCACCTTCGCCGTAGGGGAGGCGGACAGTGAGCTGGTCCGCATCTACGATACCGTGCTGGCCGCCAACAAAGCCGGCATTGCCGCCGCCAAAGCCGGCTCCTCCTACGGCTCGGTCGACCAGGCCGCGCGCGCCGTTATTGAAGAAGCGGGGTACGGGTCTTATTTCGTTCACCGTGTGGGCCACGGCCTTGGCATGGACACTCACGAATATCCTTCCCTGCACGGCCTTAACGGGGACATCATGGAAAGCGGCAATGTCTTTACGGTGGAGCCCGGAATCTACGTTCCGGGACTCGGTGGCGTGCGGATCGAAGACGAGGTGCTCGTCACGGAGGGCGGCGCCCGGACGCTGACCCAATTCCCTAAAGGCTGGACTGTGCTGGAGCTGTGATTTCCGGCAGCGCGGCAGCAGAGACCGGAGCCTTCTCCAGCCGGACCGGGCACCCGCTCTTCGCCTGTCCGTACGTATAAATGTCACCTCAAGGCAGGGATAACCTGCCTTACTGCTAACCAATAAGAGAGCCAGCGTGTCACAATCATGCGCGGCTCTCTTTTTTATAAAAATAATATGTGCGTCCCATAAAGAAAAATTGTGAAATATTCTGCAAAAATCATTGAAGTGCAGAAAATTATAACTTACATAGGCCATTTCTCCCTATTCAACCGACGGTTAATTTTATAAAATAGTATTCATGCACGCCACTCCATGTCTTTATGCCGGGTCGAACGGCAGGATAATAGACCTAGCTGTCAAGAACCAACGCTGGCCTACAATGGATTGCAGAAACGAGTATCGGCTCAACAAAAGCCGTTTCCGTTAATCCTAAAAGCATGACGGGGATCATGGAAGCATAGCTTGTACATTTTTCATTTTTAAAAAGGAGAGAACCGCATGTTTCGGATCAGTCACTCCATCGGCCGGAAATTTATGTTATTGTTGCTCGCTGCCCTCTTATTCACTTCTCTTACGCTTAGTATCAGCTTTTACTTTATCTCTATCAATACCATCAACAGCTACGTTGTCCCGCAGATCGACAAGCTGCTCGGCTCTGCATCGCAGGACGTGTACAAGCAGCTCAACTCGACTAACGCAATGCAGGCCCGCACCAATGATCAGGCGGCGACGAATGTGGAATATTATTTAAGGGATAAACGGACCCAGCATAATGTGGAGACGATTTTTCTAGCAGAATACAAAGATGGAAAAGCTGTCGTCCTGAGTGCGGATCATGCTTCGGCGCTTAAACGGAAGGAAGAAATTCAGGTGACACCGGCTTTGGAGCAGGCCTCTAAGGGAAAGAGCGGTATCAGTGAAATATACTCCGACAGCCATGGCGTACATAAGACGGCTTACGTTGGCATTCCAGGGAGCGACCTTGTGGTCGGCGTCAGCGCGGATATGACATTTGTTAAGGACAAGATGACCAGCATCCTGTGGACAAGCGCCGGTATCACGCTGCTGGCGCTGGTCATCAGCATGGGCGCGGCTATGCTCATGAGCCGGCGAATTACCCGTCCGATCACCCGGCTTGCGGCATACAGCAACCAGTTGGCCGAGGGTGATTTTACTCAAGAATTGGATATTAAAGGTCATGACGAAATTTCCCGGTTGGCCGAGAGCTTCCAAACGATGACGCTGCGCCTGAAAGACTTAATCGGCGAGGTGCTGAGTACCGCAGACACCGTTATGGATGATTCCAACGAATTGAAGGAACGTGTGGACGGCATCCGGGAAATGGCGGAAAGCTCCAGGAAATCCGCTTCTGAGATTGGTAAAGGCAGCACGGCAATCGCAAGCAGTGCGGCGGACAACGCCCGGGCCATGGAAGAAATCAGCTTGGGCATTCAGCATATCGCTTCGGCAGCGGGTGAAGTGACCGAGCAGATTCATGAAGCCTCTACCGAAGCGGTTAGCGGCAACGATACGGCGCAAAGCGCCGTCGAACAGATGCGCCAGATTGGACGGACATCCGCGAAATCGCTGGAGCAGTTCCGCCAAATGGACGAGCAGTCGCAGAAAATCGGCGATATCGTCCAGGGCATCTCGGAGATCACCAAACAAATCCAAATGCTGTCCCTTAATGCCTCTATTGAAGCGGCGCGGGCGGGCGAGCATGGACGCGGCTTCGCCGTCGTCGCCGGAGAAGTTCGCAAACTGTCGGAGCAGTCCAGAGAAGCCACCGAGCAAATCCGCGAGTTCCTTCTCCGCCTGCAGGAGGAAATGCAGCGTTCTGTGACCAGTATGAATGAGGTTAATGCCGAGGTTGCGTCCGGCGTAGGTAAAGTCGAGGAAGCCGGCAACGCCTTCGACCACCTTGCCATACTCATCCAGAGTATCAACCAAAGCGTTCAGTCCGTTTCCGCGGCCACCCAGCAAATTTCGGCGGGAACCGAAGAAGTGACCGCATCCGTAGAGGAAACTGCGCAGATCACTAAGAAATCGCAGGCAGGCGCCGAGATTCTGGCCGACAATTACCTCAGCCAGCAGGAACAGCTCGATGGACACGCAAAAACGGTGGAGCATTTACATGGGCAGACGCTCAAAATGCAGGAAGCGGTAAGGAAGTTTAAAATTTAGCGCTTGCAAGAAGAAAACGGCTGCGCCGTCCTCGCAGGAGGAGGGCATCCGTTTCTCGTAAAAATATAAGACTATCTATATGCGCAAAACCTATAGATTCTTATATTTTGCAAAAGGTCCCGTCCGGCTTCCACCCAGCCTGACGGGACCTTTTGCTGTCTAATGCAGACCGGCGACTCCTGCTTTCATCGCCCGCCCCATGCGGAGCGGCACTTCGAATGCCAGCCGCCAAAGTCCGGCGTTTCCCGGTTAAGAGCCAACCGCAGCCGCCCCGGCCTCAATCTCTGCTTCCCCGTGCCTTGGGATTCGGTCCTCCTGAAAGCGGAACGCATGCCCGCCGGAAGACAGGGATGCCATAAACCGTTCAATCCGCCGCAGCGCCTCGGTCAGTTGGTCTGACGAAGCGGCATAGGAACAGCGTACATGTCCCTCTCCTTCGGGTCCGAACACGGAACCGGGTACGACCGCGACGCCGGCCTCATTAAGCAGCCGGTGCGCAAATTGCTCCGAGGTCAGCCCGGTTCCGGCAACCGACGGGAAGGCATAGAAGGCGCCGTCCGGCATATGGCAGGGCAGGCCAACCGCATTCAGCCCCTCGACGAACAGGGTCCGCCGCGCCTCAAAGGCGGCCTTCATCCGATCTTTTGCCTCCAGCCCGCTCCGCAGCGATTCGAGGGCGGCAATCTGCCCCGGAACGGGAGCGCACATGGCGGTATACTGGTGGATTTTGAGCATCGCGGAAGACAGTTCGCCGCTCGCGCAAGAATAGCCTACCCTCCAGCCGGTCATGGCGAACGCTTTGGAGAATCCGCTGATAACAATAGTCCGCTCTTTCATTCCCGGCAGCGCCGCGATGCTGAAATGCTGTCCATCGTAAGTCAATTCGGCGTAGACCTCGTCGGAAATGACAAGCAGATTATGCTTAGCGGCAAACTCGGCAATCGGCTCCCAATCCCTGCGGGTCATCACCGCGCCGGTCGGATTATTCGGATAATTGACGATGAGCGCCTTGGTGCGCGGGGTAATGCTCCGCCGCAGCGCCTCGGCCGTCAGCTTGAAGCCTTCTTCCCGCTTCGTTTCCACGGGTAGCACGGTCCCTCCGCTCAGCGTAACCATCGGCGCGTAGGCGACATACCCGGGTGACGGGATGATCACCTCGTCTCCCGGTGAAATGACCATTCGCAGCGCGATATCCAGCGCTTCGCTGCTGCCCATCGTGACTATGATCTCCGAACCCGGATCATAGGAAAGCCCGAAGCCGGTGCTTAAATACCCGGCAATTTCTTGGCGGAGCTCCGGAAGCCCCGCATTCGAGGAGTACCCCGTTTCTCCCCGGTTCAGCGCGGAGATGCAAGCTTTCCGGACCGATTCCGGCACCCGGAAATCCGGCTCGCCGACTCCGAGTTGAATCAAGCCCTTGTCACCCGAGCATTTTTCAAAAAAAGCCCGAATACCCGATGGGGGCAGCTCCCTTACATCCTGACGAATCCATTCACCGGACATGGACAGGCACGCCCCTTTCCTTCAGCGAAACAGCGATGATGGCATCCAGCAGACCGCTAAATGTCAGCCCGGCGGCCTTGGCGCTTCTAGGCAGCAGGCTGGCGGAGGTCATGCCCGGCAGCGTGTTCACTTCGAGCACGAAGGGAAAGCCGTCCGATAGAATCATATCGACCCGGGCATATACGGTGCATTTCAGCGTCCGGTAGCAGTCCAGGGCGATCCGCCGCACCTCGCGCTCCAGCTCAGGGGGCAGAACGGCGACCTGCTCTACCGCTCCGTTCGCGGTATATTTGGCGTCATAGTCGAACCATTCCGCAGCCTTAGGGATGATGCTGATGATCGGCATCGTCTCTCCGTCCAGAATGGGACAGGTAATCTCCATCCCCCGGATGTAGCGCTCCGCCATAACCGACCGGTCCCAGCGGAAAGCTTCCATTACGGCGGCGCGCAGCTCATCCGGCTCGTTCACCTTGGTCATGCCGATGCTGGAACCGCCCGAGGAAGGCTTGACGATAACCGGATAGCCGAGCTCCTCCAACGCTTCAGGCGAAAACTCGTCAATATGGTTCCAGCACAGCCAATCGGCGGTAGGGATGCCGGCTGCGCGGAGCAATCTTTTGGACATATCCTTATCCATGCAGATGGCACTGGACAGAACGCCGCTCCCCGTATACGGAATGTTCAGCGATTCCAGCACAGCCTGCACGGTTCCATCCTCGCCAAACGCCCCATGCAGCGCCAGCAGCGCAAGATCGAGGCCACGCACCTTCTCCGCCAGCTCTTCCTTCTTGTTAATGACGACCGGAACAGCCTCATATTTATTAGGGTCCAGCATTTTTAACATCTCCTCGCCCGTCTTCAGCGAAATTTCTCTTTCCGACGATATGCCGCCCATAATCACGCCAACCTTCATGTCTATCGCTCCTTTTCGTTAACCGGTTCGTCCATGCTCATACAAGCCTATTCATTCTGCGGTCGCCAGCTGCCGCTATTTTTTCCGTGACCATTCATCAGCTCTCTTGCCGCTTCGCCGATGATAGCGATTCCCTTGCGGATATCCTCATCGGCCACTCTGGAGAACCCAAGACGCAGCGTATTCCCGCCTGTTCCATCCGTATAGAAATTGTCTCCCGGTGTGAAAATCACGCCTTTATCCGAGCAGGCCGCAAGCAGCTCTCTGGTGTCAAAGCCCTGCTCAAACGCCATGAACAGATGCAGCCCGCCGTCTCCCGACAGGGTGGAATAAGGAACAAGTTCGCGGCAGCATGCAAGCGTCCACTCGTATTTCCGCTTATATTCGGCCCGCGCTCTGCGAAGATATTTTTCCAGATTCCCGTTATGCAAATATTGATACAGCAGCGATTGGTCAAGCGTCGAGGTATGAATGTTCCTTGCCCGCTTGATGCTCTCGAGAATGCCGATCAGCCGCCGGTCCGCCAGCACCCAGCCCACTCTCAGACCCGGAAACAGCACTTTTGAAAAGCTTCCGATATAAATGACGCCATTCCCCGCTCCCGCCATGGCCGCCAGCGGTGCCACATGCGAGCCGGAGTACCGCAGTTCCTCGTTGAACCCGTCCTCGATGATAGGAATCCGGTAACGGTTCATCAAGGTCATCAGCTCCAGCCTTTTTTGCAGGGAAGTCACAATGCCTGTCGGGTTATGGTAGGACGGAACGAGATAGGCGAGATCGTATGCCTCTTCCCCCAGCGCCTGTTCCAGCCCATCGATACTAATGCCGTCCGGCTCCATCGCAATGCCCTTGATTTCGAAGCCGTGCAGCTTCAAAATTTTGATCGCCGTATTGTGGGTCGGGTTCTCGCACAGCACGGTTCCGCTTTTCTTTCGGATAGCCGACAGTACGATGTCAAAGCCTTCAGTGAAGCCGCTCGTAATCAGCATATCTTTATCCTGAGTATCCACGCCCTTGCGGGCCATATAGTCCATTAAATAGTCGATCAGCGGCTTGTAGCCCTTGGCATAGCCGTAATTCAGCAGCACATTTCCCTCCACGGCCATCCGGTCCGAAAAAGCGCGCTTGACGCTGTCCAGATCGAACAGCTTCTCATCTGGCGCGATGCTCGTAAACGAGATGGTTCCTTTCGCCGCCCGGATGCCGCGCTTCATCAGATCCAGTTCCTCCGCCAGCCGGGCATATTCGCTTACGCGCTCCGTCCAGTCCAGCTTCCGGCCATCGTCCGCTTCCGGAATACCGGCTGCCCGTACGGGCGACACCGCAGCGGCAAAGCTGCCCTTGCCCTGCACGGTGTAGGCGAAGCCGTCTTCCTCAAGCTCCGCATAGGCGGAGATGACTGTATTGCGGCTGACGCCGAGCAGCCCGGCCAGTTCTCTTGTCGCGGGAAGCCGCCGGTCCGCCTGAAGCGCACCTTGGACAATCAGCCGTTTCATATAATCTTTAACCTGGAGATAGACCGGACGGCCCTCCGCAAGCTTGAAATCATTGAACATACGTGTATCTCCTCCACCGTTATCATGGCATATTTGCACAGGCAAAAAAAGAACCGCACACGCGGCGATTTTCACCGGTAGCGGTTCTGGGTGTCAAAAAAGTGATATACCTCATTAATGGATGTTGTGTTATGGTAGGGAAGAAATGAATAGGATGAATTCTTTTTACGACGGAGGTATAGACATGCTCTTTATCGATAATTCCGGAATCACGGACCCGGCCATCAATCTGGCCATTGAGGAATACGCGTTAAAATTTCTGTCCATGGACGAGAGCTATTTGCTGTTTTATATCAACAGCCCGTCCATTATTATCGGCAAGCATCAAAATACAATAGAAGAAATCAATCAGGAGTACGTTAAAGAGCATAATATCAAGGTTGTACGGCGGTTGTCGGGTGGGGGCGCGGTCTATCATGACCTCGGTAACCTGAACTTCAGCTTCATCACAAAAGATGACGGCGAATCGTTTCATAACTTCCTGAAATTCACCCAGCCGGTCATTGATTACTTGCAAAGTATGGGTGTTAACGCAGAGCTGAGCGGGCGCAACGATCTTCAGGTCGGGGAGCAAAAAATTTCCGGAAACGCCCAGTTCTCAACCCGGGGGCGCATGTTCAGCCACGGCACGCTGATGTACAATCTGAATCTGGATGATGTGCAGGCTTCGCTGAATGCGAACCCCAAAAAATTCAAGTCCAAGAGCACCAAATCAGTCCGCAGCCGGGTCGCCAATATTAAAGAACTGCTCGGAACGGACATGACGATTGAGGAATTCCGCGCGGGCCTGCTGCGGTCCATCTTCGGCATGGAGCCGGATGGAGTGCCGCAGTACAAGCTTAATGAGGAGGATTGGGCGCAAATCCATAAGATCTCGGCGGAGCGGTATCAGAACTGGGATTGGAACTACGGCCAGTCGCCGAAGAGCAATGTGAAGCATGCGGTTAAGTTCCCTGGCGGCATCGTCGATATCCGGATGGAGCTCAAGGATGGACGGATCGAGGAAATCAAGATTTACGGCGACTTCTTCGGTGTGGGCGATGTAGCTGATGTGGAAGACGCCCTGCGCGGCAAGCGGTATGAGCAGGAAGAGGTTCGGCAGGCGCTCTCCCCCCTCGACCTGAAGCATTATTTCGGCCGCATCGAGCCGGAGGATGTTATTGGTTTGATTTTTCTGGAGGAGTAGGTCAGCCAGAAACTTCTGGTTGGCCTATTCAGGGTTACGGAGTCAATCCGTTAGTTGAATACAGGCTTCTTGCGATGGTTCGTTCTTTGCTCAAAAGCATATGCTATGCGAATTAGAGTAGGTTCGCTAAATGCTGTTCCAGCAAAAGTAATTCCAAATGGTCTGCCATTCTCTTGATACCCAGCAGGAATAGCAATGGACGGATAGCCCGCTCTGGCGCATATGTCCGCTCCAATATAAGCAGGAAACATTATCGCATCTAATTGATAACGTTTTATCGCATAATCGATTCCTTCGTTCTGAGCAAGATGCAAATCCATTATGGATTCCAGGAGGTAATCTTTATTTTTTAGGGGATCGGTCAGCCTTTCCCGGAATTCCAAAAGATCTTGACCGTATTTTAGAGCTTTTTCAGCATGCTCCTTATTCCACTCGATTAGCTCGGACAATGAATGGATCGGCATGTGTGCCGGAAGGTGCTGCAGATAATTCTCTATTCCATGTTTAAATTCCAGATTTATCTTATTCCACTGCCATGGGCCATGGAACGAGGGAATATCTATCTGTTCCACCACTTCCGCTCCTGCTTTAATCAAGTCGGAGACTGCCTGATTAAATAGAGCCTCATCATACTCGCCAGATTCCCGCACATGATCGGGCACTTCACAAAAGACTCCGATTCTCGCTCCGTATAATCCCTCTCTGTCCAGGAATGCGGTATAGTCCTGCGTGGTAGGACAGCTTTCATTCCGCCAAGTTGCCGGATCTTGCTCATCCCTCCCAACTAATGCGCTAAGTAGAATTGCCGCATCCGAAACCGTTCTTGCCATCGGCCCGGCTGTATCTTGGGAGTATGAAAAAGGGATAATCCCCGAACGGCTGATTAAACCAACGGTCGGCTTGATGCCCACGATAGACATTTGTACGGCCGGACTTAGAATGGAAGCAGAGGTTTCTGTACCTATCGCCGCCGCTGCGAGATTCGCCGCAACCGCAGCCGCCGATCCAGTACTGGACCCGCCTGTGAAAAATTCTCCATAAGGGTGCATGACCTGACCGCCCTTTGAACTGTATCCTGCCCACATGGTGGAGGAAACGCCGTTAGCCCATTCTGTCATATTGGTCTTGCCCAAGATGACAGCTCCTGCTTCCCTTAACCGCCGGATCAGAAAAGCATCCTCCGTGCTTACACGCTGTGCCAATGCTAATGCTCCCGCACTAGTCCGCATCTTGTCTCCGGTTTCGATATTATCCTTCACGAGAATCGGAATTCCATGAAGTGGGCCTCTACTGCCCTTACGCTGCCGCTCTATATCGAGCGCCTCTGCAATGAAGATGGCATCGGGATTGATTTCCATAATTGCATTGATGTGAGGACCATCCTGATCATACTTTGCGATACGGGATAAATAACAAAACACTAATTCTCTTGAGGTCGTTTTTCCATGTGCCATCGCGTCTTGTAAATCGAATATGCTTGTTTCTTCCACATCGAAATTTTTCATTTTAAAAGGATCTTCCATATACACACCCCATCAGTCCCAGTCTTCCAAAATTACGTAGTTAGTAATCCAATAATATCACGATGAGTAACATCACAGCAGGATTGAACCAGGGCGTGTATGCAAAGATTTCGCATGAAGCTTATTACAGAAGATTTAAATTTACCGCCCCGTACTTACGTACACGAATATTATAAATTTTACCCACACCAAATGAGTTCATATATTCCGTATAGGATGCTGTGGACTCTTTCGGCAGCAATGCCATGATCACACCGGCAAATCCACCTCCATGCACGCGGCATGCGCCCTTTCCGATGCTTTTAATGAACCGTTCGGTAAGAGCCAGATGTACCGTTACCCCTTGTGTCTCGGGCGCCGAATTTGAATAGCAATTTTGCAGCCATTTCCAGGAGGAATTGCCGGATTCATTGACCAGCCTTAGAAACTCATCCACATTATCGTTGTTCAAAGCTTCGACCTGTTGATCCACCCGGCTGTTTTCCTCATAAAAATGCAGTGCTCTCAGAAGTGCTCTATCTCCAGGACTCTCCCTGAGTTCCGTAAAATGCTTCAATACCTCTTCTATACTCAAGTCACGGAGAACCTCTCCTCCAAGATTCTTTGCCACCGCCTTCATTTCAGTAGGGATGGAAGAGTACTCATCACTTAAATCGGCATGATTTGCTCCCGTAGGAATGATTAACAGCTCATAATTTTTGTCTATGGTTTCAAAGTTCAATGTTTGGATAACCGGAGATTGGCCGTCTTTAAAATCAATTGTAATCAGGCCGCCGTAACCGCAAGCGATTTGATCCAGAAGGCCCGACTGTTTATTCCATTTCGTATTTTCAGCATATTGGCCTATCTTGGCGCATGTAATAATATCCATTTCGTTATGGTTATAGAAAAAATTAAGAATTGAACAGATCAGCATTTCAAAAGATGCTGAAGAGCTGACGCCCGCCGCGCTAATAACATCACTCGTTATACAAACATTGAACCCGCCAATGCTGTAACCGTACTTTTCAAAACCGTCGAGTACGCCTCTTACAATCGAGTAGGTACCGGAAGCATTCTCAATATCCTCTCTCCGGGTAAGATCAATCGCAAAATCTTCGCTGTAAGTTATGCTTTTTATGCAGATTTTATTGTCCGTATTCTTCTCCGCAACGCCTATACAGTCCATATTTATGCTCGCCGCTATAACTTTTCCCAAATTGTGATCGGTATGATTTCCGCTGATTTCACTGCGGCCAGGCGAACTAAACAGATAGACATCGGTTCCATCAAATCTTTTGGTATACTCGTTAACCAGAGAAGTGTATCTGTCGATTTGAGAGGAGAGGGCCTCTTGGCTCTCTCCATAAAGGTCTATTAATCTTTCCTTGAACCTCTCCGAATTAAGTAACTGAAATGTATCCGCTATAGATGGCATTTTGCCATTCCTCTCTCATGGATTATTATGACAAATCATCCTTTTACGGCCGAACCGACCGTCATCGCATTCTCCACTTGTTCGCTGAAGAACAGATAGATGATGACCATCGGCAAGCTCGCAATCGTCATGACCGCGCCCATGCCGCCCCAATCGGTGCTGTATTGCCCCTGGAAGAAGAGCAGACCGAGCGGAAGCGTCTTCATCGCTTCGTCGGAAATCAGAATATAGGCAAGCATGAATTCGTTCCAGTTGCTTAGGAATTGAAAAATGGCAACGGTCGCGATGGCAGGAGTTACGACAGGCACGATGATCTGGATGAACATCCGGTAAATATTCGCTCCGTCCATGCAGGCTGATTCCTCCAGTTCGCCGGGGATGCCTTTCATGAAGCCGTAGAAGATCAGGCAAGAGAAGGGCAGACCGATAGCTACATACGGAACGATCAGCGCGCCGTAAGTATTCGTCAAATGGAAATCACGAACCAGAATGGCAAGAGGAATCATGATGACCTGAAGCGGCATGAACATGCCAATCGTCATATACAATCTGACGCTCTCGCGGAACTTCCAGCGCATTCTTGCGATGGCGAACGAGAACATCAGGGCCAGCACAATAATCAGCAGCGTGGAAATGGATGAGACGATGTAACACCGCTTTCATAGGACAACCGCAACCAACAGATTTTATCGTGGATCGCGTTCATATCACTCATTCATCACATTCAATCATACCATTCATTCGGTGGCTCAAGCTGAGATAAATTATTTGTCCTCCTGGAGAGAAAGTCAAATCTTTCGATAAAAAAAGCACGGAGCGCTTTAAGGTCCGATGAATCCGACGCCAAAAAGCTCTCCGTGCCTCAGTCCGCGCTATACGTCCCTGGGGAATTTCAAGGGTCCAAAGCCCGCCGCTACCGGCCAACAACAAATGTCAGGACGACCAGCAAAAGCGTCAGCGTGACGCAAACTCCTTCCACGGCCCCGCCCTTCTTTGTGCCGGTACTCATCAGCTTCAAGCGCAGCTTGAAGGGCAGGGGCGGCAGCGGAGTGATGCCCCGCTGGGTTAGCGAGTCCGCAAGCAGATGCAGCGCGTACGATAGACCGCCGGCAATCCACAGGAGGCTCCCGCTTTCCATTCCCTTCCCGGCAATATACAGCAGCGCCGTCCACCCAGCCACGCCGTACAGTGTATGGGTCAGGCCCCGGTGGGGAACGAGCGTGGCAATGACCAAAATACTGGCGGCGATCGCATTCCAGGGATCATATGCGCTTCCGAATGCCACGAGTCCCACTGCGATCAGCAGCATAACGAGCTTGCGCAGCCTTCGCCCCGGCAGAAACGCCACGCTGCCAATGAGCAGCGCCAGCACGATATTCCAGGGATACGGCGCAACATCCGCAAAATACAGAAAGATGGCAGCGCCGATCAACGTTAATTGAAGCGTGCGCAGCAAAAAGGCGGGAACCGCACTGCGCACAAGCAGCGAATTCGGTTCGTCGATATCGGGAAGCAGCGAGCTGAGTGCCGCTACGGCGACAACGGGAACCGTGAGATGGCAGCCGGCCCATTGCATGGCCGATAAAGTGACCCCGGTGCTGATCACCAGGTGGGATTTGCCCATCATCGTTTGCAAACACCCCTTTCTAAGATGCTAGGAAGAAACGGCTGCGCTGTCCTTTTGGGACGGCACCGTCTCTCACAAACACGAACACACGTGCGGTTATCGAAGTATACCAAGCCTTCTTCCTTTTGTCCAGTCCGTATTTGCGCGATTGTTCTCCCCTTATTTTTAGGATACAATTTAGTCAGCTTATCCGTTTCCCAAGCAGCAGATTTATATAAGGAGAGAACCCGAATGTACAAGCTGATTGCCATCGACATTGACGACACGCTGATCAATGACGACAAGGAAGTAACCCCCGCCACGCAGGCGGCGCTGGAAGCGGCCATAGCCGCAGGTGTGGTTGTCACGCTCGCCACCGGACGCGCCTACGCATCCGCCCAAGCCATTGCCCGCCAGACCGGACTTAATGTGCCGATCATTACTTATCAGGGCTCCCTTGTGAAGAATCTGATGGACGAAAAAGTGCTGTACGAGCGCTTCGTGCCTCAGGACGCGGTTCATAAAGTTTTTAAATACTGCATAGAGCACAATCTGCATCTGCAAACTTATGTCGACGATAAGCTGTATTCCCGTGAGGAGAACCAGAAGCTGATCGATTATGCAGCACTGAACAAGACCCAGTATTATATTGAGCCGGACTCGGAAAAGCTTGCCGGGATCAAGACCCCTAAGCTGCTGATCATCGACGATCCCGATTTCCTCGACGAACTGGCGCCCAAGCTCCGGGAGCTGCTCGGCAGCGAGGTTCACATTACCAAATCGAAGCCTCACTTTCTTGAAATCATGCACAAGGAAGGTACGAAAGGGCTGGCGCTCGAATTTCTGGCCGACTATTTCGGCTGCAATATCTCCGAGACCATCGCCGTCGGCGACTCGTGGAACGACCATGAAATGCTGGAGACCGCCGGTCTTGGCGTAGCGATGGGCAATGCCATTCCGGCGCTGAAAGAGATCGCGAATTATATAACTGCAAGCAATAATGAGGACGGAGTCAAGCAAGTTATCGATAAATTCATCCTGCAAAAATAATAAAGGGAGCGCGGACCCGTGCAATACGGATCTTGCGCTCCCTTCGTCTGTATCCGGTACAGAGCAATAAGCGTTATATGCCGGTGCTGTACGCCGGATGATAGAGGTCCAGCCATTCGAGAACGAATCTGGCGGCATTCAGCGCCGCCAAATCCAGGTTAGAGGTGAACAGCTCTTCCGCAGCGGTTCCGGCGATGTCGGAAATAGCGCGCACGGCCAGAAACGGCACGCCGAACCGGTACGCGGTCTGGGCGACAGCGGCCCCCTCCATATCCGTCGCAAGCGATTCGGGAAACCGTTCGCGGATCAAGTCTGCGGCCTCACGGCGGCCGATAAAAGAATCTGCGGTCGTTATCAGGCCCGTAAAGACACTCTCTTCCGACTCCCTGGCGGTTGACAGCTGGCGGGCGAGCGCCAGAAATTCCTCCTGAACCGGGTAACGGGCCGGCATCCGCGGCACCTGACCGTAAACGTACCGCTCAAAAGCCGTCGCATCAACATCGCTGTAAGCCAGCTCCGTTCCGACGACAACATCGCCGATCCGCAGGCCGCTGCCGATGCCTCCGGCCGAACCGGTATTAATAATCAGCTCCGGCTCGTACCGCTCAATCAGCAGCGCCGTCGTCAACGCCGCATTGACTTTACCTACGCCGCTTTGCAGCAGCACGATCTCCCGTCCATCCAAAGTTCCGGTGTAATACATTCCTCCCGCCGCTTCCGATCTGTGAACATTCTCCAGCCGGCCCAGCAGCCATTCCACCTCTTCTTCCATTGCGCCTATGATCGCTATGCTCATCCATTCGACTCCTTTAGACCAGCCTAATTTCTAGTCCTTGCATGTATTCCCTTAGCAGCTAACCGTGACGGTTTCGCCAGCGCATCAAACCAGGAGCTCCCCCGCTCGTACCTCCTTCATTTTCATCCACTGAAGTTCACCCTTCAGGATTTCGCCAGGCGCCTGCCATCTAATCCCGGCGGGCCTTGCGGGCGAACCGGTTCCCTGCGGATTGTATGCCCTGAACAAAAACGATGAGAATGGCAACCGTAACGAGAATAACGAAGGTGTCAAAACGCTGGTATCCATAGGAAATGGCAAGATCGCCGATGCCTCCCCCTCCGACTGTTCCAGCCATCGCCGTTGCCCCGATAAGCCCAATGGTCGCGGTAGTCATCGTCAGAATCAGGGAACCGAACGCCTCAGGGAGCAGAAAATGCCAGATCACCTGAAACGTCGTCGCCCCCATCGCTTCAGCCGCTTCCATGATTCCGGGACTGACTTCGAGCAGAGAGTTCTCAACCAGCCGGCCGATATACGGCGCCACATAGACCACCAGGGGAACGATGGCGGCGCTGGTCCCAATCGAAGTATGAACGAGCAGCCGGGTAAACGGAATAATGGCGACCAGCAAAATAATAAACGGCAGCGACCGGACCACATTAATTAGCGGATTAAGCACAGCGAAAACGAACCGGTTCTGCAGGATGCCCCCGGGCCGGGTAATAACAAGCACGATGCCGATCGGAATGCCGAGCAGCGCCCCGAAAAACAGCGATACCCCCACCATGACCACCGTTTCACGCAGCGCCTGAAACAGCTGATCCGCTGTAATAATCGTATTCATACCGCCGTCACCTCCTTAATCACCCGATCCTTATGACTTTCTGCAATAACCGGGTCTTTCCGGCGGTTCTGAAATTCCTGAAGATCCTGAAGCTCTCCAATCTCAACGCCCCGTGATCCGAGAAATTCAACAGCCCGGAAAATATCCCGATCCTCGCCGCCGAGCTGCACAATCATCATGCCAAGCGTCGTGTTCTGGATTTGGCTCATGTTGGCAAACAGAATGTTGACGCTGACGTTATATTTTCGAATCAGGCTGTCGATGATCGGCTCCGAAGCGTTGCCGCCCGCAAATTTCAATTTGAACAGCCGCCCCGCTCCTTCCGGACTTAGGCTCTGGAGCACGCTTTCCGGCACCGAGGTTTGAATAACGGTCCGCACGAAGCTCTCCGTAGTGGGATGCTGAGGATTGCCGAAGACTTCGAGCACCTCGCCCTGCTCGATGATCTCGCCTTGTTCCATGACGGCTACCTTGTTGCAGATTTGCTGAATGACGGCCATTTCATGCGTGATCATGAGAATGGTGATATGATATTCTTCATTTATTTTTTTCAGCAGATCCAGAATGGATTTAGTCGTCTGCGGATCAAGCGCTGAGGTTGCTTCGTCGCAGAGAAGAATCGAAGGATTACTTGCCAGCGCCCGGGCAATGCCGACCCGCTGCTTTTGGCCCCCCGACAGTTCCTTCGGGTAGCTGTCCGCTTTGTCGGCCAGCCCGATAAACTGCAGCAGCTCGGTTACGCGCTCACGGATGCTCTTCTTGTCCTGCTTCAGCAGCACGAGCGGAATGGCGATGTTATCGTATACCGTCTTCGACTCCAGCAGGTTGAAATGCTGAAAGATCATGCCGATTTTCTTCTTGGTCTTGCGAAGCTGTACCGGAGAGAATTGATCCAGCGCTTCACCTTCAACGAAGACCCGGCCTTTCGTCGGCCGCTCCAGATAGTTCACCATCCGAATCAATGTACTTTTGCCAGCGCCGCTGTACCCGATCACTCCGAAAATATCGCCTTTATCGACCCGTAAGTTTACGCCCTTCAGCGCTTCAATCGTCTGTCCTTTGCGTGTAAACGTCTTGTGAATATCCTTTAATTCGATCATCCTCATGGTCTCCCTTCACTTAACTGAACGGCAGACTTGCGGAAGATTCCCGTTCTTGCCATCCGCTCGGCGGCTTCCAGCAGCTGCTCCTCGCTGTTCACCAGTCCGATCCGCACATAAGAATCGCCCTGTGAGCCGAATCCCTCGCCCGGAGCGACCGCAACATGAGCCTCTTCCAGCAGCTTCTCGGCAAATTCCAGCGACCGGTAGCCCTCTGGCACTTTAAACCAGGCAAAAAAGGTTCCTGCGGGAGCAGAAACGTCCCAGCCAATACTGCGCAGCTTCGATACTAAAAGATCGCGCCTGCGTTCATAAGACTCGACAAGCTGTTGCACATTCCCCTGCGGTCCGAGCAGCGCGGCGGCGGCCGCATCCTGCACCGCGCCGAATATCGTGCTGTACACATGGGTGTGATATAGCTTCAAAGCGGCGATGACCGATGCGTTGCCAACGGCGAACCCGAACCGCCATCCCGCCATATTGAAGGTCTTGGACAGCGAATAGATTTCCGCACCGTACTCCTTGCCTCCGGGAATCTGCAGAAGGCTGATCGGCTTGTGCCCGTCAAAGCCAAACGCGCCGTATGCGAAGTCGTTCACCACCGGAAAATGATGCTTGGCGGCCAAAGCGACCGACTGCTCGAAGAAGCCCCTCGTCGCCACCGCTCCGGTCGGATTGTTCGGATAGTTAAGCAGCAGCAGCTTCACACGCCGGATGATTTCCTCCGGAACCGTGCGGTAATCCGGCAGAAATCCGTTCTTTTCGTATACCGGGATCGCGTGCACCTCCGCCCCGGCCATCGCGGCCGCCGCATAATACGGCGGATAGGCGGGATTGGCCGTCAGCAGAACATCCCCGGTTCCGAGAAAAGCCTGCGAAATTCCCATAATGCCGATGCCCGATCCGTGAAAAACAGCCACCTCCGTTTCCGGGTCCAGATCGACGCCGTACTCACGTTTATAGAAGGCGGCGACGGCTTCAAGCGTGCTCTTTTTTCCGTAAAAAGGAGGGTAGCCATGGTTCTCCGGCTTGTCGGCCGCTTCCTTCAGGCTGCGGACAATATGCTCTGGGGTCGGCTGATCCGGATTGCCGCTGGACAGATCGATAATATCAATGCCTCTGCTGCGGTAGTCAGCCACTTTTTCCTTGAGTGCCCTGAAATAGTGCTCGGGAAGCCGGCCAATGACAGCGGAAGATTTAAAATTCACCATGATTACACCTCCTCCTGATTTTTATTCGTTGAAATAAGCTGGTAATCTGTAGCCTTCATACGCCGGATTGGATTTGATGTAGTCCTTGAATTCCTGGGAATGATAGCCTTCGATAATGTCCTTAACGAACTGCTTGTCTTTATTTTTACTGTCCACCGCTACGATGTTGGTGAATGGGTCCGTCATATTTTCAAGCTTCAGCGCCGTTGTCAGTTTGATGTTATTCGCAATGGCGAAGTTGCCCTGAATGGCGGCAAAATCCACATCCTGAAGCGCCTGAGGTCCTTGAGCGGGCTCCGTCGGCACAAATTTGATATTATGCGGATTGGAAGTGACGTCATTAAGCGAAGTTTGCAGCGGATCAATATTATCCTTCAGCGTAATCCAGCCGGCTTCTTTCAGAATGGTCAAAGCCCGCAGCATGTTGACAGGCTCGTTCGGCAGATTGACCTGGGCGCCGTCGCTGATCTCATCCAGGCTCTTATGCTTCTTGGAATACAGGCCCATCGGAGGAGTCGGAACTTGGACCGCGCCAATCAGGTTAATCCCTTCTCTTTTGTTGATCGAGTCAAGGTATAGGGAATGCTGAAAGACATTGGCGTCTATCTCCCCTTGTGATACGGCCACATTCGGTTGAATGCCGTCCGTGAACTCCTTGTATGTAATCTTGTACCCTTTTTTCTCAAGGTAAGGCGCAACGCCGTTCTTAAATTGATCGCTGTATGGCCCCGGGTTAAAGCTGATGCGCAGCGTTTTGGATTCCTGCTCAGAACCATTCCCTGACGAAGCGGCGTTGGAGCTGTTCCCGCATCCCGAGATCAGAAGCACAACAGCCATAATCAGTAATAGCGGTGATACCCATCGATTCATTACCTTTTTCATTAACAACCTTCCCCCTTAAATATCCATTCAATAGATTTTTCTCCGATTACCTCATTTAACCAATTAAATTAATCGGATTTATTTGTTTTTCATGATAGTACGCATCTTTATTGCTGTCAATACGTTATACCGCTGGGATTATCTATTTTTTATTTGTTCATTGGATGAAATATAAAATACTAGTTTACTTTAAATTCCGAGTATGATACTTTGAAATAAGCATTGAAGAAAATAGATTTGAACAAGTGAAAGGAAGAGACACATGGCTAAAGTCGAAAGTTTTCAATTGGATCATACGAAAGTTAAGGCCCCTTATGTGCGGGTTGCCGGAACGGAACGAAACGATGCAGGAAGCATTGTTCAAAAATACGACCTGAGACTGCTTCAACCCAATACCGACGCGCTGCCGACCGCTGCCCTTCATACGCTGGAGCATTTGCTGGCAACTTACTTGCGCGATGAGCTGCCCGGAATCATTGATATTTCGCCTATGGGATGCCGCACCGGCTTCTATCTGATTATCTGGGATGAGCATGAGCCATCGGCGGTAGCGGCGGCGCTGACCAAAGTGCTGCGCAAGGTTCTGGAAACGGAGACCGTACCTGCGGTCAGCGCTCTGGAATGCGGCAACTACAAAGACCATTCCCTGTTCAGCGCGAAGGAATATGCGAAGCTCGTGCTTGAGGCGGGCATCAGCGACGATCCCTTCACGCGCCGCTAAGGAGCCGGAAAGAACGATGCTGACAATCGATTTGACCGGCAAGACGCTGGTCATAACCGGAGGTCTGTCCGGTATCGGCAAGGGCATTGCGGATCTGTTCCTGGAAGCTGGTGCCAATGTCGTTATCGGGGATATCGCCTGTGAAGGGAAAGAAATCACCCCGAACCGGCTGGCGGTGATCCGCTGCGACGTTACCCGTGCGGAGGACGCAGATAGACTGATCGGCTTTGCCGTGGAGACATTCGGCAGAATTGATTTCGTGGTGAACAACAGCGGCATTTCTACGATGGATTTTGCGGTGGATATCAAGGAAGGCGATTGGGATAAGGTCATGGACGTCAACGCCAAGGGCGTCTATCTTGTCTCCCAGGCGGGAGCGAGACAAATGCTCCGGCAGGGCGGCGGCGGACGCATCATCAATATCGCCTCGCAGGCCGGCAAGAACGGCTACCGCTGCATGGGCGGATACGTCGCTTCCAAGCATGCCGTGCTTGGATTTACGAAGGTTATGGCGCTGGAGCTTGCCCGCGAGCAGATTCTGGTGAACGCGGTTTGTCCGGGCATTGTCGAGACCGACATGAAGCGCCGCGAACGGGTGGAAGGCGCGCAGCTGCGCGGGATGACGCCGGAGGACATCCTGGCCGAGGACTGTTCACAGGTGCCGCTGGGCCGGACGGCGCAGCCGGAGGATGTCGCGAATGTTGTGCTATTTCTGGCCAGCCCGCTTGCATCATACATGACCGGACAGGCGATCAATGTAACAGGCGGCATGACCATGAATTAGGGCGAAATTCAAGAGGGGACGGCTGCGGCGTCCTCTCTGAAGGAGGGCCTCCTTTTATGCCACTTTTAAACTATCGTCTCCCGTAACGACGTTAGATTTGTATGTCGCTACCGTCAAAGCACTGACCAGATTGAATGAGTTTTACCGCATCTTTTACTGCTTTCTGTTGAAATTCCGAGAGACGACTTAGGTAGTTAGTGATTCATCAATTATTTAAAACATTATATACGAAAAATACGAAAAATAGCGTCGAAGCAATTTGGCAGCATTCTCGAATATTTTTCAAAGCGGCTTCAGATCAAAATGAGTATATAGGTCAGTCCCAAATAGAAACATAGTGGACTGTACAGCCATGTATCGTATCTTGAAAAGGCGGAATGCTTAACGCGTTTGAAAAAGCCTAAATATTTGAAGTCCCCGATTGCCCGGACGACAAATACGAAAGCGCAGACGATACATCCCCAGCGAGTAAATGCGCTGGCCCCGATAGACGGAACATGCCCGCTTTGAATCAGCAGAAGTAAGCCGGCGAACAAAATCAGTGTCCCTACGATATTCGTACCCACCGCTCCGGGATAATGTGCCGGCTGCTGTTCCCCTTCCCTCGAATACATGGCAACCCGGGAGCCCCATTTTCCTCCGAAGGCCCAATAATAATGGAGCAGGCTGATCACTCCCAAAAAAAGAGTGGAAGAGAAAGTCATAAAATCCTTCATACCGATCGCCTCCCATGATCACAATACAAACCAGACGATGATCCGTCATTTCTCTAGATGAACCTCCCCTGCTTACACTTCGTTAAGAAGCAGGGGTTTCTTACTAGCACGTACCGTTACTTTCGATAAGCACATAGGTTG
>NZ_ASSD01000032.1 GCF_000520715.1 Paenibacillus zanthoxyli JH29
AATCCCTTTAGTGTCAAGGTTTCTATAGAAAAACAACACGGACATATGTTATTCTGTAGCCAGAGGTGATGATATGTCCGAAATAAAGCATGGTCGTGGTTATGTCTATGCCATTCAGTACCACATCGTATGGTGCGTAAAGTACCGACACAAGATTCTTGTCGAAGAAATAGACGTAAGACTAAAAGAAATTCTTGTTCAGATTGCATCCGATAACAACTTCACAATATCTGAAATTGAAAGTGACTCCGATCACATTCATCTTTTAGTGGATTGTACACCACAGCATTCGATACCTGATATGATAAAAGCCTTAAAAGGGGTTTCCGCAAGACGTTTGTTTAAAGAGTTTCCAATGATTAGACAGAAATTGTGGGGAGG
>NZ_ASSD01000033.1 GCF_000520715.1 Paenibacillus zanthoxyli JH29
GCCGACCGTGTCCAGGCCCGCGGTTACGCGCGGCGACAGCACGCCCGGCCGCAGCGGTAGCACCACGGTCAGCGGACCGGGCCAGTAGGCGTCCATTAAGGACGCCGCCGCTGCGGGCACATCCGTCACAAGCTCTTCAAGCGCCGCCCGGTCGGCAATATGGACGATGAGCGGATTGTCCGAAGGACGCCCTTTTGCCTGGAAAATCGCCTCGACCGCCTCCGTATTACGTGCATCCGCTCCCAAACCGTACACCGTCTCGGTCGGAAAAGCGACCGTATTCCCCTCCCTCAGCAGCTCCGCCGCCTCTGCAATCGCCTCAAGGTCCGCCGCGCTATCGCTCCGCTCCCAACCGGTTTCCTTCTCTGCGCAGCTGAGCTTCCAATATTTTGTCTCCATGTTCATAAGCCCCCATTGCAAGACAGTCCCGCATGATGAAGCCTTCGATTTAAAGCCTGCTTTAGATGCTCTGCGGGACTGTGAAATAGTTGATTCTCTTTATATTCCAAAAATAACGGCCCCACCGCGTGGGGCCGTTTATCTATATGAAAATAGTAACATATCCGGCGGCAAAACAATAGAACCTATGCCCACAAGCCCCTGATCCAGCTTCCGATTTTGAGCAGCAGATCCCAGACAAAGAACCGTACTTTCGGCTGCTCTGCGGGAGTTTCTGCTTGGGCAGCGCTATCCGGCTTCCGATCCGGCGACAGCTCAGCCTGTGCCGTCTTCGTTTTTGCAGCAGCGCCTTTTCCATTCGCAGATGCCTTCACAGTCTTGGCCTTTGCATCGTTGGCAGGCTTGGCTGCCGCATCGCCTGATCCTGCGTCGATAAAGCAAAGCGGAGGGAACAGCACGCACCACCAGTTTTGTCCTTCTCCTTTTCCAAGTGTTACACGAAGTGCTTCATATTCGCCAGCGGGATAAACCGTCCCTCCGTACAGCTTGGTCGGGAACGGAACGACACCCAGCTCCACCTTATAACCGTAGCCGATGCCTCGCTTGTCCAGTTCATTACCCACCAGTTGCTTCAGCTCCGGCAAATGCCCGCGTATAACGGCACGCGCCTGATTCAGACTCTGCGGGTCCTGAAGTTCAGCGACCCATCCATTCATCTGCTCCACAATTTTATCGCGAAGCTGCCGCTTCACCAGTTGATCCTGCGCCCCGTCCGAATTAGCCAGAATCCGCAAACGGATCGACTCCTTCGGAATGGGGCCTCCGCTAACGGCGGGACCCCG
>NZ_ASSD01000034.1 GCF_000520715.1 Paenibacillus zanthoxyli JH29
ATGGATGCAAGGAATGAGCAGCCTGCCGCGCCTGCTGGAAAGGGCCGGCGCTGCGGCCCGAGTCCCGTTCCTCCGCTGGACCGGCGCTGCTTGCCTGCTGGCGGGGAGCCTGACGGTGGCGGCCTGGACCGGAGCAGAACTGCCCGGCGGACAGCCGGACCGGGTTCAGCCGCTGAAGTCGGCTGCCCAGCAGCTGCGGGACTGGGCATTCGATGGACTGCGCAGCCGCACGGCCGAGATTGCGGGGACTACAGGGACCACGGGATACAGCTCGGGCGGCGAACTGGGCGGGCCGCTCACGCGAAGCGAAGACCCGGTCTTCACGGTGGAAAGCTCCCGTTCCACCTACTTGCGCGGAGAAAGTATGGACCGGTATGACGGGCGCCGCTGGACGAAGGCGGCTGCTCCAGCCTCACCGCTAAGTTTGACCGCCCTTTCTTCCGGGGATGCCAAGGCTGCGGGCGGGCGTGTTCTTCGTCAGCGGTTCCGTTTCGCGTCTCCGTCCTCAGGCGCTATTCCCGTGTTTGCCGCCGGCAAGGTGCTATCCGTCTCGGATATCAGACAGCTGGACGGGAGCCTTCTCGGCTATATTCTGGCAGGCGGAGAGAAGGGAAGCTTCGCTCTGCCCGACCTGGCGGGCTCCTCCAAAGTGACCGAATATACGGTGGATTCGCTGCTGCCCGAGAGCGATCCCACCGTGCTGCGGAAGCTGGCGGGCAGCGACCCGCCTGAGATTGCTGCAACTGATCTCGAGCTTCCGTCCTCCCTGCCGCAGCGGGTCCGGAAGCTGGCCGCCCC
>NZ_ASSD01000035.1 GCF_000520715.1 Paenibacillus zanthoxyli JH29
CGACGATTACAAAGGCGCCTGATCCGGCGCAGGCGGCACGCGAGTTCAAGGAGCGTATTCGGGAATATACCGGAGAGGGCCGGGAGAGCGGACGTTCGAGCTGACATAAGCCAGATAAGGAGTGACGCCAAGATGAGCAAGCTGAAGGAAATCCTTACAGAAGCTAAGGAAGTGCTGGAGCGTGTGGATGAAGCGGCTGTAACCGAGACGGCCGTGCTGCTGGCGGGAGGGAAACGGATCTTTGTTGTGGGCGAGGGCCGGTCGGGTCTTATGGCGAAATCATTCGCCATGCGGATGATGCATTTGGGTGCGACCGTATACGTCATCGGCGAGACGATTACTCCGTCCATCTCCCCAGGCGACATATTGGTCGCCGTATCCGGGTCGGGAACGACGCACGGCGTTGTATGGACGGCACAGAAGGCGCGGGAGCTGGGCGCGTTCGTGATCGCCCTGACGACGGATGACGGCTCGCCGCTGGGCCGGTCCGCCTCGCGGCTGCTGACCATTCCAGCGGCGACCAAGCACCGCCGGGAGGGTGAACGCCAAAGCGTACAGCCGCTCGGCTCCCTGTTCGACCAGTGCGTCCATCTCGTGCTGGACAGTGTCTGCCTGAGCTTTGCGGAGCTGCGGGGCGTCGATCATGCTGCGGCGTACAAGCAGCATAGCAATGTCGAATAGCGGCTGCTCCCAACGAAGCTATAGAATTTTAGCAGTCCCCTGCGCCTTTGCGGCGGGGGACTGTTTTTTTTGATCCGAAGAAAATAGAAAATGACCTCTGCAAGTGACCGTTCACAAGGCCCGAACACGATGCCGCTCTGAAGGCTCCCTACTCAGAGAGGCGGGGATCTTGCGCCAGATAAGCCTCTGTCCGGT
>NZ_ASSD01000036.1 GCF_000520715.1 Paenibacillus zanthoxyli JH29
GATGCGGCAGGCGCCTCTGAAGAAGTAGGCGCCTGGCTCGATACTGAAGCTTCATTGCCAGGAGGGGTATTAATTGAGGCACAGCCGGCGATTATCAGAAGGAATAGCGATAGCCATAGTATTCGGGAGAACCTAAGGCTCTTCTGTCTGGAAGTCATGGAATTCTCTCCTTTCCAGCCTTATTTTAACCAAATTACTGTTTTTGAGCCAGCCGGTATACCCTTGCCTCATAAGGCTTCAGGTTAATCGTCCGGATGCTGCCGCCCGCAGGAGCTTCATAATTGGAGAGCAGTAACTCGGCAGAGCTGTAACGGACAGCTTTTGGCAAATGGAACAGCGCCTCTTCCGCGAACAGGTTGGTGATAATCAGCAGCCGGTCATCCTCAAGCGTTCGGGTGTAAGCATAAATCTGCTTGTGCTCCGGCAAGATCAGGTCATAGGCGCCATAAACGGCGACTGGATGGCTCTTGCGCAGATGGATCATTTTTCTATAATAGTGGTAAACCGAGTCGGGATTCTCAATCTCGCTTTCGACATTGATTTCCTTGTAATTCGGATTCACCTTCATCCATGGCGTTCCTGCTGTAAATCCGGCCTGCTCCCCGGCAGTCCACTGCATAGGCGTTCGGGAGTTGTCCCGCCCGTTCTTCCAAATGACCTGCATAATCTCCTCATGGGACTTGCCTTCCTCCCTTTCAAGACGGTACACGTTCTTCATATGCACATCGTCATAATCGTCGATAGACGGGAACTGCACGTTCGTCATGCCGATCTCCTGCCCCTGATAGATGAAAGGCGTCCCTTGCATCAGAAAATACATCGTTGCCAGCGCCTTGGCCGACTGCACCCGCAGCGCTCCGTCATCTCCATAAGTGGAGACCGAGCGGGGTTTATCGTGATTCTCCATAAAGAGCGCGTTCCAGCCGGTGCCTTCAAGCGCTTTTTGCCATTCGGTCAGCACCTTTTTGAAGGTTAGCAGGTCGAAGCCGCTCTCCAGGCTCTTGTCCCACAGATGCATATGATTGAATTGGAACACCATGTTGAACTTGCCTTTTTCCTTGCTGACCCACTGATCCGCGTCTTCCGCCGTAACCCCGCTCGCTTCCCCGACGGTCATAATATCGTACTTGTCGAACGTTTCCCGCTTCAGTTCTTCGAGGAAATCATGGATGCCTTCCCGGTTCATATGCCCTTCAAAAGCACTCACATAGCGCAAACCTTCCGGGTTCGGAAGGTCGGGAAAGCCGGCCAGCTTCTTTATATGCGAGATGGCGTCGATCCGGAAACCGTCAATGCCTTTATCCATCCACCAGTTGACCATTTCGTACAAATCCTGGCGCACATCGGGATTCTCCCAGTTCAGATCCGGCTGTCTCTTGGAGAACACATGCATAAAATACTGGTCCGTAACCATGTCATATTCCCAGATAGACCCGCCAAAGATGCTGTCCCAGTTATTCGGCTCCGCGCCGTCTTTCGGATCGGCCCATATATAGTAGTCCCGTTTCGGGTTGTCTTTGCTTGACCGCGATTCGATGAACCAGGGATGCTCATCCGAGGTATGGTTGATGACCAGGTCCATGATCAGCTTCATCTCTCTGCGGTGAACCTGCTCCAGCAGCTCGTCGAAATCCTCCATCGCACCGAATTCGTCCATAATGTCATGATAATCCGAAATATCGTACCCGTTATCGTCATTGGGCGACTTGTAGATCGGGCAGATCCAGATCACGTCGATCCCTAGGTTTTTCAGATAATCCAGCTTGCCGATAATTCCCCGTAAATCGCCGATTCCGTCACCGTTGCCGTCCATAAAACTGCGGGGATAGATTTGATATGCCACCGCTTCTTTCCACCAAATTCGTTCCACTGCTGTCAGCTCCTCCAACCTGCTTTAGGGAAAATTTTTTCCTATTTGCAGTATAGAACGAATGTTTTTTCCCGGTCAAGTCCAATTGGAAATAGGATGCTGCCGTGTTATGATACATATATATAGAAGCCAGCATATAAAACACTGCGATAATACTGCACTTGAGCTATTCTATCGCCGATAGGCTTAAAAATTGGTTGCATTTTTTTCGTGCCAATCTCGTCTTCCACTCAGGAAAAAAGATAGCCATTCTCGAATTATACAGCTTTTTTAGGAAAATATTTTCCCGCTATGGGACATCTTATTATTCGGAGTTGTGGTGCTAAGATGAAGGTAACGATTCATGATATTGCCAAAATGGCTGGGGTTTCCATCTCAACCGTCTCCAGAGTCATCAATAACAGTAAACCGGTAAACGAGGAAGTCCGGATGAAAGTGATGGAAGCCATCAAGCAGACTAACTACCGTTCCGGCGTTGCCGCAGGCGATGGCGCCAAGACCGATTCCGCGTTGATCGGAGTCATTGCCCCCCAGTTCAGCCAGACGGTGCTTAATGATATGGTGGCGGGCATTGAGTCGGTTTCCCGGTTGTACGGCTATGAGCTGCTTATCGGGCTGACGGACGGAACGCTTGAAAGCGAGCTTGATCATTTGAGAAGGTTCGGGAACATCGAGTCGCAGGGTATCATTTTTGTCGGGTCCATGCTGGAACGAAGGCATACCCAAACGATTGAAGCGTCGGGAATTCCCTGCGTTGTAATCGGGCAGATCTCCAATACTCCATCCATCCCTTCCGTCCATGTGGATAACATCACCGCCTCCTACGAAGCCGTGACCCATCTCATCCAAAAGGGACACCGCCGCATCGCGATGATTCGTGGAATAGGCGACGAGGGCATTGGAAACGACCGTTACCAGGGATTTCGCCAGGCGATGAACGATGCGGGACTTCCCGTCCGCAGGGAATGGGTTGTGAATAGCGCGCTGTCCGTGGATGACGGGATGAACGCCATGCGCAAGCTGGCGGAAACCGGCGAAATGCCAACCGCAGTATTCTGCTCAACGGACTGGATGGCGATCGGGGCGATGAATTATGTATTGGATCAAGGCATGCGAATTCCGGAGGATGTAGCTGTATTCGGGTTTGACGGCAGCTATCTGTCGTCCATCTTCCGCCCCAAGCTCTCAACGGTGGAGTATTCCGCAACGGAAATCGGCATGACGGCCACCCGCAACCTGATCAAAATGATTAAGGGCGCTTCGGATATCCCGCAGCATTCCAATGTCACGCATTATCTGGCGATTCGCGAAAGCACGAACTAACGACAGGCAGAGTGCATGGACCGCTCCCGGCAAAACAGCAAGCTTCCGGCGGCACGGAAGCTTGCTGTTTTTATGAATTTCGGTATTTCAGTTCCCTCCGGCCGGTTTCACGCTTACAGAAGCTTGACCCATTATTGAATGGCAACTTCACCTTGTTCCAACGCCGCTTTGCTCAATTGCTCCTTCAGATACAAAGGTTTAACCGGTATTTTATGAATTTTGACGCCCGTATGACGCAGCGCATCCTGAACGGCCGACTGAATGACGGCGAGAACCGGGATCGACCCGCTTTCACCGGCTCCTTTGACGCCAAGCGGATTCAGCGGAGACGGCGTTTCAATATGATGAATCGTCATTTCCGGAATTTCCGTGGAAGAAGGGACGAGATAATCCATCAGGCTGCTCGTAAGAAGCTGCCCTTCCCGGTCGTAGACAATTTCTTCATATAAGGCGTTGCCGATTCCATTCGATATGCCGCCCTGATACTGCCCGGTCACAATCAGCGGATTAAGCAGCTTGCCGCTGTCGTGAACCGATAAATAATGCAAAACCTTAATTTGCAGCGTCTCGGGCTCCACCTCGACGACAGCCATATCGGACATCGACGTAATGGCCGCACCCTCGGGAGCAAAATAATCGGTTGCCTCCAGCATCGGATCGGTTGGAAGATCGTAGGTTTTCCCCGGAGCGCCCCCCTTCGCCGCATGGGACAAGGCTCCCAGTGTAATGTGTATACCGGGCTCGTCTTTTTTACGGACATACCCGCCGGCCAATTCAAGCGCGTTTTCCGGTACATTCAGCTCATGCGCAGCAAGCCGGAGCGCATGCTGCTTCACCTTCTGGGCCGCCTTGTACACCGCATTGCCCGCAATGGTCGCAATCCTGCTGGCGAATGTGCCGGTACCGTACGGAAAGAGGCTCGTGTCGCCTTCCCGGACGATCACCTTCTCAAGCGGGACATCCAGCACTTCCGCCGCAACCTGGGCCAGAGACGTTTCATGCCCCTGCCCCTGGGTGGCGGCGCCTGTAAACACCGTCACTTCGCCCGTATCCTCCACGCGGACGGTCGCCCCTTCATAATTGCCGAAGCCGGTGTTCTCGATACAGACGACCGTTCCGATTCCGACATTTCTGCCTTGCTTCCGGTACTCCTCCTGAAGCTTGCGCCACCGCGCGTACTCCCCTTCCAATTGTACGGTTTCCACAAGCTTAGGGAAATTGCCGCTATCGTAAATCTGGGGCTTCCCGTCTCTTGACAAAAGACCGGTGCGGTACGGAAATTCATCCGCCTGAATCAGATTGCGCCGCTTTATTTCAAGCGGGTCCATATTCAGCACATGAGCCGCTTCATCCAGCAATCGGTTCAGAATCATGGCCGCCTGCGGTCTTCCCGCTCCCCGGTACGGCGCAAGCGGAACCGTATTCGTATAGAAGACGTCGATTTCGCAGGCATAGTCGGTCACGCGGTACGGGCCGGGGATTAGCGAAGAGGTAATGATGGGAACAATCACGCCCCACGGTACGTATGCGCCCGTGCTCGCCAGACCTTTATCGATTACCGCTACGATTTTGCCTTCCCGGGTTACGCCCAGCGTCGCCTCGTGAATCTGTTCGCGCTCATGGATGCAGCTCATCATATGCTCCATCCGGTCCTCAATCCAGCTTACGGGCGCGCCCACCTGAAGCGAGGCCCACGGAACGAGCATGTCCTCCACGTAGAACGGAGCCTTCGCGCCAAAAGCGCCGCCGACATCCGGGGCAATGACCCGGACCTGGTGTTCCGAGATCCGGAACGTTTCCGACAGAATTTTACGCATTTCATGCTGGCTCTGCGTCGCGGCGTACACTTCCAGCACAGGTTCCGGCTGGTGATGGCTCCACTTCGCGAGGAGCCCGCGCGTCTCAATCGGCAGACAGCTCACCCGGCCGATTTCAAACCGGTGGCTGACAACGACATCGGCTTCCTTCATCTTTTCATGAGCGTTGCCGATCGATTGACTGATGTGCATCGCCAGATTGGATGCCATATGCTGGTGGGCTAATGGCGCTCCGGGACGTGCGGCATCTTCCAGAAAGGAAACGGCAGGGAGCTTCTCATATTTGATTTTGATCAAATCTACTGCGTCTTCGGCTATATATCTGGAGGCCGCAATGACCATGGCAACCGGCTCGCCGACATGGTGAACGGTTCTGTCAAGCGGCCGCTGGGTAACGGATATCAGATTGGGATTGGGAAATACAACAGGCAGGCAGGGGAGGTCCGCCGCTTCATCCGGGCCAAATACCGCTACGACCCCTGGCAGATTTCTCGCCTGCTCCAGATCGATTTCCGTAATACGGGCATGTGCGTGCGTGCTGCGCAGAAAAGCGGCGCTGAGCGCTCCGTCCATGTGAATATCGGCAATATAACGCCCCTGTCCACTGGTCAATCGCGGATCAATTTTCCGTTTCATGGACTGACCTATATACTTCATTCCTTCACCTCCACAGTCTATAGACCGAACAACTCTTCCATCATCCGGTCGGACCAGCGCTCCGCCGTTCCGTCTTTGGACAGAAGCTTGATAAATCTCCACAATGGCATCTCCAGGAAAAAGCCTCTCATCTTCCCGGCCAGAATCGTCTCTTTCAGGTTCTCATCTTCCGCAACATGCTCAGCTAAGTAGCGGACAGCCTGCAAGCCTCGCTCAGTCTTAAGCCACTGCTTCAGAAGGCTGTTTGCGTCAAGCGTTATTTCGGTCTTACCGGCGAATTCAATATGAACGCGCGTGGACAAGCGAATGTCGCGCGAAGAAGCGCCAATGGACAGAATAAAGTCTCCACTGTCGGCCGTCCAGCCTCCGGCAGCCGGATGGTAATAGGAGAAGTCGCTTTTTTCTAATTGCAGTGTAACGGTCTGTGTTTCATCCGGTGAGAGTTCAACCTTAGCGAATCCCTTCAATTCCCGGTCCGGGCGAACCAGCTCGCAATCCGGGTCGGAAACGTACAGCTGGACAATTTCTTTCCCGCATCTGCTCCCGGTATTCGTTACCTTGACCGACACGGCGAAGCCGCCTTCTTCCGGTTTCCGGACAACCTCAAGATCCGTATAATCAAAGCTCGTGTAGGATAAGCCATACCCGAACGGAAACAACGGCTCAATCTCTTTGCGGTCATAATAACGGTATCCGATAAATAATCCTTCGCCATATACCGTCTTGCCGTTATCGCCGGGAAAATTCAGATAAGACGGATTATCCGACAGCTTCACCGGAAAGGTCTCCGCCAGTTTACCGGAAGGATTCACCTCCCCGAACAACAGACGAGCCAAGGCACTGCCGCCTGCCTGCCCGGGAAGCCATGCCTCAAGCACGGCGGACGCATCCGAGATCCACTCGCGCATATCTACGGCAGACCCGTTATTCAGTACAACAACACAGGATTTATGAACAGAGGCCACAGCTTGCAGCAGCGCTGAGTGTCCGGCAGGTATATCCATGCTCTCCCTGTCGTTTCCCTCAAGCTCCGTGCTGCCCGCAAACAGAAGGACGACCTCCGCCTGAAGAGCTGCACGAACCGCTTCAGAAATCAGCCCTTGGTTGACCGCGCCATCCTCATCATAGCCATCCGCATAGATAATCTGCGTCCCGGGGTCCAGCATTTTTACAATCTCGTCGAAAGGAATTTCCAAGAATGACGGATTGATACTGGAGCTTCCGCCGCCCTGAATTAACGGGAACTTCGCATTTCTTCCGATAATTGCGATTGAAGGCAGCCCGGACGGCTCAAGCGGCAGAAGGCGATTGTCATTCTTGAGCAGCACCATGCTCTCTTCGGCCGCTGTCCGGGCAAGCCGGTGAGCTTGCTCCAGGCTCCAGTCAAGATCGTCAGGAGCGGGCCCTGTGCCCCCAAGGCTTTTCTCCACGGCCGACAGCACATTCAGAACCGCCCCATCCAGTGTCTCCTCGGCAAGCTCGCCCGAGTGCAGGGCTTCTTGGAGCTGCTTGCCGTTTGACAGGGCAGGGCCTGGCATCTCCAAATCGAGTCCGGCCTGAAGAGCTTTGACCCGGTCATTTACCGCCAGCCAGTCGGACATCACGAACCCGCTAAAATTCCATTCCCCGCGAAGAATATCTGTCAGCAGCAGCCGGTTTTCCGAAGCATAGGTACCATTTACTTTATTGTAGGAGCTCATAATCGACCAAGGCGCGGCTTTCTTGACCACACGCTCAAAGGCAGCCAAATAAATCTCCCTCATTGTTCGTTCATCCACTTCCGAACTGATCGTCATCCGCTCGAATTCGGTATTGTAGCAGGCAAAATGCTTCAGCGACGTGCCGATGTTCCGGCTCTGAACCCCCCTGATGAACGCCGCAGCCATTTCTCCCGCCAAGAAGGGATCTTCCGAATAATATTCGAAATTCCGGCCGCACAGAGGCGAGCGCTTCATGTTAATGCCGGGTCCCAGCAAGATTTGAACGCCCAGTTGCCGGCATTCTTTCCCTAGGCTTACGCCGATCTGTTCCATCAGCTCCACATTCCAGGAGGAGGCCAGTCCGGACGAAGTCGGGAAACAGGTGGCCGGCTTACTGACGCCAAGCAGCGTGCCATCCTGCTCCTTCCTCACTCCATGAGGGCCATCAGTCATGCAGAGCGATGGAATCCCGAGCCGTTCAACAGCGCTTGTGCTCCAAAGATCTTTTCCCGCGACTAAGCTGATTTTCTCATCCAATGTCAATTGCCCAAGCCACTTTTCTGCCAGTGAATTCATCTCGCTCGGATCACCTCTCCGGCTTCCTTTGTTTGAGTGCCTCGCGAATGCGTTCGGGCCGAAGGGGCAGAGACGTAAACGGAATAGCGTATTCCTGCAGCGCGTTTACGATCGCATTGGCAATCGCGGGGGCTACAGCTACCGTTCCGCCTTCTCCCGCGCCCTTTACTCCTAGCGGGTTCAGCGGCGAAGGATAGTTCTCCAGAATCTCGGTTGTTACCTCCGGGACTTCCATTGAGGTTGGAATCAGATAATCCATGAAGCTGCCGGACACAAGCTGTCCGATTTCATCATATTTCAGATTCTCGTAAATAGCCCCTCCAAGTCCCTGGGCCATTCCGCCAATGAGCTGGCCCTCCACAAGCATCGGGTTGATCGCCTTTCCAAGATCATAGGCAATATAATAATTCAGAATTTGCAATGCCCCTGTGTCGGGATCAAGCTCCACTTCGGCGGCGTGGCAGCCATAAGGGTAAGTCATATGCTCGATATGAAACGTGTATTTCTCACACAGCGAAATGCCAAGGTCCGAGCAAATCGGCAGTAATTCTTCCAGCGGCATAGCGGCCTGCCCCGCTTCGGCATACACCACGCCCCCGTCTTTGAGGGCGAGCATGTCCACCGGAACCTCAAGCTGCCCGGCCGCAACCTTCAGCAGCTTCTCTTTCAGCAAGCCGGCTGCGTGCCAGGCGGCCGATCCGCCGACAACCGCTCCGCGCGTGGCGAAGGAGCCGTTGCCCTTCTCCACAAGCGCGGTATCGCCGTGAACGACGCTGACATCGCCGTAAGGAATGCCCAGCTGATCGCTGCAAATTTGCGCCAGTGTCGTTGTAATCCCCTGACCGACCTCCGTCAACCCGGTCTTGCAAATCACCCGGCCGTCCGGCCGCATCTCCACCTCGGCAAATTCCCAAGGGCCAAAGCCCGACTTTTCCACAAAGGAAGCAAAGCCAAGGCCGATAAAGCGCCCTTCCTGCCTGGCCCTGGACTGCTTCCCGGCAAACTGCTCCCAGCCCATGAACTTCCGGGCGCGGTCAAGTGTCTCGGCATAGTCGCCGCTGTCATATTCAATGACTTGACCGAGAGCGGACAGCCCGTTGCTATAGGGCATCTGTTCGGGACGAATGTAATTTCGTTCCCTGACTATGGTGGGGTCCAGCTTCAAATACGCGGCGACCATGTCGATGACCCGCTCGCGGACAAATGTCCCCTCGAACCGTCCCGGCCCCCGGTACGTTCCGACCGGCGTCTTGTTGGTCAATACCAAATGCGTTACGATTTCAATGTCGCTGAAATCGTAAGGCCCGGGAAACATGGCCTGGGTCAGAGACGGCACGGTCGTACCATGCGTGCGGATATACCCGCCCTGGTCGAAGAAGATTTCATCCCGCAGCGCATAAATCCGTCCGTCGCCGTCAAAGCCGACCGTTACCCGGTGCTTCTGTTCTCTGGAGTGGTTGGTCGCTTTGAAATGCTCCAGACGGTCCTCGATCCACCTGACCGGGCGCTTCAGCCGCATGGCAGCGAACGGAATTAAATAGTCTTCCGGGTAAAATTCGCCGCGCGGCCCGAAGCCGCCGCCGCAATCCGTTTCGACCAGCCGGATTTCGTCTATATTCTTGTTCAGCAGCCGGGCCATCAGCTGATGATTGAAATGGACAACCTTCGCGGCGCCGTATACCGTCAGCCGCTCGCCCTCATCGCATAGCGCAAGCAGCCCTCTCGTTTCCATCGGAATGCCGGAGTGCCGCTGCACGTACAGCTCCTCCTCCAGCACATGCTCGCACGTCTTCAGCCGCTCCGCCGCCTCTCCCTTCCTGCCGTGAATCAGGTACATTTCATTCGTACCCGCATCGGGATGAAGGATCGGCGCCTCCGGCTCCAGCGATTGAACCGCATCCGTAACCGGAGGCAGCACTTCATATTCGATATGGATAAAATCTGCGGCGTCCTCGGCTGCATAACGGTTCTTCGCGACAATAACGGCCACCGGGTCGCCCACGTAACGGACGCGGTCTTTCGCGAGCGGATATTGCAGAGCCTTTTCTAGGATCGGGTCCGGAGACAGCCGCATCGGGATCGGACGCAGGTCGTCCGGCAGGTCGGACGCGGTCAGAATCAGGAGCACCCCGTCAAAGCCCCGGGCCTCTTCTACATCGATGGAACGAATGATCGCATGCGCATGCGGGGACCGGATGATCACGGCTTCGCATTGATCCGGAAATTGCAGATCGCCGACATATTGCCCTCTGCCCGTTACGAGATTATAATCCTCCAGCCGTTTCAGACTTGCCCCAATCGACATGTCACTCCGCCCTTTCCCTCATTTCTTTGGCCGCGTATTCCACCGCATCGACAATCCCCTGATATCCAGTACAACGGCACAAGTTGCCGGAGATCGCTTCGCGGATTTCCTCACGGCTTGGGTCCGGATTGTGCTCCAGCAGGTGACAAGCCGTCATCAGCATGCCCGGCGTGCAGAATCCGCATTGCAGTCCGTGCTTTTCCCAGAAGCCCTTTTGCAGCGGATGAAGCTCCCCGTCCTGGCTTTCCAGTCCTTCAACCGTCACGATGTCCGCCTGATCCGCTTGTACCCCGAACACGAGACAGGACCGGACGGGCCGGCCGTCCATCATAATCGTACAGGCTCCGCATACGCCGTGCTCACAGCCTACATGCGTTCCCGTAAGCCTCAGTTCGTCGCGCAGGACATCGGACAGCAGCATGCGAGGCTCCACATCAACGGTATATTCCTTATGGTTGACCTTCAACGTTATCGTCTTCAACCGGCTCGATTCCGCGGTTTTTTCCGTCATGGACGCTCATCCTCCCTTTCTTCCTGTCAGGCCAGTTTTGCTTCGTCTGCGGCTTTTTTCAGCACTCGGCGGCTTAACGCCACGCATAAATCCTTGCGGTACTCGACGCTGGCGTGTATATCCTTCTCCGGCTCAACCATATCCACGATTGGCGCGCAGCTCTCCGCGAACAATTCATCGCTCGGAGCGTGGCCGATGAGTTCGTCGGTGACATCGTCCAGCTTGACCGGAACGCCGTCCACTCCGCCGATGCAGAGCGCAGCGCTCTCTATTAGACCTTCCTCATCCAGCGTAACGGAGGCTGCTGCGATTATGATTGCGAAGTCGCCGCTGCGCAGGGTAAACTCTTCAATCGCATGGCCTGTCCGTTCCGCGATGACGGGAAAATGCACGGATTTGACAATTTCATTGGGTTCAATCGTTGTCGTCATATATGTCAGGAACAGCTCCTCCGGAGTCAATTCCCGCTCTTCGCCGCTCGACACGACGGTTACTTTCCCGCCCAGCGCGGTCAGCATAACCGGAAGCTCCGCCGTAGGGTCCGCGTGCACGATGCTGCCGCCAATCGTTCCACGGGAGCGAATCTGCGAATGCCCGATCAGCTTGATGCCTTCCGCGAGCATCGGGCAGCTATCCCGAATCTCTGCGGAGTGCTCCACCATGTAATGACGGGTCAGCCCCCCGATGACAATCTCGCTGTCGCCGACTTCAATTCCGGTCATGCCCGGAACGCCGTTAATATCAATCAGCACCGGCGGTCTAGCCAGCCGCATATTCATCATCGGAATCAGGCTTTGCCCTCCCGCCAAAATTTTGGCGTCATATCCGAACTCATCCAGTAGCGATAAGGCTTCATCCAACGTTTCCGGTTTATAATAATCGAACGCTGCGGGTTTCATTGTGTGCGGCTCCTCCCTTCCTTACACTTCCTTCGCCAGCTTCTTGAAGAAGTCTTTTACAATCATCTTGCCGATCCCGGACAGAATGCGCTGGCCCACTCCGGCAATCAGGCCGCCCACCTGGGCCGTTCCGTCATATTTGATAATCGTCACTGAATCGCTCTCGGACTGAAGCTCAACGCGGGCGTCGCCTTCGATGAATCCGGCCGGACTGTTCGCCTTCATGACAAGGCGGTAATTCTCCGGCTCATCCTTGTCGAGAATTTTAATCTCCGCCTCATAGCTGCCGCGAACCGCTGCAATGCCGATCGTAATATCGGCCTTGTACGTATCCGGCTCCGTCTCCGTAATCGAATTGCAGCCCGGTGTGGCCTTTTTCAGCACATCAGGATCATTAAGCGCCTTCCACACCGCTTCTTTTCCCGCTTTCACCTTTACTTCACCTTGAACCTCCATAAGTATCCTCCATTTCTGCTGCCCAAGTTATTGGTTAAACGGCTGCTTGTCCTATTAAACGCTCAATGGTTTCAGTTCCGCGATTACTTCGGCTACCGGCACGACATCCGCATATTTCTGCTGCATATCGAAGAGATTGATTGCATGAGAGGCAATGCCGCGGTCAAACGCGCATTCCTCCGGGACAATGACTTTAAAATTGTTGGAAAAGGCATCAATGACAGAAGCGCGCACACAGCCGCTTGTCGTACAGCCCGTCACGATGACCGAATCGACATGGCGGGCCGTCAGGTATGACATCAGCGGCGTTCCGAAGAATGCGCTCGGTTTCTTTTTGGAGATGACGATTTCGCCGTATTGCGGCTCAAGCTCGCTGACCACCTGTGCTCCCTTTGCGCCTTCAAGCAGCTCGGGGTGATCGAAAATGTTGCCTTTAATCGCAATCCGGTCATTCGGCGCGGACCTGCTGCCCTCAATAATCGTGAAGAACACCGGAATTCCGGCCTGCCTTGCGGCCGTCAGCAGTTCCTTGATATGGGCAATCGCTTCCCAACTGCTTTCCCCGCAGCTCGTCGGGTATTTCTGAATGGATTCCTCGATGCTCTCCGGTGAATCACCGGTGAATCCGTACTGCACATCTACAATAATCAGGGCCGGACGGCTGCCGATGCCCATCGCATGGCCAAGACCTGCCTTCGCATATACCCTCTTGTCCCGTTCATCCAGATAGTTGTCCCAGATTCGCGCCACGAGCAATCCTCCTTATCCGTAGGTAATAACCCGGTCATGATCGACGGTCAGACGCACCAGCACATTCGGTTCCGCAAGCTGGACCTGCTTACCGCTCAGTTCCTTCTCCGTCATCCCCCGCGCTCCGCAGGATATCCGGGAGAGATAAATAGCCCCTCCGCCTCCAATAATCGCATCATAGGATTCACGTACGGTCGTCACACCGTCTCCCACTCCGATCACGCTGTCCAGGATGTCGTCGCGCAGCAGCTGAACGGCACTCCCTGCAAGAAACATGGAGACGAAATGTCCTTCCTGAATGGCGGTCTTGGCGATAAGAAACGCCCGATCGGCCTGAGTCGGCGCTTCAGGTCCATGCGTAAGATGAATTAAAATTTTGGCCATGCCATTTCCCTCCTTGTCGTTTACAACCGCAGGTTGGACAACCATTTTGCAAAAAGCCGATATATATGCAATCCGGTATGGAATCCATGCTCAAGCTTCAGCCGGAACCAGCTTCCAGACAACCTCCTCGGTCTCGGCCTTATCCATCACTTCATAAAGCTCCTCATGCGAAGCGTAGCGGGTATCGGGAAGTTTGCGCCGCAGCACGGTCGTTTCCACAACCGAATCGAACGGGAACGGATCGACGGCAACACGGCCATCCCCCTGCCCCTGAACCGTAATCATTTCACCCTCGGAACCAAGCGTCCGGCGAACCGGACCAAGTACCCACTTCTCCTTCGTATCCTGAGTCAGCATAGATACATACTGGGACAAGCGGTCCATCATCTGTACCAATTCATAGTTCATCCACAGGTTATCTTCGAACAGGCTTCTTCGCTCCGCGCGGTTCCACAGGGCCATCTTCAGATCGACCCATTCCTTCTGCTGTCTAATCGTATTCTCGTCAATAAGCGAAGCCAGTTCACCTGGAATTTTGAATGTAAACGACGGATCATACCCGAACCGGTTGGTGTACAGACCGATCCAGTGCATGCCTACGAGCAGTCCGGCATACGGGTCTTCATCCCTGACCTGCTCATATCCCTTGCCATAGAACTCGACATGCTGCAAAAGATTGACGCTTAAGAACGGAACGGGTTGTCCGGTTTCCGGGTTGAACAATACCTCCGTGTCCGACTCGACCCAGCCGATGTCGTGCTTCTCAACGGCGAGACACATCGACTCAAAATGATCCGGACGCCGGAACTGCCCATTTCCCCAGCGGCGCGCAACCTGTCCGGCCTGAATGGAGTGATCGTATTGATTAACGATGTGCAGATGCCCGTCATATTTTGTAATGAACATTATGGCTCTCCCTTTCGGCGGTTAATCGGCAAATACAAACGATGGATCAATGTCAAGCGGCTTCTCTCGCGTATAAAGGCGCTTGTACGTTTCCGTGATGTCCGGGAGCTTGGTGCAAATGCTGAAAATATGAGGGGCCAGATCCTTCTTGACAGGCTCCCGGGTCAGGAATCTTTCCAGAGTTACCTGAAGATTCTGGATCATCTTCACCTCATCCTTGCGTCTGGCCTGAACCTGCTTCAGCGTTTCAAGCGACAGATCGCCGGTGCGGAACCCTTTATAAATCACATCTGCCGCAATAATTGCGGTCCCCATCGCCAGTGTGCTGCCAACCGCTCCCCAAGGAGTGACGCAGTGGGCGGCATCGCCGATCAGCAGGCAGCCGTCCTTGGCCCAATCCTTGACATACCGCATTTTGCATAACAACAGAACAAAGGACTTGAAGTCTTCCATCGGCTCCACATAAGGTTTAAGAATGGGCAGGTCTTCGAGAATCCGGCTTTTGAAGGCTTCAATGCCTTCTTCCTTGATTTTCTGGAACTCGCCCCGGGTGAGTGAAATTCCGCATTGGATGAGTCCGCCCAGCTTGGGCAGGAAGAGATAATTGTAGTTTTTCTGGAAGTAGAAGTGGTAAATGTTATAGTCCCATGACTCCGGCTTCTCAAAAGAGAACCATAGCAGGTCATTCACATAATAATCGAGGTCCAGTTCGAAGCCAGCGAGCTTTTCCATCGTTGAATTCCGGCCGTCCACGGCAACCGTTACCGCCGCGCGAATATCGAAATCCCCTTCCTCCGCCAGCTCCTCCGCATTTGTAGAATCCCCTGCTGTTCTCACCGCATGAACGCCGATGATTTTGTCGCCGTCTTTAATCAGGTCTTTCACTTTCGTATTGAACAGGAGCTTAAAGTTCGGGTAGTGCCGGGCCTTCTCCAAAAGCGCTGCAAGCATCGTCGGCTGGGTCAGTCTGGCACAGTAGCTATCCTCATCGATTAAGGTATCAAAGGAAAGCTGCATGATTTCCTTATGATCATGGAATACAACCACTTCATTGATCTTTACATGGTCGTGGCTTTCGATATAGTCAAGCAGGTTAAGCTGCTTCATCATCTGGACAAAACGCGGCTGGGTAATTTCCCCCCGATATTCCCTATGAAAATCCGCATTCTTCTCCAGTACAATCACGTTAATTCCCTGTTTGGCAAGCAGCAATCCGAGCAGCATTCCGGCAGGACCGGCTCCAACAATGCATACGTCTGTCTTCACTTCGTTCTTAGGCGTCTCCATAGATGCGTCACCTCTCCCTTCCGTACCATCCGTTAGCTTTTTCGAAGTTCTCCTGCCATTTGCAGCGTGCCTGGCGGCTCTATCATGAGTTTAATGGAATCCCATACATGCTCCTGCATCCGGGTACGGGCCAGCTTCGGGTTCCGGGCCATCAATGCATCCAGAATGCCCTGGTGCTGATGGAAGGTGCTGAAATGCCGGTCCTTATTGCGGCTCCATGCCATGACTTGAATCCAGTTAATCCCCACTCTTAAATGCTGGAGCGTATTTATTAATGAGAGATTTCCGCCGGCCTCCACGATGAGATCATGAAACTGGTTATTTAGTACAATCGCTTCATCCGAGCGTTCCGTCTCAAATGTCCGGTGCAGGTGGAGAATCTCCTCCATCTTGCCGAACATAAGCTTACTTCCCCGCTCGGCCGCGAGCTCCGCAGCCAGGCCCTCAAGCTCGGCGCGAAGCTCGTAATAATCCTGGATTTCTTTAGTAGAGTATTCTTTGATACGGACGCCGTGATGGGGGACCAATTCAAGCACCTGCTCCTGTACAAGCATTCTCAGCGCTTCCCTGATCGGTGTGCTGCTGACACCAAGCATCTCCTTGAGCTGGCGCTCCCTGATCCATATGCCCGGTTCAAACTGGCCGCTCATTACGTAGTCAAACAATCTTTTATAGACGGCCATGGTTGTTGTTTCTTTAACTAGCTTGTCGGGCTGCTGCGTCATGTGTATTCACTCCTTGCCTGTCCGGGTTCGCTTTCCTGTCCCTAAAAAAACTATATTATATATAATATATATTGTTAAATATCAATTGCTTATGTTCCGATAAAGTTGATGAATGTTAGATATAATCCGGCATTTTTTCATCTTCTGGCATAGGGCTGGAGCATCCCTTACAATCTTGGATGCTCCAGCCTTATGTTTTATAAAACTATTTTTTCAGCTTGTTCCAGGAGGCCTGGAATTCGGCCAGCATTTGATCGGGAGTCGATTTACCGGCCACGTACTTCTGCATCGACTGCGCAATTTCCGTATATAGACCTTCCGGCATTTTCGACGCTTGCATCGGAAGTGAATTTCCTTCCTCCGAAAACTTCGTCAGATCATCACCGATGCTTCCCACATCAGCCGGGTCGGCCTTAATGCTCTTGAAAGCGGGAACCAGCTTGAATTCCTTGGCTACATTTTGTTTTCCGATATCGGATGTAACGAGCCAGTTCAAAAATTCCTTCGCCTGCTCCTTAACCGGTGAATTTTTATTCACTACCCAAATGGTAGGCGAAGTAAATACCGCGTTTTTGTTAAAATCCGCATCATCGCTAACCGGCATCGGCATCAGTCCGGCCTGGATATTCGGATTGATTTTATCAATAAGCGGTTGAATCCAGTTGCCCGCCGGGATCATGGCTCCCTGGCCGGTGGCGAACATGGTCATCGACGTGTTGTAATCTGTGGTCAACGGATTGGCATTGCCGTACTTCATAGCAATATCGAGATATTTCGGCAGCCCTTTGAACACATCGTTGCCTGCAAACGTTGCCGCCCCGCTATTCAGGTCCGCGATAAATTTATCCGTATCCGGCACCTTGGCCATAAAGGAATCAAATATTGTAATCCCGAGATCCCATACGCTGGCGTAGTCATTTACAAACGGCGTAAAGCCTTGCGCTTTAAGCTTGGTGCTCGCTTCTTCCAGTTCAGACAGTGTCTTCGGCAGCTCGGTAATTCCGGCTTTGGCGAACATTTCTTTATTGTAGACAAGTCCGGACCCTTCCAGCGACAACGGGAAGCCGTACAGCTTGCCGTCTTTCATCATCGGCGCTTTGGCAGAATCGACAGCATCGCTCACCCAAGGCTGATCCGTCAGATCCTCAAGATGATCGGCCCACACATCCATATCGCTGTATCCGCCGTTATTGAAAATATCCGGCATTTCATTCGCCGCCAGCTTAGCCTTCAGCTTTGTGCCATATTGGCTGGACAGAACAGACTCAATTTCAATCTTGACACCCGGATGGGTCTTCTCATACTCGGCCTTCACTACTTTAAGCTGTTCGGCTATTTCCACCTTCTGCTGGAACAGCTTAATCGTAACCTCCTTCTGCGCGTTCGATTCCCCGTTACCGGCAGCATCGGCGCCGGTATTGGCCCCGCTGTTTGAATTGGCCCCGCAAGCGGCCAACAAGTAACACATCAACACTAGGACGCATGAAATGATGAACGAACGCTTCATATTCTGTAAACCCTCCTGTAATTGTTTTTTCTCGTTACGATGCATATATGAAGGTGTCGGATGACACTCACATTTTAAAACCGGTTACCCTTTTACCGCTCCATCGGCAATACCTTGGATGACATGACGCTGCGCCATAAAGAACAAGATCATGACAGGGATCATACCCATAACCAGTACCGCAAGCGCCAAATCCCATTGGGTCATGTATTGCCCGAACAAGGAACTGGTGGCTGTCTGTATCGTTTGAAGACCAGGTTTTTGCAGTACGAGCATCGGCAGCAGGAAATCATTCCAAATCCACAAGCTGTTCAGCACGAGAACGGTGACGGTCATTGGCTTCAGCAGCGGAACGATGATTCGAAAGAAGGTGCCGTAAGGCGTGCAGCCGTCAACAACCGCCGATTCTTCAATTTCTTTGGGTATCGCTATAATGAAGCTGCTGTATAGAAACAGCGTAAAGGAAACCCCCATCCCCATGTAAGCAATCACCACTCCGGTAAAAGTGTTCATCAGGTTAACCCAGCCAAACATCTTCACCATCGGAATCATAATCGACTGAAAAGGAATGACCATCGCCAGCATGAACATGGAGAACAAGATGCGGTTCATCCGGCTCTTATTGCGGACCAGGCGGTACGCAGCCATAGAAGAAATAATAATCAAGCCCAAATTACTGAAAATGGTAATTATCAGCGTGTTTTTAAAAGCCTGAGGGTAGTTCAATGCTTTCCAGGCATTCACATAGTTTTCAGCATGCAGGACCCCCGGAAGACCCGCCGTATCCGTGAGCAGCTCCGCGAAGCTTTTAAACGAGTTAACGATGACAAAATAGAACGGAGAGAGAAACACCAGCGCCAGCAGGAACGCCAGCAGCTCGATGCCAAACCATTTGAATGAATACGATCTTCCGAACATTACATTTCCACCTCCCGGCTTTTCGTAAGCTTAACCTGAATCAAAGTGATAAAGGTGACGGCTACGAAGAAGATCAGCGCTTTTGCCGTACCTAAGCCATAACGGTTATTCCCGAATGCTTCATTATAAATGTTCATTGCAACGGATTCGGTGGAACCGTAAGGCCCTCCGCTGGTCAGAGAGTAGTTCAAGTCAAACATTTTGAATGTCCACGAAATGGAGATAAACAAACATACCGTCACAGTCGGCATAATCAGCGGAATGATAATATTCTTCAGAATTTGCCACTTGCCCGCCCCGTCAATTACAGAAGCTTCAATCAGATCCTTTGGCACGTTCGCCAGGCCCGCAATATAGATAACCATCAGGTAACCTGCTCCCTGCCACACGCTGACGATGATAAGGGCCCAGTATGCCGTAGCTTCGGTTCCCAGCCAGGGGAGATTAAAGAAAGACAAGTTCGTGAGTTTTCCAATGCCGGGAAAGCCTTGTACCAGAATGAACTGCCAGATAAATCCAAGAACGAGTCCACCCAACACATTTGGCAGAAAAAAGATCGTTCGGATCGCACTCCGGCTTTTCAGCGGCAGCGACAGCAGATAAGCCAGAGCAAATCCGATTACATTGTTCAGAATTACTGCGGTTAAGGTAAACCGGGTGGTGAACCAGAACGACTGGCCAAATTCCGGGTCCTTTAAAAAAATCGTTGAAAAATTGTTTAATCCGACCCAGACCGCATTACCGGATACACCATCCCAGCTTGTCATCGAATAATAAATTCCGAAAAAGAACGGGATTGCAATGACGATGGAGTAGAATAATATTGCCGGACCAATAAAAAAGGCTTGCTGCATCCATTGCGAGGATATCCATCTCTTCACAGTTGATCCCCTTTCCAGCTTGGAAGATCTTTCGAGAACAGGATGCATATTTATTGAAGCCCGGTTATTGTCCATGTTCAATCTCCTCCTGTCTGTGTAAAATAGATTAAATTTTAATATTCTCTGTTAAGGGGATTATAAAATGCATTATATATAATGTTAAATATGAATCCCTTATTTCCATATAAAAATTAAGCATGTTAGGTGCGGTTTTCTGACATAAAGCTATGATAAATGTCACTTATTATGACGCAACAAGCATTTTATCCGATGAAAATATGAATAAACCGTGGACTAAATATTATATATGATATATATTGTTACATAGAAGAAGGTTTCGAGGCAGTTGTGGTAGATTTGAAGTGTGTGGATTTTATTGATAATATTTCCATATTATATTATCAGGGGGGAATTCTTGACCATGAACATCGTGCATCTGGAGACTTTCATCATCGTGTGTACTTACGGTAATTTTACAGAGGCGGCCAGGCATCTTTACGTTCCTCAACCAACCGTAACCAACCGCATCAATCAGTTGGAGGATGAGCTCGGTCAAGAGCTTTTTGCCAGAGGAAAGTCAGGAAAACGAAATGTTCAGCTTACGCGTGCGGGAGAAAGGTTTTTACCTCATGCCCAATCCGTCGTTGATACGCTCAAGATGGCCAAGCAGGAAATTACTCACACCACCTCGTTGTCAATCGGAAGCTCAGTTCCCCTCAGTCACCCTCTCATCTATAATGTCATTCAGGATCTTTCCAATCTGAACGAGCATTTGAATATCCATTTGATCTCTCTGGAATCTTCTATTATTTTAAAGGCGTTGGTTGATAATGTAATAGACGTCGCTTTTACAACCGATTTGATGATGAGCACCTGCTATCAGACCTATCCGCTTGGCTCTGAGGAGTTCAACCTGATCCTCCCGGCCGATCACCCGTTATCGAATCAGCCCTTGCTGGAGAACTTCGTCTGCATGGAACAAGAGAATATCATCTTCTACGAACCCTATAAGAACAGCATCGAGGATTTATCGGAGCTGAATTTTAAAAAGAAGCTTTACTCGAACCAGTTTGAAGTAATCAAAAGCCTGATCCATGAACAGCACGGAATCAGCATTCTTCCCCCCATGATTCTTGAGAAGGAAATCAAAAATAACGAAATGGTCAGCATTCCGTTATCGGAAAATATTCAACTGAATAAAATCAACTATTATTTAACCTGCAATAAAGAGAATTTATTGAAAAAGGGGATTCGTTTGAATCAGGAGAACTGGACCTTCGAAGAGGTTGTCTAGCTGATCAAGATATACGTAACGAAAGGTATTATAAAAGGCCATGTTTCTACTTTGTAGAAACATGGCCTTTTATGTGGAAGCTTATAACGCATGATCTAGAGAGGTCTCTCCTTCGTCCATGTCCAATACATCAGGGCGAGTCTCTTTGCCCAGAAGAAGTACACTGAGAGCACCGATGACAATAAAGCCGCAAAATATAGCAAAGATAATACCGAAGGTTACCTGTGCCGCTACAAGATACCCAAGCAGCAACGGCCCCAAAATCCCTCCTGTACGTCCAATAGCCGAAGCTATCCCAGTACCGGTTGAGCGAATTTTAGACTCATATTGCTCCGGGGTATAGGCCCAAATGGTGCCTATTGCTCCTACATTGAAGAAGGAAAGGAGAATTCCACATATCATAAGCATAGACAGCGAATCCGCATTGCCGAAGAAATAGCCGCAAATGGCTGCCATGATTAAATAGGTTATAATAACGAACTTGCGTCCCACTTTATCAATCAACCAGGCAGCACTTAGCAAGCCAGGTAATTGAGCCAGCGTCATAATAAGAACGTATCCAAAGCTTTTGACCAGAGCAAAGCCTTTCAGAACCATCACTGACGGCAGCCATAGAAACATGCCA
>NZ_ASSD01000037.1 GCF_000520715.1 Paenibacillus zanthoxyli JH29
TGGCGGCGGAAGCTCGGGCGCCGTACGCTGCGGAGCGTACGGCCGAAGCGGCGCCCGGCTTAGCCGCGTCGGACGAGGCGCCTGAGCTCTTCGCCGACGAGAGCGGGCAATCCGCGGAACGGGCGGAAATGCGCTGGATTGGGCGCGGGGACATGGCGCAATTTGCTTTTCCGAACGTCTTTCTTAAGCTGTTGAACGCCTACTTCGATGAAAGGGATGCCGCAGCATCCGGCGGGTAGGATGCCTAGCCGGAAATGCTCCGGCGCTACAGGGCGGCTTTAGTGAGATTGCCAAAACCCGGTCCCGGTCCGCCGGTTCATAAGCGCCATTTCGGCAGATGAGGGAACAAACAGAAAAAGGGATTGCCCCGTGCGGGGACAATCCCTTTTTCAAAATATAAG
>NZ_ASSD01000038.1 GCF_000520715.1 Paenibacillus zanthoxyli JH29
TAATAGGCATTTACCCACCCAGTAGCGCGAAGAGCCGTTATTTCCCACTTCCGTAGCTCTACTTTTATTTATTTAGTATCCAACACCCATCTTTCGCTAAATCATCAATTCTCCTACTTCATTAGATAATCCCTTTTTATTCAATATAACTGCCCGTTAGGTTAATCCGCCCTCGATATGGAATTATTCGACATTAGAATGATAAACCCTCCATTCCTCTTAAAAACAAAGTTCCGAATAATTTTTTGTAAAAGGAACATTGGGATTTATGAGACTCATATTGTCTAAAATATGCTGCTTCGATATACTGATTTCAATTGCATTGTTCCGATACTCACCATTTTAGGAACTTTATCTGGGAGGGGATATTGTGAAGCGAAATTGGGAGCTCGACGAACTGATTGAGCATTTTACGATTTTACCTAATGAAATGAAACTGGTTGAAAACAAGTTGGCGGAAAACAAGATCGGGTTTGCCGTACTGCTCAAGTTTTTTCAGAACGAAGCCAGATTTCCCGCACAAAAGTTTGAAGTTCCTAAAGCAGTGATTTCATACATTGCCAAACAGATTTTCTGCGAATCCGAGCTATACGCACAGTACGACTGGAATGGGAGAACCATAAAAGCCCACCGTGTACAAATCCGTGAATTCTTTGAGTTTCGGGAAGTGACTGTTCAGGATAGCCAAGACGTAGCAGAATGGCTTCGCCAACATGTGCTGCATCACAACCAGGAATGGGAGCAGGTGATGGATGTGGTGTATCGACGCTTCCGGGAGCTGAAAGTCGAGCCGCCGACACCTGACCGTGTAGAACGTCTCATCCGTTCCACGATCCATACCTACGAAGAACAGTTCTTTCAAGCAACGCTTCAAAAGTTGCCCCCAACCACACCCGCCAAGCTTGATGCCTTGATCGAGAGCACTGCGCTGCTTGATGATATCGACGAAGCCCCGGGTGAAGAAAGCGGCCGAATTTCGTTTCATGAGCAGAAGGCTGATCCGGGCCATCCCGGTCTGGACAGCTTATTGAAAGAAGTACATAAACTCCGGACACTGCGGCATTTGGAGCTGCCGGATGATCTATTTCGAGACACACCGCCCTCAAAGTATTGAAAAAGTACCGGCAGCGTGTTTCAACGGAAGATATTCGGGAGCTTCGTCGTCACCCTGATCCCATTCGCTACGCGCTGTTATGCGCGTTCTTCTGGCTCCGCAGTCAAGAGATCACCGATAACCTCGTAGATTTGCTCACTCAAATCATTCACCGAATCAGCGTTCGTGCCGAACGAAAGGTGGAAAAAGAGATCCTGAACGATCTTCGCCGGGTAAGCAATAAATACGGCATTTTGTTCAACATGGCTCAGAAAGCCGTTGATAACCCGGAAGGCACTATTCGCGACGTGATTTTTCCTGTTGTTAGCGAACAGATCTTGAAAGACTTAATCAAGGAATTCAAACACACGGGCCCCGCATATCGGGAGAAAATCCACACCGTCATCCGAGCTTCCTACGGCAGCCACTACCG
>NZ_ASSD01000039.1 GCF_000520715.1 Paenibacillus zanthoxyli JH29
GAGGCCACTGAAAAAGTCCAAATCTTAGAACAGGATACCAGACCTCATTTCTGAGGAATGGTATCCTGTTTTCCTGTATAATAAAGTTATTAATTTCAGGTGGTGTCTCAGATGATTTCAAACCAACAATCCCTCAACTTCAGTCCATTTATGGCTATATATGATATCGTAGTGCCTAAAGATAATATGTTACGTCAAATTAATGACCTTGTAGATTTTTCTTTTGTACATGAAGAATTAGAGAATAAATATTGCTTGGACAACGGTCGTAATGCTGTGTCCCCCATCCGGATGTTTAAATATTTATTGCTGAAGTCGATCTTCGATTTATCAGATGTGGATGTCGTGGAGCGTTCTAAATATGACATGTCCCTCAAATACTTCTTAGATATGGCGCCTGAAGATGAGGTGATCAATCCTAGTTCACTTACGAAGTTTCGTAAACTTCGCTTGAAAGATGTAAATCTGCTTGACATGCTTATTCAGAAGACAGTGGAAATCGCATTGGAAAAAGAAATCATTAAAAGCAGCGCTATTATAGTGGACGCCACACATACGAAAGCACGTTTCAATCAGCAATCACCAAAAGAGATTCTGATGGAGAAGTCTAAGCTGCTACGAAAAGCAGTTTATCAAATCGATGAGAAGATGAAAGATAAATTCCCGCCAAAAACGACGACGAACGAATTAGAAGATGAACTGGACTATTGCCAAAAAGTCATAAATGCTGTGGAAAAAGAAGAAGCCATCCGCGAATACCCAAAGGTAAAAGAAAAGCTGAACTATTTGAAGGAAATCGTAGCCGATCACCATGAGCATCTTCAACTATCCAATGATCCAGACGCACGTGTAGGTCACAAAACGGCGGACTCTTCTTTCTTTGGTTATAAAACACATATTGCAATGAATGAAGAGCGTATTATTACAGCTGCGGTAATTACAACAGGGGAAAAAGGTGATGGGAAACAACTGCAAACATTGATCGAAAAAAGTCGGGAAACGGGTATGGAAATCGATACGGTGATTGGAGATACAGCCTATTCCGAGAAAGATAACATCCAGTATGCCAACCAAAATGAATTACAACTCGTATCAAAATTACACCCACAGATTACCCAAGGCACTCGCAAAAAAGAAGATGAATTTGAGTTTAATAAAGATGCAGGAATGTACGTTTGTAAAGCTGGACATATGGCGATTCGCAGAGCGCGTACTGGAACGAAAAATATAGGAAAAAACCAAAAAGATACCTATTACTTTGACATCGATAAATGTAAGCAATGTCCCCTTAGAGAGGGTTGTTATAAAGAAGGCGCAAAATCCAAAACCTATTCGATCAGCATTAAATCAACGGAACATAGCGAGCAAAAAGCTTTCCAAGAAAGTGAGTATTTCAAAGAGAAAGCAAGAGAACGCTATAAAATTGAAGCAAAGAATAGTGAGTTAAAACACAGACACGGGTATGATGTGGCATCTACCTCGGGTCTTGTTGGCATGCATATGCAAGGGGCAATGGCCATATTCACTGTCAACCTCAAAAGAATAATGACACTATTGAAGTAGAAAACATGAAGTAATCCATAAAATAAAGGCGAATTCTCATTCATAGTTGAATGGAAATTCGCCTTTATCTATTTTTGGGCATTTCACAAAGTCAAAAGCTAACCTTTTTCAGTGGCCTC
>NZ_ASSD01000040.1 GCF_000520715.1 Paenibacillus zanthoxyli JH29
GGAGCTGGGAGGAGGCGCTTGAGACGTACAAGCTGGCGCTGCTCTGTGCGCAGTGCATAGGTGACAAAGAGCGCATCGTCGCCAGCCTTCTGCATCATATCGCCTGGTTGTACCGTTATCAGGGCAACACCGAGCAGGAACAGCGCTTTCTTCATTATTCGCTGGAGTCCTACATTAATGTATTTGAACGGGACGGGATTGCCGGAAATGATGCGCGCCTGATGTTTCTGATCGGGGAGCTTAACCGGCGTATCGGCTGGTTCAACGAGGCGGTGAAATGGTTCTCGCGTCTGGTCAATGACCAGAAAATTATGGATGCGGCGATGATACGGGCAGCTCGCGAGCAGTGGGCGGTTATTCGCGAACAGATGCTCGGAGAACAAGGCGGTTCGAGTACGGGAATGGAAGGATTAAGGGGGATATTGTAAAAAAAAGAACCGGACGGCGCCTTTAGCGCACCGCCCGGTCGAACAGCAGATAATCGCCGTCGCTGTCCACAACGACAGGTCTTTCGCTGCAGCAGGGGAAGACTAGCAGCTTCTTCTTGCCTTCCCGGACGCTCTGAAGCTCCCTCAGCTTCATGGGGAGCAGCACGTTCTCCGCGCCGCAGAATGGGCAGGATTGGACGTACAAATCGCCCAGTATGAGTTCGTACGGCCACGTGTGGCTGAACGGAATCATGCTTTGTCCTTGCCTTCCGCGCCGTCTTTCGGTTCTCCGCCATCCGTATTTTTCTTGGATAGCTCGGCTATTTTTTGCAGCAGAATATGCTGGGGCATATGCATTAAATGTTCCAGAGGCACACCCAGCTGCTTGGAGAGCGCCAAGGCCGTCTCCGGCGAAATTTGCAGTGGCCGCATCATTAATGTCCTCCTGTTCTTTAATGAATGGTATGGCGTGTTATTCACTTTACCATGGGATACCTCCAATTACAAAGTGAATGTTGTATGATGGGATTGGTGAACCGAATGAAAAGTAAAGGAATGGTGGTACGAAAATGAAACAGCCTTTGTCTTTAACTTGGGAACTGGATTCCATTTTTGAAGGGGGCTCGGCATCCCCCGGATTTGCACGATTCTTAAGCGAACTGGAAGGCGATATCGGCAAGCTCGCAGAGCAGGTAAGAGCGGCTAAGGCCCCGTCGGATTTGGAGTCGACGAAGGCGCTGGATGGCGTTATCGAGCTTCTGCAAAGCTGTACCGCGCGTCTTGTTCAGGCCTCGGAGTTCGCCGGATGCCTTGGAGCGCAGAACCAGCAGGATAAAGGGGCCATACGCCTGTCGGGAACCGTTGCCGGACTCAGCGCCCGGTTTCAGGGCGTGTCCTCTGAATTTGAAAATGTGCTTCGCCAGACGGAAGATGAGGTATGGCGTCAATGGATGGCCCGGCCTGAGATCGCGCCGCTGACATTCGTGCTCAGCGAGAGCCGGGATCTAGCCCGTGAGAAGATGAGTCCAGAGCTGGAGAGCCTGGCGCTGGAGCTTGCGGTGGATGGCTATCACGGCTGGAGCGAACATTATGAAACGATTGTCAGCTCCATCGCCATTCCCCACACGGATGAGGACGGGGAGAAGCTGTTGTCGGCGGGCCAGGCTTTCAACAAGCTGCACGACAATGACAATCAAGCCCGGAAGGATATGTTCGCTAAATGGGAAAAAGCTTGGGAAGGCGTCGCCGATTACGCCGCTGATACGCTAAATCATCTGGCTGGCTTCCGCCTGAAGCTGTATGAACGCCGGGGATGGGACGATGTGCTGAAAGAACCCCTCAGCATTAACCGCATGTCCCGCGAGTCGCTGGATGTCATGTGGGACGTTATCGTCAAGAGCAAGCCGGCTCTTATCGCCTATTTGGAGCGCAAGGCGAAGCTGCTGGGGCTTACGAAGCTCGGTTGGGAGGACGTGGAAGCCCCGCTGGCGCGGTCCTCAGGCAAAATATCTTATGACCGGGCGGCGGAGGAAATCGTCACCCAATTTGGTAAATTCAGTCCGAAGCTTGCGGAGTTTGCCGAACGCGCATTTGACAGCAGTTGGATTGAAGTGGAGGACCGGCCGGGCAAGCGTCCGGGAGGCTTCTGCGTCTCGTTCCCGCTGAGCAAGGAGTCGCGGATATTTATGACATACAGCGGCACGCCTTCCAATGTGGCGACGCTTGCGCATGAACTGGGCCATGCCTACCATTCTTATCTGCTCGATGACCAGCCGGTACTTAACCAGAACTACGCGATGAATGTGGCGGAAACGGCTTCGACCTTCGCCGAGGTCATCGTCTCCGATGCGCAGGTCAAGGCGGCAGGGAGCGATGAAGAGAAGCTGGCACTGCTGGAAGAGAAAATCCAGAACAGCGTCGCCTTTTTCATGAACATACATGCCCGGTTCTTGTTTGAAACCCGTTTCTACGAGAAACGCAAGGCGGGACTCGTCAGCGCTGAAGAGATTTCCGCGCTCATGGTGGAAGCGCAGAAGGAAGCTTTTGGCGGTATTCTATCCGGCTACCATCCGCATTTCTGGGCGTCCAAGCTTCACTTTTATATTACCGACGTGCCGTTCTATAACTTCCCTTATACGGTAGGATATATGTTCAGCACCGGCTTATACCGTCTCGCTTTGCAGGAAGGCCCATCCTTTGCAGACAAATATGATGCGCTGCTGCGCGACACAGGCGTTATGACGCTTGAGGATCTGGCAGGCAAGCATCTGGGTGTGGATCTGTCGAAGCCGGACTTTTGGCAGGGAGCCGCCGACCTGATTCTTGAAGATATTTCCACCTTCCTGGATATGACCAAGCATTTAGCTTGACTTCGTATTTATGAAAGATTCGCTTCTTGTTCGTGCAATTAAGCGCAAGTAATGGATTGAATATTGTGCAAATGCGAAATGACCCTTAGGATGTATTTCATCGTGGGGTCGTTTTTTATGCGAATTTGTCGAAAATGATCGTTTTATCGAGGTAGACTTGGAAGAAGATAGAAGAAAAAGCGCATTTTATAGGGATAATAACCCAATTATGTTGACGATTGTTGTGGGGTATAGCCTTCTATCCTATAATGAGTCCTAAGCCTTAGGGAGTAAGGCGAGCAAGTATGACAGAGGAGGAAAAGTATGCTTAAGACGGATCAATTGTCTTTGGCTAGGCAAATGGACCTGGTGTTTAAGGAGCTTCAGGAGGAATTATCGGGGGTATCTTCCGGTACGGTTTTTGTGCAAATACGAAATAATATCATCGGGAAGTTTGGAATCCGCCATAATCCATTGTACGGCCGCAGCGGAACGTTTACGGAGGAAACAGAGGGATTAACATCTTCGCAGCAGTCTTCGTTTCGTTTGATGGCACTCGAGAGTCTGAAGTTTAAACGCCGCTGGACGCATGGAGAGATAAGCTATGAGTTTGCCGTGAAGAAGGGGATTGTCATTGTCGATGCTGTTCTGGAATCCAATTACAATATGGCTAACCTGATGATCCGCTACCCGAGAAATGTGCAGCAGGATAAGGAGGACTGCGGATAATGCGGATAACCGGTACGGGCCATGAAAAACCCCCTCGCTTCCTTGTGGAAGCGGGAGGGCTGTAAATCTGTTCGGCGGCCCTTGCGGGCGGACCGAATAAAAGCTATAAACGAGGCATTACACACCCGTACGACCGGAGAGTTGCTGCTCTGCCAGCTGTACGAGACGCTTGGTGATATATCCTCCCAAAGAACCGGTTTCGCGGGAAGTGTAGTTACCGTAGTAACCGTCTTGAGGGATGGTTACACCAAGCTCTTGCGCCGCTTCATATTTCAGTTGCTGCAGCGCAGCGTTTGCTTGAGGAACGACCAGATTGTTGGAACGACTGCTGCGACCTTGGTTTTGACCTACTTGACCCATGTTTGTCACCTCCTTCGTCCTTGGTAGAGATAGTATGAGCGCGGCGAGGTGAAATCATGCATGGTGCAAGAAGGTTATAAGGCTGGGAATAAGTGTATAAAAAGTGAATTTCGCAACTTAAAATAAGAGGGCGGTCCGAATGTTCCGGCGGGCCGCCCTCTTGGCAAATGATCGCAGCATGCTCAATTGGCTGCAAATCTCAATTTTCAGGATAGATCATTTCAATTGAAGTAGTCAGTTCAAGGCTCTGTCCGGGGGCAAGCGTCAGCAGACCGGTAAAATTCGGATCAGAGGACACATTAGGCGCATCCGGCAGCCATGTATAGGGCTCGGCGCAGAGAAATTGGTCGGCGAGTCCTTTCGTATAGATAACCCAGTGGCGAAAATAGCTTTCGTCTGCGAGGTAACGCAGCCCATAGCCGTCATCCCGGAGCAGCAAAGCTTCTACGGGCCGCTTCTCTCCAATTCGCAGGGCGGTGTCGAAGCCGGTGCCCTGCAGATTCATCCCCTCGTTCAAAGCTTCCAGCGAACCGAGTGGAAGCACATTTCCAGTGGGCAGCAGTTGATCGTTCAATTCGTAGATGCTCTCTACCGGCAGCTTGAGACTCCAACGCTTCGGCTGACCGTCAATCATGAACCAGGTGTGATAGCCGATTCCGAAGGGAATGTTCCTTCTGGCACCAAGGTGGGTTACCTTCAAGGTCTGCTTCAAAGACGCATCCTGCAGCCGGAATGTCATCTCAAATTTGAGCGGCGCCGGCAGCTGATCCATCCAATGGGCATCGTCCGTTGTCTTAAATTCGGTCGTCACCGCGCAGCCGTCTTCATCTTCCTCGATATCGCTGACACACCAGGATTGCGTCCGGTGCAGGCCGTGAATGTGATTGTCACCAGCGGTGTTGCGGTCGAACTGGTAATGAGCGCCATCAAATTCAAACTGTCCCTTGGAGATACGTCCCGGCGGAATTAAGAGCGGAATGCCGAAGTGATACGGCTTCTGCATATAAAAATCCAGATCGGCCTCTTCGGGCCGGCGCAGAACCTCTCGTCTTTCCTTTCGGTCCCACAGGGAGATAACGTTGTTGCCAAGACGCGGCAGCAGCGTGACTTCCAAGTCGCGGCTGTGCAAAATATAAGTATCATAACCGCACCATTGCCCTTTGGTCACCTGTTTCATGATCCATGCTCCTTTATCATTCACTTAATACAAAATGTGAACACGATAATCTTATCATAACAGATTTATGTTCGAGGGGTTAAAAATTTGACAAACTTCTTTGCCGGTTCTATGATGAATTCAGTTAACTAAGTTTGTCAATGCGATGACGGGGATAAGTAGTCGGGAGAGAGGCCTTCAGAAAGCCGGTGGATGATGCGAACCGGAGGATAACTCCCGGATGAATGGACCCCTGAGCGCCGCGCTCGAACGGGAAAGCTTTCCCTGGTAGACCGGCCGGTTCGTCCCCGTTACAGGATGTCTTAAGGCTGTTACAGTATTTCGCTATGCGGTCCGTTTATAGGCGGTAAGCATGGGAAGGCTGCTAGCGGCGAATAAGGGTGGCACCACGGTCTCACGTCCCTTCGGAGTGAGGCTTTTTTGCGTTCTTTTGTAAGCGACTTAATTCTTGATCGGAGGAGTTACAGTATGAAAAAAGTTCTGTCCGGCATACAGCCCAGCGGTAGCTTGACGCTCGGCAACTACATCGGCGCAATGAAAAATTTCGTCAAACTTCAAGAGGAGTATGAATGCTATTTCATGGTGGTTGACCTGCATGCGGTCACCGTGCCGCAGGAACCGGCCAGCTTACGCGAACAGTCCGAGGCGGTTGCCGCGCTGTTCATCGCGGCGGGAATTGATCCCGCCCGCTCTAATGTTTATCTTCAGTCGCATGTTCCCCAGCATGCCGAGCTGTGCTGGTTGATGACGACGCTCACCTCGATGGGCGAGTTGGAGCGGATGACGCAGTTTAAAGATAAATCATCCGGGAAGGATACGGTAGGCGCGGGATTATTCGTGTATCCGGCGCTGATGGCCGCCGACATTCTTGTGTATAACGCGGACCTCGTTCCGGTAGGCGAAGACCAGAAGCAGCATCTGGAGCTGACACGCGATCTGGCGGGACGGTTCAACCACCGATACGGCGAGTTCTTCACCATTCCAGAGCCGTATATTCCGAAGGTCGGCGCCCGTATTATGTCGCTGGATGACGGAACGAAGAAAATGAGCAAGAGCAATCCGAATGCCGGCAGCTATATCGCTCTGCTCGATCCCCCGGACGTGATCCGCAAAAAAATCAGCCGGGCAACTACGGATTCCGGACGAGAAGTCGTGTACGACCCGGCGAACAAGCCGGAAATCAGCAATCTGATGAGCATTTACGCGGAGTGCTCCGGGCTGTCCCTTGCGGAAATCACAGGCCGCTATGAAGGACAGATGTACGGCGGCTTCAAAAAGGATTTGGCCGAGGTCGTCGTGGCGGCGCTTGAGCCGCTTCAGGAGCGCTACCATGAAATCCGCAGCTCCGGCGCCATCACCGATATTCTCGCGTCGGGCGCGGAACGCGCCCGCGCCGTGGCGTCGGTCACGCTCCAAGGAGTCAAGGATCGTATGGGATTCCTGCCCCCGCGGTCAAAGTAAAGGGCTTACGCCCTGGGTACAGCCGCTAAAGCCGCCATAGTCGCGGGAGACC
>NZ_ASSD01000041.1 GCF_000520715.1 Paenibacillus zanthoxyli JH29
ATTGTACCCTGTTTTTTAAGGGTTACAGAGTACTAGCTCTCTTACTCGTAACCCTTTCACGAATTCAGGTTTTAAAATATGTACAGAATTTAATTGAATTGACATTATTTTATGGTATTATATTTATGAATGGTATTTTATGTGAGCATTTTGCAAAAATCCGAGCCCTTGAGCGATAAGGTTTTCTGAGCATAAAAAAGGGACTTCACCCCTAAATGGAGAAGTTTTCAAGCGACCAAACCCGAAAACAAACCAGAGGAAGTGAAGTCACTTTGTATATTCTCCAAGAAAGTCTATTTTCCTTTGAAGAACTTCAAAAACTTGAATCCAAAGACCGCTTGCCTATCTTTTTCAGCTCAATCGACTTGCGGCCTTATGCCAGAAAATTGAGAAACAACTCACTTCGAGGCGCCGATGGACACTGCCGACAGGGGATTCTTCGTGCATTGCTTGCAGCGCCGCTGGAGAACATCGACACGTTTACAGGCTTGCATCGACGGTTAGACATGGATCTTCGCTTTCGTTACCAATGCGGTCTCCGGCTTGATCGAAAGGCGCCATCGATTGCTACCTTAAGTCGCGTCTTTGCTGACTTGACCAATAAAGGACTGGCGAAGCGTCTGTTTGAGGATCTTGCTATACGCTGTAAGGAAGAAGGAATTATCGATGGAAGTCATGTGGCGATTGACAGTGCAGCAATCCATGCCTACGAGAAGAAACAACCAAAACGTAAAAACGAGCTGACCGGGAACGCCAACTGGGGCGCGAAATTCGACTCGTTTGGCAATAAGGTCAAGTGGTTCGGCTACAAGCTTCATCTTGCTGTCGACACTGCAAGCGAACTACCCTTGGCGCTCTCGGTTACACCAGCCCATGTTAATGACGGCGATATGGCTCCTGCTCTAATGCAACAGGTGGCTGCGGGTGCGAAAGTGAAGTTTTTTATGTTTGACGCTGGCTATGACCAACTCAAAAACTATGAAGCGGCACGGAACGTAAAGGCGCAAGCGATTATTCCGATGAACCTTCGCAATGAGAAGGAATCGCCTGCGGGTATAACCTCCAGCGGTACGCCCTGCTGCTCAATGGGCATTGCCATGACCTATTGGGGGGCGGATGGCGATTACCTGAAATTCCGCTGTCCCCATGCTACAGGCAAAGTAGACTGTCCGCTCGGTATGGTAGCCTGTTTGTCCTCCAACTATAGGATGGTCGTTAAAGTCGATACGAAAAGTGATTTGCGCCGCTATTCCAGTCCGCATCGGGACACGAAACGTTGGAATGAACTTTACAACGAAAGAACGAGCGTAGAACGGTGCAATTCCCGGATGAAAACCCATTTGACCGCAGACGCCATGCATATCTGGGGTATTAGAAGGTGATCACTTATCAATATCTGAACGCCATTGTATTGCTGGCTTCTGCACTCACGATGGTTCGCCAGTCCGGGAAAGTCGCTGCTTAAATATTTTTTTGATGATACAGAAATTCTGCAGGTCTGCCCGTTTTTATATTCGAGTCGCCCTAAGATGAAAATGCATCACTGACTAGAGTATGAGGGCTGTTATTCAGTTCTGAATTTTGTAATTATGCAAAATGCTCAAGAATGATAAAGTATATAAAAACTATAAATTAAGTTTGGATTCGTATTTAAGTTTATTTTTAAAAAAGGAGAAAATTTATGATAGATATATATTGTTTTCCTCCTGCAGGGTCATCTTCGATTTTTTTTAATAATTGGAATATGAATTTGTCAAATAATATTAACGTTCGTTCAATTGAGTTAAAGGGGCGAGGAGCCTTAATAGAAGAAGATCTTAGTGATAATTTGGAGGAAGAAGTAGAAAGTATCTATCAAAAGATCAAAAATAATATATGTGATCATCATTATTGTTTTTTTGGACATAGTATGGGAGCATCGTTAGCTTTAGAATTAACATTCAAACTTCAAGAAAGAAAATCGCAACTACCGTTACTTTTAATATTGTCAGGGGTAAATCCACCAAACATTGTACAAATGCATAGACAACTTCATGGATTACCTAAAGGAGAGTTGATTAAAGAATTGAAACTAATGGGGGGATCTCCGGAAAGTGTATTAGACAATCCGGAATTTCTTGATTATTTTTTACCTTTAATCGTTAACGATTTGAAAATTACAGAAAATTATTGCTTTAATCATGTTGGAAAGAAAATTAATGTTCCCATATTAGTTGTAAACGGTAGCAGCGATCCGTACATAAATTTCGAATCTATACTGGATTGGGACAAAATATCCAGATTTAAAACTGAGTTTTATGAATTGCAAGGAGGACATTTTTATCTGAAAAAAAATGAACCAATCTTTTTTGATTTGCTAAATAAATTGCTCGAAGGGAGAATTTTGAATGCAAGAGTGTAATTTAATTAATATGCTCGATAAATTGAAATTTAATGATGAGCGAGGAATTTATTTTATTGAGTCTAGAAATGAGGAAACTTTTATTTCATACAAAGCTTTATATGAGTCTGCACGATATAGATTGTTTGATCTGCAAAAGAAAGGTTTAAAGCCTAAGGATAAAATCATTCTTCAAGTAGATAAAAACTCCGACTTTATTGTCAACTTTTGGGCTTGCTTATTAGGAGGAATTATACCGATTCCTTGTTCATTGAATGATAATGAACAGCAAAAAATGAAAATATTGAAAATTTATGAAATTTCAAATAATCCCTTTGTGTTGTTAAGTCAAGAAAAATGGCCTATTTTAAAAAGATTTCTTGAAGACACTATTTCTTCATCTGAAATAGAGAAATTCACTAATAGCGTAATAGTCTCAAACTATTTATTAAATGATACTTCTTATGGGGAGATAGCGAATACAACTTCTGATGACACGGCTTTTATACAATTTTCTTCTGGTTCAACGGGTACGCCTAAAGGGGTGGTGCTATCGAATAAAAATATATTAATTAATTTGGAAGATAGTATTGTAAGATCAGAAACTACCAACGCAGACTCGTCTATTAATTGGATGCCATTAACACATGATCTTGGATTGATACAAATACACTTGGGTAGTATTTATGCACGAATTGATCAATATATAATGACGTCTCAACTTTTTTTGAAAAGGCCCGTTCTATGGATGGAGAAAGTATCACAACACAAAATAACACAACTATATACAACAAATTATGGAATCAAGCTTTTCCTAGATGCATTCGAAAAAAACTCGGAAGCAAATTGGGATCTAAAAAATGTGAGATTTATTCTTAACGCGGCTGAACCCATTTCCCCAACCCTCTGTAAAGAATTCCTGAATAAAATGGGTAAATATAGACTTAGCGAACTGGCAATGTTCCCTGCATATGGTTTGGCTGAGGCGACGGTCGGGGCTGCTGGCCATGGAATTAATCACCCATTAACCATATATAAGTTAGATCGTAATAATCTATCAATAGGTAATCGAATAAAGGAAGTGGATCATCAAAATGGTGTGGAATTTTTAGAAATCGGTCCGCCTTTAGATAATACAGCAATAAGAATATGTGATTCGAATGATACCGTGCTTGATGACAATTACATTGGGAGAATCCAAATAAAAGGAGGGAATGTGACTAAAGGTTATTTGAATGAAGAAGGTACCTCAAATGGACTATTTACCAATGATGGATGGTTAAACACAGGGGATGTAGGTTTTATAAATATGAATAATCTTATCGTGACTGGAAGAGAAAAGGATTTATTAATAATTAATGGAATGAATTATTATCCTCACGATATTGAGAGAATAGCGGAGTCGACTAATGTTATAGGACTAAATAAAGTCGCAGCGACTGGAGTGTATAATCCACATCTTTATAAAGATGAGCTAATTATATTTGTTGTTTTTAAGAGAAAGCTAAAGGAGTTCTTTGAAATATCAGAACTGATAAAAAGGACAGTAAGTAAAAAAATTGGTTTCGAAGTTACAGAAGTGATACCTGTAAAATCCATACCTAAAACGACAAGTGGAAAGTTACAAAGATTCCAATTGAAAGAACAGTTTGAAAATGGACTATATAAAGAAATCATAGATGAACTAACACTTTTGAGAAAAGATGCCTTTAAGAATGAAAATAAAGATCATCACTATAGCTCACTGGAGAATGATGTTTTAAAAATATGGATGGAGATTGTCGGACATAGTTATATAGAACTTGAAGATGATTTTTTTGGAATTGGTGGAGATTCTATGAAAGCAATCAAGATGATTGATGAGATAAATTCAAAATTTGGACTTGAAATAGAGCCTTCACAATTATTGGATGAAGTAAAAACTCCTAAAGAAATGTCTGCTTATATAAGAAGTAATTCCTCAGAATATTTAAAAGATAAGGAAGAAAAGGTGATTGAATTCAATTTTTAAGTAAGTATAAGGAGGGTGATTTAATGTTGAAGCAGCAGCAAATTACCGAAATAAACTTAGAAAAAGGACAGATTGAAAAAATAAAAACAATTTGTAATGGAAGAAAATTAGCGTTGCTTTCATACGCATGTACATTACTCAAAATTTTCCTTTTAAATAATGAAGGAATTAGTCAATTTAAACTAAATACAATGGTTCGTCATAACCAAGTTGAACATAACGTTCAACTGCAAAGCCATGTTAAAGAAAATTCCACCTTCAAAAATGTATTACGCATGATAGCGAAAGAACTAAGTGAAGTAATAACAGACAGATCCGTACCTATGACTAGTGCTGAAAATTCATATTCCCAAAATGATAAACTGTCAGAAACCAAAAATGTTTTCGTATCCGTTTCTGGAATGCATAATTTGGAAGAATTTCTCGAGAAAAATTCTCTTGTGAATTACACCATGCTTTTTTATTTTGATTTTGAAAATTACATATTATATATAAAAACCGATGAAGGTCTTAAGATAAGCTTTTTTGATTTCTTACAATACTTATTTGATGTTGTAATTGATAATCCGGATATTAACTTGTCTTCTATAATTTTTGAAAATAACAATTTTGAGAATTCAGAAGTAGAGTTGTCACAAGCATTTCCGCTCACTGATATTCAAACTGCATATTGGCTTGCTAAAAATGAGGAATTTCAATTGGGTGGCTTCTCTACACATGGCTATATGGAGATGGTAACAGAACTCGATATTGAGAAAATTAACTATTGTTTTCAATTGCTTATAGAAAAACACCCGATGCTTAGATGCGTCGTACTTCCTGAGGGTAAACAACATATCTTGAATGAAGTACCTTTTTACCCAATTGAAATTGTCGATATAAGTCATTATTCAGAAGCGGATAAGCAAAGGGAAAAGTTAGTCTTTAGAAAACAATTAGCACATCAAGATTTTGATGTGTACAAGTGGCCTCTTTTTGGCATAAAAGCTCTTAAAATTTCAACAACAAAACATATATTAGGCATAAATTGGGACATGATTGCTATTGATGGCATGAGCATGCGCTTAATCGGAAAAGAACTTATTGAATTATACAATGGAAAGAATAAAACAGAAGAAAAACAAACAGCTTCTTTTTCAAAATATGTACAGATACAGTTAAGAAATAAAAAATTAAAAGAATACAATGATTCAAAGAATTATTGGTTAGATAAAGTCGCAGATTTTCCAACGTATCCCATGCTTCCTTTTGTGAAAAATGTAGAATTTGATTCAATGACTAGACTAACATTCAATTCAAAAGTAGAAGTTTTCAGTGAGATGGATTGGGAGCTACTCGAAAATGTTGCTTCTACTTTTAACGTTACTATCTCTTCATTATTATGTACTTTTTACGCTAAGGTTTTATCTTATTGGAGTAATCAGCCACAGCTGGCAATTAATATCACAACATTCAATAGACCTAGCTATATAAATGGAATTGAGGATGTTGTAGGTGAATTTACTTCTCTAAGTCTACTTGATGTTGATTTTTCAAATAAATTAACTCTAAAGGAAGAAGCTGCTTCGGTTCAGAGTGAAATATTTAAAAACTTACAGCATAGACGTTATGATGGAGTCAAGTTCATTAGAGAACTAGCTAAAGATCGTAAGCTTCAAACAAAAGCTATTATGCCTGTTGTGTTTACTAGTTTATTAGAAAAAGAAAGCGAGCGCGGATGGGAGCAAATCGGGGATATCACATGGGAATTATTCGAAACACCACAGGTGTTTTTAGATTGCATACTTATGAGAAAGGAAAATGGATTTAAAGTGGTTTGGAATTACGTTGAAAATCTGTTCGATAACCAGAATATCGAAAATATTTTCAAACAATTTATTCAATTAATTAAAGATAGTATTAGTGGAAGAAGTATGAATGAATTTTATTTAATGCAGCCGCCTCAAGCGGATCAGAACTTTATAGATTCGTTTAATACGACTCAAAAAGATATCAAAATTAGGACTCTGAATGAGTTATTCAGCGTTCAAGCTAAGCTCACTCCTGAGAAGATCGCTTTAGAGCATGGATTTGAAAAGATAACGTATGCTCAGCTTGATCAGATTTCTAATCAAGTAGCAAGATATTTAAAAACAAAAATAAATCTAGAAAACAATAAAATTGGGCTGAAGGCCAAAAGGGATATTCCAACAATTGTTAACTTGTTAGGCATATTAAAGGCTGGGGCAGCGTATGTTCCATTTGAGGCTGATTATCCTAAAGAAAGAATACAATATATTTTAGAGAACAGTGGATGTGCGCTAACAATTGACTCAGATCTTTACAGTGATGCTGGGCTTTATCAATACGATGATACTGAAATAACTAGATCGTATAACCCAGAATCGCTTGCTTATATCTTGTATACATCGGGCAGTACTGGAACCCCTAAAGGTGTTGCGGTTTCTCACAAAGCAGTTTCCAATACAATTCAAGATATTAATGAACGATTTGGTATAACAGAAAATGATAGGTTTATTGGTCTATCCTCAATTTGTTTTGATTTGTCGGTTTATGATATTTTTGGGCCTCTTAGTACAGGGGGATCATTAGTAATTATTAATGATCAACGTGACATGTTCAATATACGAAGTGTCATTAAAAATAATAAAATAACAGTCTGGAATTCTGTTCCGGCTATTTTAGATTTGTTTCTTGAGCTGAATCTAGATGATACTGATACAGTTGATTTCATTAAGCTAATTATGTTAAGTGGTGATTTTATAAGCAAGAGAATGATTGAAAAGGCCCAATCGGTGTTTCAGAATTCACGAATTTATTCTTTAGGTGGAGCGACTGAAGCTGCAATATGGTCTATATACTATCCTATTAACAAAATTGAAAAGGAATGGAGTAGCATACCTTATGGAATGCCACTTGCGAATCAAAGAATGTATGTATTGAATCATCAGAGACAATTATGTCCAGTAGGTGTTCAAGGCGAATTGTATATTGCAGGGAGTGGATTGGCCGATGAGTACTACAGGGATATTGAAAAAACTAAAAACTCATTTATTATAGATGATTCTTACGGAAGAATGTATAAAACTGGTGATTACGGAACGTTGAATGAAAGGGGTTATATAGAATTTATAGGTAGAAAGGATTACCAAGTAAAAATAAATGGATACCGGGTTGAATTGGAGGAAATATCCAAAATACTCATGGACCTGAACCACGTAGAACGTGCTATCGTCACTAAATATCAAGAAGACAAACATATTTTTCTTATTGCTTATATCGTCTTCAATAATATAGAGCGAGAAGAGATTGATCTTAGGGCTTACTTGTCTTCGAAAGTTCCATCTTATATGGTTCCCAAACATTTTATCTTTCTTGAAAAGTTTGAGTTAAACACCAATGGTAAAATCGATTATAAAAAGTTGCCACGTCCTCCTGCGATTCGGAAAAACATCAACGAATGTACTCCAACAAATTCCGTGGAACTCTTAATGTTAGATATTTGGAAAAGGGTTTTTGACAATTCTTTTATAGGAATCGATGATGACTTTTTTGAGCTTGGTGGAGACTCTATAATGAGTATCCAAATCGTTACTAACGCTAAACAACAAGGTTTGTCTTTGAATGTAAGGGATATTTTCGAAGGCCGTACTGTTCGTTTAATATGTTCGAAAGCAAAATATAATAGTGTTGAAGAGGTTGATCAAAGTCTTGTAATTGGTGAAATTCCATTGACTCCTATTCAAAAGTGGTTTTTTAAAACACAAAAATATGATCTGAATTATTGGAATCAATCATTATTTTTGAAATTATATAGAAAGATTGATTTTAATATTTTGAAAAAATCATTTCAAAATATTCTTACTCATCACGATGCACTACGCATATCATTTAAAAAAGATCATGAAGATCAGTGGATACAATATAACAATGAGGATTGTTTTGAGTTCGATCTGAAATTTATTCAAGTTAAAAATGTTTGTAATGAAAATATAAAAGAATTGCTAATTTCAGAACAGAAATCGCTTAATCTTCAAAATAGACCAATTTTTAAAGGTATGTATTTTGAAGGTTGTGAGGATGCCGCTCTACTAATTGTTGCGCATCATCTCATTGTTGATACGGTATCCTGGAGAATTATATTAGAAGATTTGCAAAATATTTATCAATCATATGAAAAAAAAGAACAAATCAAAATTCCTTTCAAAACTAATTCTTATAAAGAATGGTCCAATAAACTGGAAGAGTACAGTAAAAAGGGCATTGATAAAAAAATTGTTGAGTACTGGAATTCCCTTGATCTAAGAAAAATAAATACGGATTTCGAATTTTCTGGGGAAAGTTTAGAGCTAGACACACGGGTAGTAGAAATTTCAATAAATGATAAAGATACAAAAAGAATAGTCGAAAAGGTTTCTAAAAGGATAAAAGGAAGTATGAAGGAGATTTTATTAGCTTCACTGTTGACTGCTTTAGGTAAGAGAGCAGGAAATGGAACTAATAGTATAACTTTTAACATTGAAGGACATGGAAGAGAAGAATTGTTTACCGACATTGATATTTCAAGAACTGTTGGTTGGTTCACAAGTATGTATCCAGTTACATTTGATTCTTTAGATATTAAAGAAAATAGAGATATGATCAAGATTGTCCAAGATAAACTAAAGGAGGTTCCTAATGGCGGGGTCGATTACGGCATATTAAGATATCTAAATAACGAGATACTTGATAAACGAAATTACAATCAATTTATTGGATTTAACTACTTAGGTAATTTTGATCAATTATTCAATTCAAGTTCTTTTTTTGAGAAGAACTTAATGTTTAATGAAACTAACTTCAGTCCAAATTCTTTGCGTTTCAATTTAATTGATGTTGTAGCCCTGATTACAAGTGACGGGCTAAAAATAAGTTTTTATTATAATTTTAACCAATTTAGTTCTGAAACGATTCAAAGCATAGCAAAGAGCATGAAAGAAGAAGTGTTAGCACTTGATAGAGAGATAAACTTTCCAGATTCAAAGCTTTCTAAAGAATCATTAAATAAAATAATTGCTAATTTGTCAGGAGGTTCAAAAAAAAGTGATGCAAACAAGTGGTCTTTTAGATGATATATATACTTTAACTCCATTACAACAAGGAATGCTTTTTCACACTCTTTACGATGAGGAGCAAAGTTCTGATTTGGCTTATATAAATCAAATGACATTATTGTTAGAAGGTAGACTTAATGTAGCGAAATTTAAAGAATCATGGCAACAAATCGTCTCGAGACATGAGGTTTTGAGAACTGTTTTCGTATGGGAAGGAATCGAACATCCTGTTCAAATTGTCTATGATGAAATAAATTTTCCAATTCATTTCCTTGATTGGAGCAACATTGATGCTCACACACAAGAGAAAAAAACATTAGATTTATTACAAAAAGAATCAAGAAAGAAATTCAAACTAGAAGAAGCACCTTTGATGAGAATCACTATTATTAAAGAGGGCGAGTCTCAATTCAGGATCATGGCAACTTATCATCACATTCTTATTGATGGATGGAGTTTTTCTATTATTCTGAAGGAATTATTCGAAGTGTATGATGCATTAGTTAAAAATCAAGACCCTATTTATAATAAAAAAACATTATTCAAAGAATATATTAATTGGCTTAATGAAAAAGATAATACTGAGGAAGAATTGTTTTGGAAAGAAGAGTTATTGGACGTTTCTTCTATGAATGGAATTATTAATGTCGAAGTCAATAAAAAAGATAGAAGTTTTTTTAAAGAAATTAGAACAGTTATTTCTGAGTCAGATACACAACAAATAGAGAAATGGGCACGAGAAAGTAAAGTTACTTTAAATACTCTTATGCAGGGCGTTTGGGGTTTATTACTGAGTCTTTTTTTGCGTCAAAATAAAGTTGTGTTTGGTTTAACTTTATCTGGAAGAGAGGGACAGTGGATTAACTCAAATAGCGTTGTAGGTCTTTTAATTAATACGATACCTTGCGTTATTGAGGTTCCAAAAGAAGGATTAATTTTGAATTGGCTAAGAAATATACAAAATAAAGGATTAGAATTAGCAGCTTATGGACATAGTTCTTTAATTGAAATATATAAATCCAAGGGTATTAGTGGTGGAGATCTCTTTAATACTTTATATATATTTGAAAATTACCCAAAGGATTTGAACGGAATACTAGGAGTACTTGAAATTAAGAATATTAATCGTTTTGAAAATACAAATTATCCTTTAAATCTTGTTATAACTCCAGCTCAGAAACTATTGATTCAGTTTACTTATAATGAAAATAAAATCAGTAATTCCAGAGTGAATCAAATAAAAGATATTTTCTTGCACTTATTGAAAGAAATTGTCTTTTGTGAGAACAAAGATTTGAATGAAATCAATTATTTGCAAGATAAAGAAAAACAAATATTAAAAAAATGGACTGAAAGTTACATTCTGAAAGAGGATGGAGGAGATGACTTATCTTCTCTCAGTTCAATTATTGAAAAGCAGGCCAGCTGTAATCCGGATGCAATTTCTATTATTTTCAACAAAGAGGAAATTACATATAAGGTTTTAAATGAAAAAGTCAACCAGTTAGCTCATTATCTTTTAAATAATGGAATGGAAAAAGAACAGTTAGTCGGCGTATATATGAAAAAATCAATTGATTTGATCATAAGTATACTTGCCGTATTGAAAGCAGGAGGCGCTTATGTTCCACTAGACCCAATCAATCCTGCAGAGCGTTTAAACTATATTATCAAATATTCCCAAATAACTAAGATTATTACAAATGGATATTTGGTGGATTTAAAGGAAGAAGATATCGAATCTAATTCAATACAAATTATTGATTTATCAGTAGAAAAATTTAAAATTATGCAAGAATCAATTCTCAATCCTGATATTTCAATATCTACCAACAATTTATCATATGTAATTTATACTTCTGGATCAACAGGCCAACCTAAGGGAGTTATGGTAGAGCACGGAAATGTATTGAGATTGCTTAAAAAAACTAGTGAGATTTATAAATTTAATAATCAAGATATTTGGACTCTCTTTCATTCGTATGCTTTTGATTTTTCAGTTTGGGAGATATGGGGAGCATTTTTTCATGGCAGTAAATTGATCATTATACCTGAAGAAACAAGCAGTTCACCTGAAGACCTATATAACATTTTAATAGAAGAAAAGGTAACTATTTTTAATCAAACACCTTCAGCTTTCAATAATCTAACAAAGTACATTGTGAAAAATGACTTGAGGGACTTATCTCTCCGATACGTTATTTTTGGCGGGGAAAAACTGGTGATGTCTGATTTACTACCGTGGTTCAAAAATAAAGAAAATCTAATTCAGTTTGTAAATATGTATGGGATTACGGAGACAACGGTGCATGCTACTTACCATTTTATTACTAAAGAAGAGGTTGAAGGTGAGAGTCGCAGTATTATTGGAAAGAAAATTTCGGATTTGAAATTCTATATACTGGACCCTTTACAGAGAGAGGTGCCTCTTGGCGTTGCAGGCGAACTGTATATTTCTGGAGATGGGGTAACTAGAGGATATTTGAATAAACCTGAGCTTACTAAAATCAAATTTTTAAAGAGTAAATCTTTCGGTATGAGCCATATGTATCGCACTGGCGATTTAGTATGTTACACAGAAGAAGGTGTCTTGGAGTATATTGGCCGAATCGACAACCAGGTAAAAATTCGGGGATACCGGATTGAGCTAGGGGAAGTGGAAGCGGTATTGAGTCGGCATCCGTCCATTCAACAGGCGTCAGTGGTAGCTAAAATGTTTCGAGAAGGGGACCTGCAACTGGTGGGCTATGTAGTCGGGGACATAGCTCGGGCCGAACTTCGCGCATACCTGAAAACGCAATTGCCGGAGTATATGATCCCCGCGTATTTGGTCGAACTGGAGACCTTGCCGTTGACGCCTAACGGGAAAGTGGATACCCGTGCGTTGCCCGATCCGGACGTAGAGAGCGAAGCTTCCTATGTAGCGCCACGAACGCTCGACGAGCAGCAGGTCGCTGAAATATTCAGCGAAGTTCTGGGGGTGAAGCAGGTAGGTGTCCACGATTCGTTCTTCGATCTGGGAGGTCATTCGCTGCTGGCAACCCAGGCGGTTTCCCGCCTGCGGGAGGCTTTTCAGAGTGAGCTGCTGCTGCGGGAGCTGTTTGAATCTCCAACGGTGGAAGCCCTCGCGCTGCGGATGAACAAATGGCGGCGTGAAAACCAAGGGGAAGCTTTGCCACCGCTGCTCCCGGTAAGCCGGGAAGAAGATATACCCCTGTCGTATGCTCAGCAACGACTGTGGTTTATCGACCGGCTGGAACCGGGAAGCGCGCTGTATAACATTCCATTTGCCCTGCGCCTGTGTGGAGACTGGAAGATGGAGTACCTGGAGCAAGGGGTGAAGGAACTGGTACGCCGCCATGAAATCTTGCGGACGACCATAGGAGAACATGAAGGTGTTCCAGTGCAGAAGATCCATCCGATGCAGAAGATTCAGGAGGAAGAACAGCGTATTTGGAACTGGACGGACTTGAGGAATCTGACACCGGAAGCCAGAGAAGCAGAGCGGGAGCGGCTGGCG
>NZ_ASSD01000042.1 GCF_000520715.1 Paenibacillus zanthoxyli JH29
TTAACGCCTGCCTGTTCCGACGCCTTCAGAATGGCGGCAAGATCCACTTCGCCTTCGCCAAGCACCACCGTTTCCGCCGAACCGTCCGCCAAGCGTTTCATATCTTTCAGATGGATTAGAGGCAGACGTCCCGCGTAACTGCCGATATACAGTACGGGATCGTAACCGCCGTAATACACCCAGCAGGTATCCATTTCAACCTGGAGAAGATCTGCCGGCACCTCCCGGTACAGATAATCGAACGCCGTCAGCCCGCCGCTCTTCTCCCGCAGCTCGAAATCATGGTTGTGATACAGCAGCACGGCGCCTTTCTCCCTGCATTTCTCTCCGAGAATCCGTAAATTGGCCGCAACGCCGCTCCAATCGCTCCGCTGCTCCTCAGTGAGATAGGGTACGATCAGATAAGGACTGCCGATCTTCAATATGTAGTCGATCTCGGCATCGGCATTCTCCAGCAGAGCATCATAGGGCCTGTGCGCTCCTATAGCGGTCAACCCGGTTTCCTCAAGCAGCGCATTCACTTCTTCGGCGCTCCGGCCGAAATAATTGAAAAATTCGACGCCGCTGTATCCCCGTTCGGCCACCTTGCGCAGAGTTCCTTCGAAGTCCTTTTCCAGTTCTTCTCTAAGCGTGTAGAGCTGCAAACCGACCTTCATCATTTCTGTAATCACTCCCGCAGCATGTATTGAAGCATTGTTGTCTACCTGAACAAAAACAGCTAATTTATACGTCAGCCGCACCTTGATCCTCCCGGGATCAGGATGCCAGCGTACGCAGGTTCCCTTGAATTTTTGGGCGGTTTTTACGTTTTTTGAATTTTTTTCGCTGCCCGAGAACTAGTATCATCGTAATCTGAAAGCAATTATAATAAAATGAATAATATGATTAAAACATGAACAATCTGATTATCTTTTAGCTGCCTGAGGAGGACATATGCCAAGCGAAGCCCCTTGTACGATTTTAACCGCCGGATTCTCCTTCCATCATAAACCTTTCCAAATGTCGGAAGCGGAAGGCTTCCCCCATTATCTCATTCGTCTTCAGACCGAAGGAAGCTGCAGCGCTTTAATAGATGGCGAGATCACGCGTATCGAGAGCGGCGGACTGATGCTCATTCCGCCTCGCGTTCCGTATAACCTCATTATCGACAAAGAGAATTTTCCTATTGGCGAGCCGCGTGTCGAAAGCGGGGATTATCACATCTTTTGCCGGGGGGAGTGGATTGACCGGTGGTGGAACAGCCGTCTGCGGTCGTCGCTAATGCATATCCCGCTTAATGACGCATTAATTGGACTATTCCGCCAACTCGTGCTGGAGCAGCGCCGCCTGTCCGATTTTTCCCCGGAAATTTCAAGCTGCTATTTGCAGATTCTGTGCATGGAAATCGACCGTCTTACCGTGGACCGTCCCTCCGTCTCTACAAGGGGATTTTTGGCTTACCGGATGAAGCAGTTTGTGGAGGAAAATGCGGCGCTTTCTTTCCATCTGGAAGACGTCGCGGCCTATGTCGGCATTTCCGTCTCGCGCGCCGTCCATCTGTTCAAGGAGGCCTTCGGCACGACCATCGTCAAATATGTAAATGAAGTCCGCCTGGAAATGGCCCGGGAGCGGATCGTATACAGTCCGATGCCACTAGAGCATATCGCGGAAGCCTGCGGCTTCGTGAACTATACGTATTTCCACCGGCAGTTCCGTAAACGGTACGGCATGTCGCCAAAACAGTTCCGCACGCATAGCAGGGAGATGGACGCGCCTGCACTTATATAGGTCAGGACGGGCCGGTGGATTTTAAAAAAAGGACAAAAAGGGAGCGTCCAGCCATTCCGGCGGAACACTCCCTTTTTCTTATAATGCCAAATATCGAATAATGGCTACTCCCGGCCCAGCCTGCTTACGATATCGCCTGGCCTTCCTTCGCCCGTTTGCACCCGCTGCCCGTGCAGATCCGGTAAGTGCCTTTGAAATCGAGACGGTGGTCAGTCACGGAGAACCCGTATTCCTTCTCCAGTTTCTCCTCCAGCTCCGCAAGCCAGTCGTCCTTGATTTCAGCCACTTTACCGCAGGATTCGCAGATCATATGATGATGCATATGTTCATGTTCTTCGCTACGCAGGTCGTAACGGGATACACCGTCGCCGAAGTTCATTTTCTCAACAAGATGAAGTTCGCATAACAGTTCAAGCGTCCGGTATACTGTCGCTAGTCCAAGCTGCGGGTAGCTTCCCTTGACGAGCATATATACCTCTTCGACACTTAAGTGATCCTTCTCGTTGTCGAGAAGTACCTTGACAATGGCTTCGCGCTGCGAGGTCAGCTTATAGTTATGCGCGGCAAACTGCTGGGTGATCGTATCCATAGGATTCATGCTAAATTCCTCCCTCTCGGACGATAAAGTCTTATTCATTTCTGACGAAGCATTTCCTAGTTCTGTTTAAAAAGCCGAATGTTAATCGTAAAGCTTCCTAGATAAGAATTATTATAATAAGCATATCAAATGCACAGCAAAAAGAAAAGAGGCAAGCCGTGACAGCCGCGCCAAAGGTCCGCATTTAAAGTCAAAAAAACCGGAAGTGATCCGCTTATAATTATCCTATAAAATCGCAGAAAGGACTGCCGCCATGCAATATTATCAGCAGATTCAAAAAGCCGTGGACTATATCGAGCGGAATCTACAAAAGGAGATCGGAATGCGGGACATCGCATCTTCGGCCTCCTTCTCCCCTTTTCACTTTCAGCGGCTGTTTCTCGCTATATCGGGATTTACCGTGCAAGAGTACATCCGCAAACGCAGGCTCACCGAAGCGGCCCGCCTTCTATTGGATTCGGATGAAGGCATTCTCAAGGTTGCCCTGTCCTATCAGTATCATTCCCAGGAGGCCTTTACTCGCGCTTTCGAGAGCTATGCCGGGATGACACCAGGGAAATACAGGAAGTTGAATCCGGCCTTCGCCGGGCAGCCTCCGATTAGTTTCCTCGATGCTCCGGCAAGGAAAGAACAAGAATTCGAGATGAGCAAACCGGAAATTGTCTGTTTGAACCGCATACGGATCATCGGCTGCGAATATCAGACAAATCTTAATGAAAGCCGGCATTACCGGGATATCCCCGGTTTTTACGACGAATTCGGAAGGAACGGACGTTATCTGCATATCCCGCATAGACTGGCGCCAGATATGGCCTACGGAGTTTCCTGCCGCTTTCAAGATGATGGCGGATTCTCCTTTATCGTAGGTGAGGAAGCCGGGGAAAATGCGGAAGCGCCGGACGGTCAATACGTCAAATACGATCTACCGGAAGGAAAATACGCCGAATTCAAAGCTTACGGGCCAGCAGGGAATATTCAGATGATACGGGATTTCATTTATGGCATATGGCTCCCCCATTCGAATTACGAACGCGGGGAAGGTCCCGATTTTGAAGTGACCGATGTGCGTAATTCCACGTTCCCAGACGACATGAGGATCAAAATATTTATTCCGCTTGCTTGAGCAAATGCCCATACGAATATGTGCCCGGAGCCCATACCTTATAACAGATCAATTATCTGTAAGGAGGATTACCGGATGCTTAAGAAGACGAAAAAAAGTGACGCGTTCGTTACGGCGGACGTATTGGTCAAAGTGGCGAGGGGTATGCTGCCGTTCTACCGGGCGATCGCCGGAAGCCGGAGCTATGCGAGGGCTTGGTCCCGCGCGGTCGTCGGCGCCGACCTGGGGCTTATGGGCTCGCTGCTGAAGCTCGCGGCGCCTCAGGCCGCCCGGCAAGGATATGGTACGAACGCCATCGGTTATTTTATTACTTTTACATTTCCGCTGCCTATTGCGTCCTATACGAACGGTACTACCATCCCGCCGGGATTGGTGCAGTTTACGTTCAGTACGGAGGTACACCGCCGGATTGCCCGCGCTGTTCTGCCGCTGTACCGCGAGCTGGCCTTGAATCGGAATTTTGCCTGCGCTCTTGCCCGGGGCATTCGCCGGGGTGACCGCAAGGCGGTTGCAACCATGGTTCGCGGTTTGGTCCCGACCCGATCGCTGCGGTCGGTGAAGATTGAAGAGTCGGGAATTGCTCTTCTGTTTAAATACAGCGATTCCCCCTATCCTTACCGCAATCTTTTGTTCCGTGATTTGGATTAATTAACCTTTCCGTCCTCCCTCCCGCAACCTTTCCAGCCTGTCCTCCGTTTAAAAGAATATGGCGGTTTCCAAAGCCGTACTCAGCAGGAGGTGCAGCAGTATGATATCAACTAAAAAGTCTTTGGCAGCCTTTTCAATCAGCGCAGTAATGATGCTCTCGGCAGGAAGCGCGGGCTTTGCCGCCGGCAGCGGATTCACGGATATCGGTTCCGTTCAGGGTAAGGAGAAGATCGCAAGCCTAAAAGATCGCGGACTCGTTAAAGGAGTATACGGATCGTATTTTATGCCGAAGTCTGTCGTAAACTCGGCGGAAGGCATCCAGTTAATTTCGGGCGGTCTGGAGCTTAATCTTGATGCTATTAGGTTCGTTAAGGCTCCCGTGGCAAGCGATATTTTCACCAAGGTCAAGGATGACGCGTGGTATGCCGAGGCTTTTATTAACGCGTACTACAACGGCGTTGAAATCCCTGCGGATATCGATCCCAAGGAAACGATGACCAAAGAGCAGTTCACTGTTCTTCTCGTTCAAGGGCTCGAAAAAGGCAACATTCTGCCCATGATCAAGATTGCTCCGGCGGAAATCGCCGATGAGGCCCAAATCAACCCTGCGAGCCAAGGCGCTATTCAGCGGTCCCTCGTATATAAGATCAACACGCTGGACAAGGATGGGAATTTCAATCCGGGAAGCAAGCTGACACGGGCCGAGGCGGCCGTAATGCTGTATAATGCGCTGGAATATTTGAAGGCTCACGGGAATAAGTAACCCGCATAGTTATTGCGGTTCGGGGAACCTCGAAAACGGCTTGATTCGATATCCGCCTATAAAACTGATACAAATAGACCTGATAAGGAGTTTCCTCATCAGGTCTATTGTTTTATGGAAGGACTCTATTATTACATCCCCCTCATCGGCAGGGTTATTGAAACCCGTTTTTTAGCCAAGCACTAGCCAGAGATACTGCACTTTTGGCCGCAGCAGTGTCCGATAATGCATTCAACATAACGAAGTCATGTATTATTCCTTGATAACGTACCGCAGTGACATCAACACCTGCCTCTCGAAGTTTATTCGCATAAGCTTCACCTTCGTCCCGCAGGACATCTGCTTCGGCTGTAATGATCAAAGCCGGCGGAAGACCGCGAAGCTGCTCGGTAGTTGCCCTCAGCGGGGAGGCTGTAATCTGGTTTCTTTCCTCAGAATTGCTTGTATACTGATCCCAGAACCACTTCATCCCGTCCCGGCGTAAAAAGTATCCTTCCGCGAATTGATGATAGGATTCCGTATCAAATGAAGCATCCGTAACCGGGTAGAAAAGGAGCTGTTGTCCAATAGCAGGACCACTGCGCTCTTTGGCCATCAGCGTGATTGCCGCAGTCATGTTGCCGCCGACACTATCACCGGCTACAGCCAAGTGATCCGCATCAAGCCCGTGTTCTTTGCCGTACTCTGCGATCCACAGCAGCACAGCATAGATTTCTTCAATGGCCGTAGGATATTTCGCTTCAGGGGACAGACTGTAATTTGGGAATACAAGAGCAGCTCCACTCTTCACGGCCAGTTCACGGATCAACCGATCATGGGTGTGTGCGTTGCCGAAGACCCAACCTGCACCGTGTATGTACAGAATGACAGCCAGATTCTTCTCAGCAACGTGCTTCGGACGTAAAATCCGAATGGATACTTGGCCGCTTGGACCACCTGTAATATGGATATCTTCAATGTCCACGTCCGGCTTTTGAACCTCGCCCGCCTGGGCTTCGTCGACCGCAATCCGCCCCTGTTCCGGTCCTAAATCAAATAAGAATGGCGGATTGGCTGTAGCCTCAACAAAATGTTGTGCTTCCGGTTCAAGAACAAGTTTTTTCTCCATGTTTTTTCAATCTCCCTCTATCCTTTTATTTGGGCTAACTAACTTCTTGATGAATGTTCCGAGCCAATCCGGCTGAGAAAGCCCCGTTAGAAGCTGAAAATCCAATGGCTAATCCCTTGTATCTGTTATTGTTTAAACTTCCTTTCTTTTTTTGAATCAGACCATCAGAAACGTGCAAGTACGGAGGTTGTTAAGAGAATAAATGAAAGAAGGTTTACTTCCTGCACGATTCCTTTATAGAATGTAGAAGTAGTTTTACTTGAACACTCCCCCACTTAGCTAACATTTGAAGTGGGGGATTCTTGGGTAATCCCTTCTACTGAGGGGAATTCATTTCGATATTTTCTCTCGAAAAATCGTAGACCAAGCGATCCCTGCGGTTCCCGCAGTTTTCCAAGGGGAAATCTGTACCGATCTTCCCGAGTTTTAGTTATTTGTCTTAATAACATATCTAAAGGAAAGGCTGGGTTGACGTTTAAACAGCAAGGCTCTTGATGTTCT
>NZ_ASSD01000043.1 GCF_000520715.1 Paenibacillus zanthoxyli JH29
GCGAGTGATAACCGGGGTGGCGGCCGGAGCATTGTTTTTGGGTCTATGCCTGCTTGGCGGTTGGTGGTTTCATCTTCTGCTGATCGCCATGGCTTTGATCGGATACTATGAATTCGTCAAAATGATCGGCTGTTCACCTGCAGGCGGCAGTGCGGTGGCTGGCTATGCCGCTGTGCTGGGTTTTATGATGCCTTGGGATTTGATTGGCTTTTCAGCGCCTTTATCTTGGATGCAGGGAGTATGGCTTTTGATGCTTTTATTCCTTGTCATAACAGTGTTTACCAAGAATAAAGTGGATATTCGCATAACCGCGCTGCTGTTCATCGGCGCTTTATACATAGGAACAGGCTTTTCCTATATGGCGGGTTTCCCTTCT
>NZ_ASSD01000044.1 GCF_000520715.1 Paenibacillus zanthoxyli JH29
CCTAGGTTAGTGAAACGAGCAGTCGTAGAAAAAAAACCACCGATTCATCTCCTCCCTGTAGAGGAAAGAGTCTTCTCGGCTTTTTAGATAAATTATGGCTCCAATCTATTACGTATGAGATATACCTTACTGATCAGCCGTTAATCTCGGAAATAAGCGCAGCGCATTTTCACAATAAATGAGCCGGCGCTGGTCTTCCGTTAGCATTTCTGTGATGTCCAAAGCATCTGCTAAAGCCATGCAGGCGAAATCAGGTGTATATGGGTAGTCACTGCCATACACTAAATGGTCTATTCCAACAATTTGCATCAGGTTAGCCAACTGTCTGGGCAGGCAAGCTCCGGCCAGGTCAAAGTACAGTCCTTTCAAAGCAGCATAGATATCCACTACGTCTATTCCAATTTGTTCACCAAATGATGAAGGCGTCATTTGAAGAGCAGGTGCGATCCTATCTGCAAGTACCGGCAGAAACGCTCCTGCGTGGGGGATGATGAATGTAATATCGGAGAAACGATTCAGAGTTCCTGTTAATATCATGTTGATGACAGTGCGAGTGGTATCGAAGAAAAATTCCATCATGGGAACAGGCAAGCCTTCCACAACATGCTCTGGGACACGACCGGGTTTATTGGGATGAAGAGTGACAACGGATTTATGCCTGTTTAACTCCTCAAATATCGCATCCAAGCATGGATTACCCAGATACACCCCCAATGTGTTGGTGGGCAGTGTGAAGCCATCCACATGCAAAACATCCGTTGCGTATTGAATTTCTGCAATACTGTGCTCAACATCAGGCAATGGTAAAGAGGCAAGCAAGCCAAACTTCCCCGGATATTTCCTCACAAGCTCCGCACCGTCTTCGTTGGCTATTCGGGCCAAGGCTTTAGTGGCATTCTTGTCTCCAAAATTAATATGGGGCGATGATAAGGAAAGCATGGAAGTAGTAATGCCCAAATGATCCATGGCCTCCAAATGCATTTCCGGACTCCATGCGGGTGTTGGAAATCCGTCGGGATTGTTCTCACCGCAATTCAGCAATGCCTTCTTGTACGCCTGAGGCAAGTAATGCACATGAAGATCAATCTTCCGTGCATCCGGGTTTACAATATTGGACATTACTACAGCTCCTTTAGACTTATAGGAAACTTAATTAAAAGCATCTCTTAATTTTGTACATACCAAAGCCAGAGCATCTCGTGCTTCTTCCAATGTGTGCTGCATGTTAAAAAAACCGTGTATGACTCCATCGTACCTCTTTAGATATACGTTAACCCCGGCCGCAGCCAAACGCTGCGCATACAATTCGCCTTCATCTCTTAACGGATCGTATTCTGAGGTAATGATGCACGCGGCTGGAAGCTCTCCGAAATTTTCTGCCAGCAACGGCGAAGCCAATGGATTGTTCGCCTCGCTTAACTCGTTCAAATACTGGCGGACAAACCATTCGATGCCTTTGGTTGTAATCCTGTAGCCTTCAGCGTTTTCCACCCGGGATTTGGGTTTGGTTTCGCCCAGCAAATCTAACATTGCGTTAATGATAACTTGATAAATAATCTTGAATTCCCCTTTATCCCTGGAAAGCTGACTAATTACAGCGGAAAGGGTTCCACCTACGCTGTCGCCTCCAATGGCGATTTTATCGGCCAATACATTCAGCTCTTCAGCATGATTAGATACCCATTTCACAGTCTCGTAGCATTCTTCTACAGGTTGGGGAAACTTGTGTTCCGGAGATAATCCGTATTCTATGGATATTACCGTACAATTTGCATTATTTACGATCCTACGGCAGACAGAGTCATACACTTCAATGTTTCCAAATACAAACCCACCGCCATGAATCCAAATAAAAGCAGGATGAGGAGCATTTCCTTTGGGATGATAGACTCTAATCAGGGTATCCCTTACGGATGTTTTAACGATGAGATCGTTTACGGAGCCGACTTCGACGATGCTCTCTTTACAATCATCCCAGCTTTTTGCATACCATTCTCTTTGTTGATAAAGCGGTAGAGCATATATTTTCTCAAAGTCGGTCTCAAGTAATTTATTCAGTTTGGGATTTAATGGCATTCTCATTACCTTCTTTCGTATATTCGGATAATTCCATAAGATTTGCGCTTGCAGACTTTTCTGCCATCGCCTGAAGCCCTTTAAAAACCAGATCTTTAGTTTCTTCATCCATCCCCTCGGTGGTGTGGTCCTTCCACTTTTCCAAAAGCAAGTAGAAATCAGCTTTATTTTCTCTTGCTTTGTTGGTTAAGAAGAGTTTTTTGGCTCTTCTGTCATCCATCATCATCTCCCGCGTTATAAATCCCTTTTGTTCGAGTGATTTTATCGACCTTGCGGTTGCAGCTTTATCAATAAACAGCAGAGAAGACAGCTCTTCCTGATTGATTCCTTCATTGTCATATAGATTCATCAGAAAGATGCATTCTGAGAAACTGATATCCATGCTGCTAAAAGCAGTCGTAATATAAGCCTGAGTTTGCCTGTTAAATATCCCAACGTATTTCGCTAAAGTTAAAAGGTCCATTTATACCCCTCCATAGTTGACTTAATCAACTATATAATAATCCTCAAAGTTGATCGTGTCAACTAATTTGCAAGTTGCATCGGTCGGAATCCCAAGTGCACATTCAAGAATAAAATAAAAAAGCACTAACAACAGTGTCAGTGCTTCATATATGAATATATTCTCTTTGTACAATTATCTTTTTTTAAATGTCGAAGTTAAAACTTAATGCAAATCTTTCCAAAATACGAACCCTCCGCAAAATAATGTAGCGCTTCGACTGCGCGTTCGAATGGAAACACACGGTCAACGACCGGGCGAAGCCCGTTTTGCTCGATTGCACGGTTCATTGTTTCAAACATGTCGCGGCTGCCGACGTTAATTGCTTGCAGGCGAGCTCTTCTTAAAATGGCAGGGATAATTGCAAAACCATCTACTTGGTAGCCCGACAGACCCCCAACCATGCTGATCTGACCGCCCACCCGCAGCGCCGCAATCGACTTGTTCAGTGTAGCCGATCCGCCGAGATCGACGATATGATCGGCTCCGCGTCCACCCGTTAGTTCCAGAACAACCTTGTCCCATTCAGGCGTTTGTTTGTAATTGATCCCGAAATCCGCCCCGAGTTCCTTTGCCCGCTGAAGCTTCTCGTCGCTGCTGGATGTTATGATTACGGCTGCTCCGTGAAGCTTGGCGAATTGAAGTGCGAACAGGGAGACACCGCCGGTCCCTTGCACGACAACGGTATCACCGGCTTTCACTTTGCCTTCTTCAGCGATAGCATGCCATGCCGTCACCCCTGCGCAGGGAAGTGCCGCCGCTTCTTCATCCGTCAAATGATCCGGCACTCGAACAAGCCCTCCCTCCGGGAGTACGGCATACTCCGCCAGCATTCCATCCAGCGGACTTCCCAGTGTGCTTACCCAATTATCCCGCGTAGCCTCTCCGGATATCCAGCTCTGCGTGAAAATCCCGCTCACCCGGTCGCCGAGCTTGAACCTCGCCGTCCCCTCTCCCAATGCGACAACTTCCCCTACACCATCAGACACCGGAATTAATGGTGCATTCAATTCGGGATTGTAAAACCCATCAATTACACCCAAATCTCTAGAGTTAAGGGAAACCGCACGCATTTTAATGCTAACTTCCCCAGGACCCGGAACCAGTACCGGACGTTCCACTTCCTTCAACTGATCAATTCCAAATGCGCCTTGAATTTCGTATACTTTCATGAGAGCTCTCTCCTTTTTTTGATGGTATAGACACACATTAATACATATACTACACTTTAGTAAGGAGGCACTTTATAGTGTCCAGGGAACCTAAAGGTGCACAGGAGGACGTCAGATGAATTCTTCATATTCACATAAAACTATACAACCGGATATATCATTATCTATTTGCGGATATAGCAAGGTACTTGAGATCGTTTCCAACAAATGGACATCATTGGTCATCTATGCCATGGAAGATGGAGTTATTCGTTACGGCGAGATAAGAAGACGAATCGAAGGAATTTCCAAAAAAATGCTGACCCAAACACTCCGGCAGCTGGAACGAAACGGATTGGTTAAACGTGTTATTACGCCGTCCGTTCCACCAATCGTCGAATACTCACTCACTGCGCTGGGAGAATCTTTGCTGGAGCCGATGAGAGCGCTGAATCAGTGGACGAAAGAAAATTACACGCTTGTTGAACAGGCTAGAGCAGTCTACGATCAAGCCTACAACGAGGAATAAAACCGGGGGAATCGCATCTGCGGTAAGCAGCCGTTCACCGAGATGATCATACCGGGGTATACTTAAAAAATTGAACTCAAAAAACGACCTCGTCCTCCACTTAACTGTGGATTTCGAGGTCGTTTTTGGGTTGCTCCCCTCTTCTAATTAAATCTACTTTCTCTTCGGAAGTATGATGTATGGACGCATCATATCATGATCTTCATGCTCCAGCATATGACAATGCCAGACGTAGCGGCCGGTAAAAGGACCGAATCGGGCTATGATTTCAGTTACTTCCCCCGGGTTGGCACGGACTGTATCTTTTAAGCCGCGTTCATTGAGGGCCGGTTTAATCGGAGGAGCTGTATAACGGATCTTCCCTGTTCGATTATAGAAATTAACATCAAACGAACGACGCTGCAAAACTTGAAATTGGACAAGATGCAGATGGATAGGATGAGTATCCGCTGTCGTGTTGACCAACCGCCAAATTTCCTTTGTTCCAACCGTAGGTTTCTCCGTAACCGGACCTTCCCATGATTTCCCCGTTAACAGTTGCAATAAGCGTCCGTAATTGTCGAATGTCTCAACAAGGGGTAAGTTTCTTACTCTTTTAACATTTGTTCTTGTTAACTTAGTAATGTTGGATAAGATTGCAGGAATTTTGCTATTGTCTTTACCCTTCAGAGGCACTTTAACCCTAAACTGCATGATCGTTCCCGTTGTATTTGGATTGAGATTCCCAGGTCCTCCATTAGGGAAAGGAGCCGGGGCATTATTGGTCAGCGTGATCTTTTTGCCTGCCATTTTCGAAAAATCAACGATGACATCAACACGCTCGGAAGGTGCTATCAGAATTTGCTTTACTTTGACGGGCTTTTCAAGTAATCCCCCATCTGTGCCGATTTGAAAGAAGGATTGACCGGAATTAAGCTGTAGACGATAAAAGCGGGCGTTGGAAGCATTTAGAATACGGAAACGGTACTTCCAGGGTTCCACATTTAGATAAGGCCAAACTTTTCCATTGACCAGGTTCGTATCGCCGAAAAATTCAGGTACAACCGAAGGATTAGGGATTCGATCGTTTGGTTTTTTTAACTACGTCTGCCCAATTAACGAACAGACACGGTTT
>NZ_ASSD01000045.1 GCF_000520715.1 Paenibacillus zanthoxyli JH29
AAGGATAGCTTCCTGTATTCCGCCTTTGCGGACCAGAGGCAGTACGCCTGCTTTGTTCAGCGCCTCGCGCGGCGCGTCGCCGATACCGGAGCTGAGGAGAATCTGGCAATCGCTCAGGATGGAGATAATCTCTTGAAGCGTTTCGCCCTTGTCTCCGTTGCAATCGGCTGTGCCGTGGCAGTACGCCTGGATCTTCCGGATACCGATGAATTTCACTTCGGTTCCGTCGGTACCTCGTTGCCAGAAGAGTACGGATCAGCAAAAAGGGATTTTATCATGTAAAAAAAACATATCATTTCCATATTCCGTATATATTGATTAAGGGATTCTTTTTATTCCCTAACACAGAAAGGAGGCAATCTATATGCGTCCAGAAGAGTACTTTGGAAAACCTATGTTTCATTATGAACAAGACCCCAGTCCTACAGAACCACTAACGTGTGTTGTAGTGATACGATCTGTGTCGACAATGTACTGAAATGTAGCATTACATGTCTCCCCCACTATGTAATGAATTGTCACAATATCACGGTTTCCGAAGGTGAAACCGATAGAAGATTGTGGGTGCCACATGCTTCAATTTACGGGCACTCTTGAATTCAAACACATTCCACATTCAAGATACGAGAAAGGATGAAAAATATGGATAAGTTAGATCAATCATATTTCAAAGTTAATGAAAACCCTTATATTGATCATAGTGTATCTTCACCTACAGTTCCCGGCCAACCGCCTAGTGTAGGAACAGTTAATCCCAACCTAGAAACAATAGAAGCTATAAATGACATGCAACAAGATATTATCGGAGCTGCAGATGTGAAAATTATAAATCTTGAGGAAGCTATTTTTGCTTATGCAAATGAATTTGCTAAGAGTCATAGTACTACTTTAAAAGATGTATTGTATGCAGATACAAGCCGTAATAGATACCTAAATGTAAAAGATGCCTATATTGAATATTTTGGCCAAGCACAGACAAAGGAAACAGGTGCTACATTATCGACGCAATACACAACCAATCCTTCTGAAAGTTCTCTTGATACAAAAATAACTATGGGCGGAGAGGTAGCAAATCAGCTTTATTGGGGAGTGTATACAACATTTCAATTGCCAATACCGTTAAGAGTCCCAGCTCCATTACCACCATCCGCACTTGTACACTATAATACTAACCTCACAGCTGATCTACAAGGTGTTCGAAGCCAGGAACAAACCTACATTAACTTTGCTGCTCAGGCAATGGTGACAATTCCAGCTAACCACGGTATAAAAGCAGATTTAATGATGCAAAAACAGACCATTATACAGAATTTTAATAATGTAGTAATACTAACTGGATTTATTGCAATCGTCACTCATGATCCAATTGATGGTAAAGATATTTGGTTCCAACCAATTGTCAATGTGACACCTTTTCTACCTCCGACGGTATTTACTGTTCAAGGTACCGATCTTATTTTTAAAGGCTTAGGAGTTTTTCAATCTTCCTTAAATATGTATCCTTACTATCATTTCACAAAATTTAATACTCAGAATAAAGTCCCGGTAGAAGAATATGATTTTTATAATGTAACGATTGAAGCAGATAAACCATTATTGCTAGCTGCATTGTAAAACTAAAATCATATTAAGAGAGGATGAATAATTATGGCTGAATTACAAAATATCCATGAATATATATATCAGGCTGCAAATCTTGCTATAAAAAGATGGTACGGAAGTAATAACTGGGCAAATTATATAACTTATGACAAAGTATTAAGTGAAAATGCAACAGCTACGTTGCTTGAAAATGCAGCAATTGGTGAAGTCACCAGAATAGTTTCAAGTAACTATGTGGATTTTAAAAACGATACTTCCTTACAACAATCAATATCTACACCTCAAGCTACTGAATCGGTAACAACTACTAATTCAAGTTCTACATCAATTGGTTTTAATTTGGGTCACGAGATAAATGCTAAAGTAACACCAATACCAGAAGCATTAGAAATTGGTGGATCGACGTCGTTTTCATTTAGTTTTAATCGTACTCAGACAAACACAGTTGAAAATTCTCGTTCGATGACCTTCCCATCTCAAACCATTATAGTCCCTCCACGTACTTGGACTAAGGGAAAGTTACTTATTTTAGAACGAACTGTAAGACAAAATGTTAAATTAGATGTAGATTTATCCAACTATATTTGTATATATGCCAGACAGAGTTGGGCGCATGGTTGGTGGAAAGATCACCCTATTTATGATCTTTGTGCTTATGAAGGTATAGAAACGGGAGTTCCTAAACCATCAGGGTTGACATTCCCTCCTAAAGGTACCGTTTCTCCTGGTCCTCAAACGAAAGTACACTTTAATGGACTAGGTTTCTATGAAGTAAAAGGTGCACTTAAAATATACATGGAGTTACAGGAATATAATATAGATGGTACCCCGAAACCAACAGCGACAAAGATAGTAGAAGCTAATCCGGCTTTTTTGCCTTATGGCGTAGGCAATGTCGCAGGCGATAATAGCGTATTAACAATAAACGGGAAATAAGTATTTGGGTCCCCGCCACATGCCCATCAAGTGAAGGAAATTGCTACCTCCTCAAAACGAAAATACGCTATTCTTTCGGTAGACTGTCTAACGAAAGGATAGCGTTTTATGATGAATCTTCAAACCTAAAGGAGAGGGAATCAACTATGAAGAAAATTTCCATTTACCAAGTCAAATAAGAGAAAAGTAAGTGCTTCTATTATCATTACGATGAGAAAGAATAAGTAAGCCTAGTGAATGTGATTCGTCAATTTGACAAATAGAGAAACGCCCGGAATTGATCGGGCGTTTTGTTGTTAGTGCGCCCAGCATGGGCGATAACCCTAGGGTGTAAGTCCCGAACGGGGGTTGGCTGTACCAACCGTTAGTTTAAAGCTCGCCAGTCTATCCTGAAATAACCCTATTTCATCATCTGAT
>NZ_ASSD01000046.1 GCF_000520715.1 Paenibacillus zanthoxyli JH29
GGATTGTTGTAATAGTCACCTAAACATGTGTCGGATCGTTAACGTGGCATAAGCCACGCCCTATCGAAGTTTTCTAACTCACGACTGAAGTCACGAGTTTATGAAAACTATTTATCAAAATTGTTGGCTTAAATGCCGATCTTCATACTAGAGTGAAAAATGGAATATAAGAATATTTGTTCCCCTCCATTATACATGGCCTGCGCCTTTCATGCAAACCTAATATATAAAATTAAGGAGTTTAACCAATGGATATCACCTCAATAATCGGCATCCTTGCCGGAGCAGCCGCCCTGATCGGCGGATTCTTCTGGGAAGGCGGCGGCGTATCCGGTCTTCTGCAATGGAATGCCGCTCTCATTGTATTCGGGGGCACGGCTGCCGCAGTTCTGATTAGCTTTCCCGCCCGCACGCTGCGGTCCGTCGGGACAGGGCTTAGGATAGCCTTTGGACGAAGTGACGCCAACCTCGAAGAGAAGGTGGAAGAATTCGTCGAGATGGCGGCCTTCTCCCGCCGAAACGGCGTTCTGGCATTGGAGCCCCGGGTGGAGACGCATCCCGATCCCTTTACCCGTGAAGGGCTGCAGCTTATTGTCGACGGCACGGACCCTGAGCAGGTGCGTCAAATTCTGGAGCTGGAGATGGACGCGGCGGAGCTGAAACATGAAGGCTATGCGAAAGTGTTCGAGGCCGCCGGCGGCTACGCGCCCACCATGGGCATTATCGGAACCGTCCTCGGTCTCATCCGCGTGCTCGGCCACCTTACCGATCCCTCCCAGCTCGGGCCTTCAATCGCCGTCGCTTTTACAGCGACGCTGTACGGGGTCGCCAGCGCCAATCTGCTCTTCTTGCCCATTGCCTCCAAGATCAAGTCACGCAGCCAGCTCCGGCTGCACGGCATGGAAATGCAGCTTGTAGGCATTCTGGCTGTACAGAATGGCGATCATCCCCAAATGGTGCGCAAGAAGCTGGCCTCATTCCTCCAAAGCGAAGCGGAAGGGATCGCCTCAGCCGGGGTTCGGACATGAGGCAGCGGGGACGCCGGAATCGCCGCCCTGACGGGCGCGACAGCAGCAACCGCTGGATGATTACCTATGCCGATCTGATTACGCTGCTGCTTATCTTTTTTGTCGTTCTCTTTGCCATGAGCAGCCTCGATCAGCAGAAGTATAGCGGCGTGATCTCTTCGCTTCAGCGCTCACTCCAGACCGGAAACGGCGTGCTTGAGGGCGGGAACGGGATACTGGACGGCGGAAAAGGCGAGGAAAATGCAGGCAGCACGGAGAACGGAGACGGTCAGAGCCGTGCAGACGGCCACTCTGCCGTTATTCCGTCAGCGACGCCGGATGGCGGAAAGACTTCCGCATCTCCCTCTCCCCGCGAGCTTGCCTTCCGCCAGCAGGAAGCGAAGCTGGCAGAGCTGATGAACGTAATAACGGAGTACGTGAAGTCCAATGATCTTGGCGGTCAGATATTTGTCGCGGACAAGCCTCAGGGCATCGCCATCACCCTCAGCAACCGCTTCCTGTTCGATGTCGGCAAGGCGGATCTCAAGCCCGCGGCGTCTCCCGCGCTGCATCAGCTGTCCGGCCTGTTCCGCGGCATCGGAGCGATGGTCAGCATCGAGGGCCATACGGACAACCAGCCGGTGCTCCCCTCCTCCCGGTATGTTGACAACTGGGAGCTTTCGGGAGCTCGCGCGCTGTCCGTCCTGCGTTTTTTCCTGGAAAAAGAGGGGCTAAAATCTAGCCAATTCCAGTATGCCGGCTACGCCGATACCCGCCCCGCAGCGGACAATGCAACAGAGAGCGGACGGCAGAAGAACCGCCGGGTGGAGATCATCGTACTGCGGCAGCTGCAGGAGGAGTGAGCGCGGCCTCACGAATTTCATATACGCAATCATGCCCCGCATACGGCGGATTTTCGGACAGCACGGGCTGGTCTTCCGAAAATCCGCTTTTTCGCAATGCCGTCCATAGCCTTACTCGCCTGCCAGACTTGGTGACCGGGAATCGAATTCACTAGGATAACATAAAGACCAAGCTCAACCGCATAGATGATCATTATCGACAAAATAAAAGAAAGAGGGATATATCCATGAACGATACCCGAGCCGCCTATCCGGATTTTGCAGATCCTTCCTTTTTGAAGCGGCATATTCTGGACACGGTGCATTTCTATACCCCCCGGTGTATCGATCTTCAGAACGGCGGTTATATCAACTCCTTTCTGGACGATGGAACCACAAGCGATTACGAGACGAAACAATTGGTTGGAATGACGCGATTCATTTATATCTTTAGCGCGGCTTTGCAGGTTGGCGAGTCTGAGGAGTACCGCGAAGCTGTGGAGCACGGGCTGCGCTTTCTGCGGGAATTTCATTGGAATCATGAGCATGAGGGATATCATTGGACACTAAAAGGGCGGACTCCGACCGATAGAAGAAGGTTCGCTTATGGGCACGCTTTTGTCTTGCTGGCGGTCTCCACCGCATACAAGGCGGGGCTTTCCTCGGCCGGACCGATGATCGGCAAAGTGTACGAGGTGCTGGAGAAGCATTTTTGGAGTGAAAAAGACAGCCTGTACGCCGATGAAATCACCGCCGACTGGATGGAACTGTCTCCCTATCGCGGACAGAACGCCAATATGCATTTATGCGAGGCGATGATGGCGGCTTACGGGGCTACCGGCGAGAAACGCTATCTGGACCGTGCGAATACTCTGGCGCACTCCGTCATGTTCAAGCTGCTCCCGCAATCGGGCGGACTAATCTGGGAGCACTACAATTCCGATTGGGAAATCGACTGGAATTACAACAAAGACTATACCAAGAGTGAATACCGGCCTTACGGGTATATTTTTGGCCACTCTATCGAGTGGGCCAAGCTGCTCCTGCTGCTGCACCGGCATTGTCCGCAGGAATGGCTTCTACGACAGGCGGAGCGCTTGTTTCAAGAGGCGCTGCACAAAGGATTGGACCGGCGGCATGGAGGTATTTTCTTTGCAATGTCTCCTGTGGACGGACGAATTATCGATACGGACAAATCGTACTGGGTAATGGCGGAGTCGCTCGGCGCTTCCGCAATGCTGGCCGCCTGTACGGGCCGGACGGAATACCGGGAATTTTACATGGACATGTTCGCTTACTGCTGGACTCATTTTGTAGATCATCGCTGCGGGGGATGGTACCAGCTTCTGGACGCGTGCAACCGGAAATACAGCAATATTAAGAGCCCGCCCCCGAAGGCCGACTATCATCCCATCACGAACTGCTTAACGGCGATCTCCGCATGGGAGAACATGGCTGGCAAGCCTTAATGACACAGTTTGGATATTCACGACCTCTGCACCGCGTGCAGCTCCCAGCGCGCGGTGGGGCGATACGTGGTGGCAGTCAACCACTGTGAAATCCATGTGTAAATCTACCGAAATTTTGGTTTTGCCACCAAATCGGAGCTTGACGAAATCCATTCGGGCGTGAAAGAAGCATCGGTCGCCGAGCAGGACAGCAGGGGCTTCAAAACATGAGCTCTCCCGGCATGTGCAGCGGGCAGTGGTCGGACTCCATGCAGGCGCGGCTGTCCATCATGCCGTCCATCGTTAATGCAGAGGGTGAAGGGACAGCGCATCCGTTTGCTCAGGCGGAAGAGCATCTTTTCCTGCAAAGCAGCAGGTTTTCTTGGTGAATTTCGTCCGGAAAGAAGAAGATGGGACAACGTGTCTGATTGTTCAGGCCGAACAGGAGGTTTTTTCCTGCAAAGCAGCAGGTTTTATCGGCGAATTTCGCGCGGGAAAAAGAAATAGATGCAGTGGTGCAGCCATTTGATGCTTGAACGCCGGAACAGGGAAAAGGGATGCGAAATGCCTGCACATTTGCAGGAAATGAACTAAGGAGGGATTTTTGCGAGAAAAAAGATGTACCCATGCAGGTATTCTCCGCTTCCCCGCTGCTGATGGGAAAATGCCTCGGGAGTAAACAGCTGTCCCGCTTGTTGCCACTACATGACAACCTCAGCTCTCCAAAAGACAACCTTATATGTCGTCATCTGCATATGTCGTCACCTGCTGCTGGGTTACATACAAAGCGCTGATTTTGAAGCGGAGCCGAAATTTTTTTATCGGGGTACAGTAGAAGGAAAAAATATACATAACGTGGAAAAGAGTAAGCAAAGGAGATAATTGCAGTATGGCCTCTCTTGTCCGCGCTTTACGCGATCTGAACCGATGGCGGAACAACCTGTATACCGTTGGCCTGCCGTTGGTCAGCCTCTTTTTTCACGCCGTCTTCTTGATGTTTCTGATGGGTTTCGGCGGGTTTGTATTTTTTTTCGGGGCTTCTCCGCATCTATTCTGGGATGCTCCTTCAGGGATGCCGACAGGCTGGAGACTTGCGGTGATCCGGAGCTACATGCTGGCCTTTGGCGCTCTGTACGCGCTTATCTGGTGCGGATATTGGCAGGTGCTGCGCGCGTTGAGCGACAACAAGATCCGGGCGTTCCCGCTGCATGTGCTGGCCGCCTGGCTGCCGCTTCTCGCGGGGGTGTATTTTGCGACCCGGTCAACAATCCGAATGCCATGATTCCGACTCCGGTCGCCGAAATCACCTTTACGATGAGCACCGCCTTGATGACCGCAGCGCTGTTCCCTTTTTACTCTATAGCGGTTTACTGGCTGGTGCTTTCCCCCGCTATCCGGAGATCACGCAAAATAGGCAGGCTTCTTGGACTGTGGATGCTTTTTGCGGCGGCCTGCTTGTTCCTGGAGCCCTTCTTCTGGCATATCGCGCCTTCAATCTACAAGGGAATCGCTGGCTTTCCCACACGGTAGCGGCAGGCGGAACGGCTGGAAGCAGCAAGACGCAAGGTCAAACACCTTCACCCACCTTGCAAAAAAAGGCGGGCCTTGGTCCAGCGGATCGGTCCGCTGTCCAAAGCCTGCCTGTGAATTTCGGCCGGGGCCCGGCAAATCTGCCGCTGTGCCAAGCCTGCCATAAATTCCGCCAGGGCCTGGCGGATCGGTCCGCTGTCCAAGCCCGCCTGTGGTGTTGTTTCGCTTATGATTAATTCCGTATGCAATGAGGCCCCAATTCCGCCCCCGGCATCCTTGGCAGAGTGGCATTCGCTCTCTCCACTCACCAAAATCGAAACGAGCCGAAGAGACGAAGCGTAATTTCTCCCTTTTATTTTTCCAAAAAGTGGCCTCTTACCGAAATAAGCTGGAAAATCCCCCTCTTAATTCGGCGCTTTAGCCGGAAATGAAGAAAAAACGGCGAATAAACCGGAGGTTTTCCCGTTTATTGAGCGAGTTATCTTTTTACCAAAAAATAAACCGGAGCTTTTCCCGTTCACTTAGAAATCCGATGCCGGTCCAGGTACGAACGGAATTATCCCTTTAACTCATTAGCCGATTACCGGAAATTACTCGCCGACCAACTCACGATAAGCCGCTGCGTCCAGCAGTCCGGAAGTAGCCGAAGCGTAGTCCCCCTCGACTTCCACCTCGTAAATCCAGCCTTCTCCGTACGGCTGCTCGTTCAACAGCTCGGGGCTGTCTTCCAGCGCTTCGTTGATCCGCGTCACCGTTCCCGACACCGGAGAATATAATTCGGATACGGTCTTGACCGATTCAATGCTGCCGACGCTGTCCCCGGCGGTGACCGCCGTACCGATTTCCGGAAACTCCACGAACACGATGTCGCCAAGCAGATGCTGAGCATGGTCGGTAATGCCGACACGTACAATTTTTCCTTCTCCTTGCTGCGCCCATTCATGCTCTTCGCTGTACCGGAGATTGTCTAGCACTTCACTCATTTTCGTTAGCCGCCTCTTTTCGTCATTTGGGAGTCATAAATTAGTTATAGACTAAGTTATGCCCTTATCGGGTGTCAATATATGTGACAAGAAAATAAATTTCGGCCGGTTTTGAGCGAATATTGTTGACATCGGGATAGGTTTCCAGTATTAATGGAGTGAGAATAATCACATACGACTGCGAATGATGGCACAGGGAGAGACTGTCCTGCACGGACGGCGCCGAAGGAGTAAGCCTTAACCCAAGGTGAATCTCTCAGGCAAAAGGACCTCTGCCGGACGCAACTCTGGAGAGAACCGGAGCTTCATAAGCGTACGGTCACCAACGGGGAAACCTGCATTCAGCATAGAGCGCCGTACAATACGGCAAGCAGCGGCTCATGCTGAAGCACCGGACATTCACAGCCGGGCGTGCAGGGTAACTTTCAGGTACAAGGGACAGAGCGAAGGACGATGACGCGCATAGGTTGCGCAAATGCGTCTTTTCGCCTGTCCCTTTTTGCGTTTGCAAATATAGTGGGGGTCGATCCCCTGTAAGGTTTCGGAAGATGTATATAGGGGCAAGCTTCACTTTGTAGGACAAGAGGAAACGGCTAACGCCGTCCTTTTAAGGACAAAGTCCGTTTCTCGTAGAAATCTAAGGCTTAACAATACGCGCGCAGCATAAAAAGTCTTAGCTATTAAAAACACGGGGAGTGAGAATATGGATGCTTTGAAAAGAACGCCTTTTTTCCCTTTCTACTCCGCTTTTCCGGAGTCCAGAAGCATTGATTTCGGCGGCTGGGAGCTGCCGGTTCAGTTCACCGGCATCCAGAAGGAGCACGAAGCAGTTCGCAGCCGGGCGGGATTGTTCGATGTCTCGCATATGGGCGAATTTATGGTGACGGGCAGCGGCGCCGAGGCGTATTTGCAGCATATGACGACCAACGATGTCGGCAAGCTTGCGGACGGCCAGGCGCAGTATTCGCTGCTCTGCTACCCGGACGGCGGCACGGTTGATGACCTGCTCGTGTATCGTCTGGGGGAAGGGCGCTATATGCTGGTCGTGAATGCCTCCAACATCGGCAAGGATTTCCAGTGGCTTCAGGATCATCTGCCGGAGAGCGGCGTAAAGCTTACGGACCGGTCGGAAGAAACGCTGCTGCTGGCGGTTCAGGGGCCGCATGCCAAAGCGATCATGAGCGAAGTCACCGATGTGCCGCTGGCCGGACTGAAGCCGTTCCATTTCGTGGAACGGGCCGTCGTGTGCGGCGTGGAAGTGCTGCTGTCCCGCACAGGCTATACCGGCGAAGACGGCTTCGAGCTGTATGCGCCGATAGACGCCGCGGCGAAGCTCTGGAACGGGCTGCTCGAAGCGGGCAGCGCTCACGGTCTGACGCCAGCGGGCCTTGGCGCACGCGACACGCTCCGCTTCGAGGCGAAGCTGCCGTTGTATGGCCAGGAATTGTCGAAGGATATCTCGCCGCTCGAAGCCGGGATTGGCTTCTTCGTGAAGCTGGATAAGGGAGACTTTATCGGCCGCGAAGCGCTCAAGGCCCAAAAGGAGCAGGGTGTTCCGCGCCGCTTGGTCGGAATCGAAATGATCGACCGGGGCATTCCGCGCTCGCATTATCCCGTCTACGCGGACGGGCGGCAGATCGGCGAGATAACGACCGGCACGCAGTCGCCGACGCTGAAGCGGAATTTGGGGCTTGCCCTGGTGGAAGCCCGGTACGGTGAAATCGGCACAACGCTTGAAGTGGAGATCCGCGGCAAGCGGCTCAGGGCCGCCGTCGTGAAAGCCCCTTTTTATAAGAAAAACTCCTAGTGAAGTCTTTTCGAAGAAGTTGCCAAATCCCTCATTAGCGGTTGTTTTTCTTGCGATTAAAGAATTGTTCAGCTCCGCTGAAAACTTATAAATTCTTTAATCTAAAAAAAGCCGGTAAGAACCTGCCTGTGCAGGACATAACCTATACATTTAATCAGCTTTATAATTAATCAGCTATATAATTAATGAGCCAAGGAGTGAATCCGTAAATGAAGCATCGTTATCTGCCGATGACCGAGCAGGACCGCAGCGAAATGCTGGCGGAAATCGGGATTCAGTCCGTGGAGGAGCTGTTCGCCGATATTCCCGAAGCCGTACGCTACAAGGGCCGGCTGCCCATGTCGGAAGCGCTGGACGAATACGCCCTGCTGCGGCATATGAAACAGCTGGCGGACAAAAACGCCGATTTCGACAGCCACACCAGCTTCCTGGGCGCGGGCCTCTATGATCACCATGTGCCCGTCGTCATTAACCATGTCATTTCCCGTTCGGAATTTTATACGGCTTACACGCCTTACCAGCCGGAGATCAGCCAGGGCGAGCTGCAGGCGATCTTCGAATTTCAGTCTTACATCTGCGAGCTGACCGGCATGAAGGTCGCCAACGCCAGCATGTACGACGGCGCGACGGCCTTGTCCGAGGCGGCGGTGCTGGCTTCCGGCGCTGCGAAGCGCAAGAAGATTATCGTCAGCAGCGCTGTCCATCCCGAAGCGCGGCAGGTGCTGAAGACGTCCGCAGCCGGACACGGCCTTGAAATCGCCGAGGTCGGCTGCACGGACGGCGTCACCGACCTCGCCCAGTTGGCGCAGGCGATTGACGGCGACACGGCGGCGGTGCTGGTGCAGTACCCGAACTTCTTCGGGTGCATCGAGAACCTGTCAACCATTGAGAAGCTTACGCATGACGCCAAAGCGCTGCTCGTCGTCAGTGCCAATCCCCTTGCCCTCGGCGTACTCGAAACGCCAGGCAAGCTTGGCGCCGACATTGTTGTCGGCGACGCCCAGCCGCTTGGCATCAATGCCTCGCTCGGCGGGCCGACCT
>NZ_ASSD01000047.1 GCF_000520715.1 Paenibacillus zanthoxyli JH29
GAACGGATACCAGGAAATTTCCATCAATCCGCAGAACATGGCCGACAAAATCGAGAGGGTCGTGCCTCCCGTTAAAGGCAATGACATCTGGATGACGATTAACAAAAATGTGCAGCTCAAGACGGAGCAGGCGGTCACCGATCAATTAAAGTGGCTGCATACCCATACGGTACAGGGGAAGACGCATCCTGACGCTGTAACGGGCTACGCGGTCGCGATGGAAGTGGATACCGGAAATATCGTGGCCATGGCCAGCATGCCTGATTACGATACGAATGCCTGGGCCAGCGGCAGCATGGATACTGCAACCTACAATAAAATTAAAGATTACTATCAGAATGGTACGATTACTCCAAATGCTTCAGGCAGATCGGGCCATAATTTTGATTCAACCGTCCTGTTGGGTTCTACCGTCAAACCTCTGAGTGTGTTGGTGGGGCTAAATGAGGGACTCTTCAAAACCTCAGATTGGTATACGGACACAGGGATTACCTCATTTGGCAAAGCCGGCTATGAAACGAAGGTCAGGAATGCATCCGGTCACGTTTTAGGTAGAATGGATCCGGCCGAGGCCATAGCGCAGTCTTCCAACGTCTTTATGGTTGATATGGTCGGCAAGAGATTATATAAAAAATATGATTCCAAAGGCATTGGCGTATGGGATAAATATATGAAGGAGTTCGGGCTTGGTGTCTTTACGGAAGTAGACCTCCCCGGAGAAAGCGGGGGGAAAATCAACTACACCGATATTAACGCTGCGGGCAGCGTCCAGGCGGCGCTCGTCTACGCCTCCTTCGGGCAGCAGGGCAACTACACAGCGCTCCAACTGGCTCAGTACGCTTCGACGCTGGCCAACAAGGGCGAACGAATCAAGCCGCATCTTGTTAGCAAAATCACGGACTCCACGGGAAAAGTGGTCAAAACGTTCGGACGCGAAGTGCTGAATACCGTTAAGATGGATGATACTTACTGGAACGAAGTTAAACGCGGCATGAACAGTAATGTGAAGTCGGCCTTTGAGGGATTCCCTTACGATTTTGCCCGCAAAACAGGGACCTCACAGCAGGAATATTACAGTAAAGGACACAAGTACATGTTCGACAACGGCGTCTTCATCGCCTATGCGCCGCGCAACAAGCCGAAACTGGCTGTCGCGGTCGTAATCCCCGAAGGGGGCTTCGGCTCGAACAGCGCCGCGCCGGTGGCGCGTAAAATTTTCGACGCCTACGACTGGGAGTATGGTCTTGACGGCGTGCCGAAGAAGAGTCTTCAGCAGAATCAGGCCGCGCAAAGCGGCACGAATCAATAAATATATAGAAAAATGGAGGGATGGCGATGACTGCCAAATACCGCCTGTTAGCTTTGGATATGGATGGAACCCTGCTGAACAGTGAAGAACGGATTACACCGGAGACGGTGAAATGGATACACAAGGCCGTGGACGCGGGCATTCATGTCTGCTTGTCCACCGGGCGGGCGTTTAACTCCGCGTATCCTTACGCCCAGCAGCTTGGGCTGAAGACGCCGATGGTTACAGTAAACGGCAGTGAAGTGTGGCGTGCGCCGCATGAGCTGTACCGCCGTTCCCTGATGGACCCGCAGCTGATCAAACAAATGCACGCGATGGCGATAGAGTATGGCATCTGGTACTGGGCGTACTCGGTCGAGGGAGTGTATAACAAAGAAAGCTGGGACGGCAATATCGATGGGCGGGAATGGCTGAAATTCGGCTATGACACGGAAGATGATGAGATTCGCCATCGGGTGCTGATGAAGCTTCAGGACATGGGCGGTCTGGAGATTACCAACTCGTCTCCTTATAATCTGGAAATTAATGCTCTAGGTGTGAACAAGGCGTCTGGCATCCAAGAAGTGTGCGGCTTGCTGGGAATCAAGATGGAGGAAGTCATCGCGGTCGGCGACAGCCTGAACGATCTTGCGGTGATTCAGCAGGCGGGTCTTGGCGTAGCGATGGGCAATGCCCAGGATACCGTCAAGCAGGTGGCAGACGCGGTAACTTCAACGAATAACGAAGATGGAATCGCCGAGGTTATCCGCCGTTTTATTTTGCAGGATGAAGCGACAGCTTCACGAGAGCTGTAAACTGATGTGAACCTTCGGGTCCGCAGATCCTAATATACAGGAGGGACCAAGCTTGGCTATTCTCGGATGGGTTTTAATTATCGCACTGTTTGCCGTCGGCTTGGCCGGGGCCGTCTACCCTATTTTGCCGGGAGCTTTGGCGATTTACTTTGCCTTTTTCGTCTACGGCTGGTTCTTCGGCTTCGCCTCGTTCGGGCCATGGTTCTGGATTATCCAGACGCTGATCGTCGCAGCGCTGTTCATTGCCGATTATGTCGTGGGAGCATGGGGCGTCAAAAAATTCGGCGGCTCCCGTTCCTCCATCATCGGCAGCACAATCGGCCTGATCGTGGGGCCGTTCGTTATTCCGGCGTTCGGTTTGATTATCGGCCCGCTCCTAGGAGCGTTTATCGGCGAGATGATCGCCGGATCAGATCCCGGCAAAGCGCTCAAGGTCAGCGCAGGCTCCATGCTCGGGCTGTTCAGCAGCACGGTCGTCAAAATTGTGCTGCAAATCGTTATGGTCATCCTCTTCTTTATTTGGATCGGCCGGTATTAAATTCACTGCAAAGAAGGGGAAACAGGTTGTCGAAGAAGGATTCTTTTATCAAAGGCACGATTATTCTTGCCGCCGCCGCTCTGGTGGCGCGCGTGCTTGGCATTTTTCAGCGGGTTCCGCTGGAGCATTTATTCAACGATGTCGGGGATGCGGCCTTTTCGCAGGCCAACAATGTGTACCTTATGCTGCTGACGCTCGCCACGGCGGGTATTCCCAGCACGCTCAGCAAAATGGTCTCAGAGCGCTACGCCCTGAACCGTCCGGACGAAGCGCGGCAGGTTTACCGAGCCGCGCTTATTTTTGGCGCCGTCGCCGGCGTAATCATCAGCGCGGCGCTGTACATAACCGCTCCGCTATTCGCGAAACATGCTGGCGTGCCGGAAAGCACGCTGGCCATCCGGGCCATTGCCCCCGCGCTGCTGCTGTTCCCCACAATCGCGATGATGCGCGGGTACTCGCAGGGCCGCAATAATATGATGGCCAACGGGATCTCGCAAATCGTGGAGCAGATTGCCCGCGTGTTTACGGCCATCCTGTTGGCGTTTTTCCTGCTTCACCAGGGTTACGGCAACCCGGTTATGGCGGCGGGAGCTTCGTTCGGCA
>NZ_ASSD01000048.1 GCF_000520715.1 Paenibacillus zanthoxyli JH29
TGCGGCTGCCCGGCATGCCCTCCCTTGCCGATAATATCGATAAAGAATTCATCCGCCGATGCCATCAGCGGACCGGGCGCGCTTGCCACCGTTCCAACCGGCAGCGTCGTCCACAGATGCAGCCCGTACACGGCGTCAGCTCCTTCCAGCACCCCTTCACCGATCATGCCAAGGGCTCCGCCTGGGCATACTTCCTCCGCAGGCTGGAACAGGAACCGCACCTCGCCGCGCAGTTCATTCCTGCGGCTGCTGTAGTACCTCGCGGCAGCCAGCAGGATGGAGGTGTGCCCGTCATGCCCGCAAGCATGCATGACGCCGGATTTTTTTGAAGCATAGTCGCATTCCTTCTCGTCCTGGATGGGCAGAGCGTCCATGTCCGCCCGAAGGACTACCGTCTTTCCCGGCTGTACGCCTTTTAATATTCCAATAATGCCATACCCGGATTCGCTTCTCCTCACCTCGATCCCGAAGCTTTCCAATTTCTCAGCCACAAAAGCCGATGTCTCCCGCTCCTGATACGACAGCTCCGGATGCTGATGCAAATAGCGGCGCCACTCTACCATATCCGGCAGCAGCATTTCTATCGGTTTTTGCTCCATATTATCCATTCCCTTCGCCTAATCCGCTCCCCAAAAGAAGAATCGCCTGTAAGGGCTGTCCTCCTGAAGCGGCAGTATTCTTTTATTGTATCAGAAATGCCAGAAACGGGGTATTCCATCCCGCTTACAGTCTTGCATAGCCCTGTTAAACATAATATCATGAGGTAGAATACGGTAATGGGCCACTAGATACCTTTATTAGATTTATTTCATAAGGGGGTTGGCACGCCAATGATTTTTGAGAATACGGGGCTTGTAGGACTGCAAAGCGATCTTCAGTATCTGGACGAGAGCGCGGGGAAGGCCGGTTTCATCCGTTGGCAGTGGGAATACTACCGGGCTACCTATGACTGTAAAATCGAAGACGCTGCTAGCGGCGGGGAATACTTTCTGCGGATCAACACCCGCGCTGCCCGGGGCAAGCTGGAAAAGCCGGACGCGGTACTTACAATTGAAGCCGTTTACCTGGGCAAAGCGACCTTTCCCCACGGTCTGGAATACGAGTCAACTATTCCTCAGTCTGTGCTGGACATTGCCGGAGAACGGATCATTGAATTAAAAACACTACTTGAGGCATGAATGGGATGAAGGAATGAAAGATAACGATAATCGCCCAAGAAAGGGCACACCCGATTTTCAACTATTGATTTTGACGCTGCTGCTCGTTGGATTCGGCCTCATTATGGTCTTCAGTTCAAGCTCAGCCCTCTCTTTGGTCACCAAGAAATTCGGTAACGACCCGCTGTACTTTGTGAAAAAGCAGATCATTTGGGCTGTACTCGGCACCGTGGTGATGTTTGTGGCCATGAATATTCACTACAGCAAGTTCAAGAAGTGGTATGCGCCGCTGTTCATTATTACGCTTATCCTGCTGCTGTTCGTAGCCTCCACCGAACGGATCAACGGGGCAAGCAGTTGGCTGAGCATTGGCAAACTCGGCATCCAGCCGACGGAGCTTGCCAAATTATCGATTATTCTGTATCTGGCCGCCCTGATTGCCAAAAAAGGCGAACGCCTTCGTGATCTAAAGACTGGTTATATTCCAGTCATGGTTATTGTAGGCATCGTCGCGGGGCTTATTATGCTTCAGCCCGATTTGGGCTCCTGTCTTATCCTCGTTGCCACAAGCGGCCTTGTTATTTTCGCCGGCGGCGCGAGCCTGAAGCATATTTTAGCGTCCATTGTACTGCTCGTACTGGGCGCGGGTCTGGTGTTAGGCGGGAAAATGGCGATTGACTCCCTGTCTTCGAACACGGAAGTTGCGAAGGTGAAGCAGGATTACCGCCAAGGCCGGATCGAAGCTTTTATCGACCCGACTCAGGACCCCGAAGGGGCCGGATATAATATCCTTCAATCGTTGACCGCGCTTGGAGAAGGCGGCTTGGGCGGTTCCGGTATCGGCAAAGGCGTGCAAAAGCTGCATTACCTGAAATACCCGTATACGGATTTTATTTTTGCCGTCATCGGCGAAGAGCTCGGTTTTGTCGGCACGCTGCTGTTTCTGCTGGTTTATCTCTATTTTATCTGGCGCGGCATTCTCGTGGCGCTCAGGTGCAAGGACCCTTTCGGAACGTTGATTGGCATTGGTGTTATGGGACTTATCGCGATTCAGGCGTTTGTCAATATCGGTGGGGTCACAAAGACCATTCCGCTGACTGGTGTTACGCTTCCATTTATCAGCTACGGCGGCTCTTCACTTCTGGTCACGATGCTGTCGATGGGCATTATTCTTAACATTTCGCGTGAAAATGCCCGGCCAAAGAAAGAAGAGCATACAAAGTCGGTCAGAATCACCAGTTCAGTCTCCCGCTAACGACCGCATACAGAACAAAAGGGTGCTCCCTCATACCTGACGGTACGGAGGGAGCACCCTTTTTTATGACTACTTACGGAAACAAACGCATTCACAGTATTCTGCTTACGAAATTTCATCGTTCTTGAAAGCAACGCCTTCTACCTTGACATTCACTTCGACGACGCGCAGGCCTGTCATGCTCTCGATCGCTTCGCGGATGTTCTGCTGCAGCATCCGGCATACCTCGTGAATCGGCGTTTCGTACAGCACGATAATCCGCAAATCTACCGCCGCCTCAAGTTGCCCCACTTCCACGGTTACGCCTTTTTGCACGTTTTTACCGCTAAGACGCTTGGCCCAGCCCTCAGACAGCCCTCCTGACATGGCTGCGATTCCTGGAGTCTCCAAGGCAGCCATACCGGCAATTTTTGAGACTACGTCATTAGAGATTCGTATATTTCCCATTTCCAGTTGAAGTTGTTCCGCCATGCCATTTCCCCCTTACATTCGTTATCAATTATTGTAATTCCTAAACAGGCTAAAATGCAAATGAGTAATGCATGTTCGTTTACAGACCGGAACAATTTGGGTATATTGAGTTACATACATAATAAGAAGATTGGAGTGTGCTTTACTTTGAAGAAATGGATTTCTCCATCGTTGCTTGTTATCACCTTCGTTCTTAGCGCCATCGGACATTACGCCAATTGGGATCATACACTTCAATTCGTGCTGTCCGCTATCGCCGTGGTATTCGTAGCCGGATTTCTCGGCAGAGCCACGGAGAGCGTCGCCCATTACGCGGGTCAACGGCTGGGAGGCTTTCTCAACGCTACCTTCGGCAACGCCGCCGAACTGATTATCGCTTTTTTCCTTGTTAAAGAAGGGCTGTTCGACATGGTAAAAGCAAGTTTGACCGGGTCCATTATCGGCAACCTGCTGCTTGTGCTGGGACTGAGCATCTTCGCGGGCGGTTTGAAGTTTAAGGTGCAGAATTTCAATGTTACACTTGCCGGAATGAACGGCTCGCTGATGATTGTAGGCGTAATCGCCTTGTTCGTTCCAGCCATGTTCCTGAATACCCATTCGATAACCGAAGGGGAGACGGATACGCTCAGCTTGGTTGTAGCCGGGGTCCTGATCATCGCCTATATCGCCTGGCTAATCTTCTCGATGATTACGCATAAGAAATATTTGGATGATGTTACCGAAGACAGTGAGGAAGAGCTGCCTAACGAACATGCGCCCTCGTGGTCAAAGGGCAAATCGATTCTGTACCTGATTCTCGCCACTGTAATGGTCGCTTTTGTCAGTGAATGGCTGGTTGGCACGCTGGAAAGCCTGACTGAACGCTTTGGACTCAGCGAGCTGTTCGTCGGCGCGTTCCTCGTTGCGATTATTGGTAACGCTGCGGAGCACAGCGCCGCCATCCTGCTCGCCATGAAGAACAAAATCGGCGCGGCTGTGGAAATCGCGGTCGGCAGCAGCCTGCAAATTGCCCTGTTCGTGGCGCCTGTGCTTATTTTCGCCAGCTATTTTCTTGGTAATACGATGGATATTGTCTTTACCACCATTGAGCTGGTGGCGATCGCCGTAGCGGTCTTCATCGCCAGATCAATCACCCAGGACGGCTCGACCAACTGGTACGAAGGACTGCTGCTCTTCGGCGTATATGTTATCCTTGGTGTTTCCTTCTACCTCGTTTAATTCACAGCACAAAAATCGCGCCTGGAATCCCAGGCGCGATTTGTTATTACGGGTTTGTCCGGTTGTGTGACGAAAAAGATCCGTTCTATTGTTTCGCCTTTTCGTTCAGCGCTTCATACAATACAGCCAGTTCCCGCTCCAGCTTGCTTACAATTTCTCTACCCGTATGCTCGGGCAGCAGACCCGCTCTGACCGCAAAGTCGACCTCTCTGGAGAAGCCGTACATTTGGGTGTCCAGCACTTCCTCATAGAGAGGGCAGTATCGAGTGGCCAGATTCTCCATCTGCACTTCGATGAGCTTCTGAATCTTATCGGCATCTTCTTGCAGTAGAGTGACTGCTAAGATATTTAATTGTTCCTGCAATTCCGACGAAGTCATGCATCTTCCCCCCCATGTCCAAATTTACAGCTTCATCGCTATTATATTTAATATTAGTCGAAATTGGTTGCCAATACAAGAATACAGTTCTCCAGTCACCATAAAAAGCCCTGCCGAAAGCGGCAGAGCCTTTACTAAAACCCTATTATTCCTCTACAACCGTAAACTTCAGGTCGTACTTGGCGAAAACTTCGCTCATCGCCTTCTTCGCCTCTTCGGCATCGCTTCCGTGTACGTGCAGTTCATAGTTCTGGCTGGATACCAGAGTTGTGAACAGACCCAGGATGCTTTTTACGTCAATGTACTTGTTGTCGGCCTGAAGGACGATCGAGGAAGCGTACTTACTCGCTGTTTGAGCAATTTCCACGATGGCTGCATTGTTACTGTTACTGGACATGTGAATCCCTCCGCAACTAAATTTAAGAAATTATATGCTGTATAAACAATTCCATGATACATTGAAGCCGCTTACCGGTGCAAGGATTTATCTAATATTTGTCCTTCTATTTCAATTGCTCCGGGTTAAGCGCTTCGAGTTCCGGAATGACGAACAGGCCGTCTTTGCGGATCAGTCTGTCGTCAAAATAAATCTTCCCGCCGCCGTATTCCGGCCGTTGGATCAGCACAATATCCCAATGAATGGAGGAACGGTTGCCATTGTCGGTCTCCTCGTAAGCTTGCCCCGGCGTAAAATGAAGGCTGCCGGCGATTTTTTCATCGAACAGAATATCTTTCATCGGATGCAGAATGTAGGGATTGAGGCCGATGGCGAACTCGCCGATATACCGCGCACCTTCGTCCGAATCCAGAATCTCGTTAAGGCGGGCGGTATCGTTGCTGGTCGCTTCGACAATTTTGCCGTTTTCAAAAGTAAATTTGATGTTCTCAAACGTGACACCGTTGTACAAGGTTGCCGCATTATAGCTGATCGTACCGTTAACCGAATCGCGTACAGGTGCGCTGTAAACTTCACCGTCCGGTATGTTTCTGTGACCCGAGCATTTCTGGGCGCCGATGCCTTTGATGGAGAAGGAAATATCCGTTCCCGGACCCGTGATCCGCACCTTGTCCGTCTTGCTCATGAGTTCCGCAAGCGGGTCCTGGGCTTTATCCATTTTGGCGTAATCCAGATTACAGACGTTGAAGTAGAAATCCTCAAAAGCTTCCGTGCTCGTATTGGCAAGCTGTGCCATGCTGGAGTTCGGATACCGCAGAACCACCCATTTCGTATGCTTTACCCGCTGCTCGCTATGTACCGAATGGAAATACAGCGAATTATACAGACGCATTTTCTCTTCCGGCACGTCGGACAAGTCGTTGACATTGTCGCCGGCGCGGATGCCGATATATGCCTGCATTTGCTTCATCCGGTTCAAATCGATCTCAGCCCAAGTACGCAGACTTTCCTCAGTAGCAGTCAACAGCATGCTGCGCAGTACGGTTCGGTCGATCAGCTGCACGAACGCATGTCCACCGGCCTTCCCGATTTCCTCTACAATAGCTTTAACGAGATCTCGTTCGCTGCCGACCATTTCGACCAGCACATTCTCTCCCGGTTGCACGTTTACGGAATAGCCGACCAGATTTGCGGCCAATTTCTGAATTCGGGGATCTTTCATCTTTTGTTCTTCCTTCCTTTTTGGCAAAAATAAGCATTCTATCTTATTGTATCACGACCGGAATGAAGCGGAAAGATCGGCATCAAGCGAGAGCTTTTTAACGGTATCCGTAAAAGTCAACCCTGGAAACAAACGTTTCCCTGCGTGTTCTTCCGTCAGAAGAAAGGAAGGTAATCCTCCGCTGTCTGGACAAGCTTTTAGGTAGATTTCGCCTTACATCCACCTCCAGATGGTAAACGGTCGCCACCTTGGCGTCCTGAAGCCTGCGCCGTAGTTGTCCGTTCTCCTGCTTCCACAGTCTCTCTAATGCGGAAACCCCGGCCGCCGTCCGGGCAACCGGGCTTTTTGCGCTTGCCGAGGACGTCCGGAGCGCGCTCATCTCCGCTTCGAGTTCGGAGGCTAGCTGATCATGAGCCTGCCGAGGGTCCAGTTCTATTCTTAGCAGCCGCACTTTTCCTCCCGCCCCAGCTTCTCTCGTCACCGTTTTAGTCATTGTCTTCAATTCCTCAAGCTGCCGGATGGGGTTCAGTCCCGGGAGCGGGCTGCCGCCTTGATCTTCATTCAGAGGCAGCACCCTCCATTGCCCGCCGCTCTTCTCCAGTCTGCTGTAGAAATTCGGCCCTGCCGGCTGCTGCGTCAGATCGCCCGAGAGTTCCTGAGACTTCGCCAAGTCGGGCAGCAGTTTATACATCCGGAGCGACTTATGGTTAATCAGCTCCCCGCCGTAGTATATCGATGCCTCCGGCAGCTGCCTGCCATCCACACGCAGTGCCGTCTCTCCCTCAAATGTCACCCCGTCGGTACCCGTCATGCCGGCTAAAGCCAGATCCAGCAGCTCTCCGGCTGTCTTTCCGTTCTCCGTGCCACAGCCGCCGGCCAGACCGCAGCAGCAGAATGCCAGCAGCACCGTGAACGTCCTCCTCGCAAGCAGTATCATCATAGAGTCAAGACCCTCTTTTCACAGTTGTAGCTTTATCGTTTCCATGTTTAAAGAGCTTATGCAAAAAGACTCCCAAGCCGGGAATATCCCTCCTTAGGAGCCATCTTGTTAGTTTCAGTACTTCTCTGCTATATCTTGGGACCTATTACCACTTTATTCCTGCCGTTATTCTTCGCCTCGTACAGTGCCATGTCCGCCCGGTAAAAGAGAGAATCCGAGCTTAGCCGGTCGTTGTCTGTCCAATTCCAGTCCGCAATGCCGCAGGAGACGGTAACAGTAGGGCTCGTCTCTTCCTGAACCCGCTGCCGGATACGCTCCGCCACAATATAGGCCTGCTCCGCGTTTAACTGCGGCAGGTAAAGCGCCAGCTCTTCGCCGCCCCACCTTGCCGCCAGATCTCCCTGACGGATCGATGCACGTAATATATTGCTCACTTGCTTCAGAATTTGGTCGCCTTTTTGATGTCCGTACGTATCGTTCACCGATTTGAAATGGTCTATATCCACAACAATGAGAGTGCCGCAGAAATCGCAGGTCTGCATTTCCTTGATGGATTGGTCGAGGTAATGTCTTGCATGCAGCCCGGTCAGCGAATCTTTGTTCGCGAGCCGGTGCACCTCCGCATGCAGAAGCGCATTCCCCACGGCAAGGCCGACTTGACCCGCCAGCGCTTGCAGCAGCCTGAAATTATCATAGGAAAAATAGTGCGGCCGCCGGTGGGTCAGCATAATCGCTCCGCGCACTTCCCCGCCTACGCTTAGCGGAGTGGCGATAAGCGATTGTGACTCCGTAAAGTCCATTAGCTTTGATCTTGTACCCGACCCGTCATACTCAGTTAGAATGACCTGTTCCCCTAAGGAGTAAACCTGTCCTCCGATTCCCCTTCCGGCTTCAATGATTTTATTGCGGAGGCTTGGGTGATTGCACTGAACCGCCTCTAGCCCACCCTTGTCTTCGCTGTAATGGAGAATACAGCAGTAATCCGCTTCAAATATTTCCAGCAGTCCTTCAAAGGCCGCCTCAAATGTTTCCCCTAGCTGAAGACTCTGATTCAAGCGTTCGGTCAGCCCATTGCTCATCCTAAGTTCACGTATAAGCTGGTTGGAACGCTCATACAGCTTCGCATTCTCAAAGGCGGTTCCTGCGGTGCTCGCCACCATCGACAGAAAAGACATATCCATGTTATCCATAGCCTGATGGGCTGGAACGCGTATCACTAGATGAAACACACCATATACGCCCTGCTTGCCGCCCAGAGGCAATCCAATCTCTAGAAGCTGGTGATCCTCGTTAGGGGTCCGCTGGGCCACTCGTCCGCTCTTAAACGCCTTCCCGCAGACGTCATCCTTATTCCAGCGAAGCGGAAGCGGCTTCACCTGGGGATGCGCGCTGCGGTGATCCTGTGACATGTAGAGCGTAAGTTCGGCGCCCGGATACATAGCGGAAATGCTGGCAATTACTTCAGTCAGCACATCGTCGACATCAATGCTGTCATACATCCGCTGCACAATCTGAAACAGCAGCGAACGCCGGCTGCTCTCGCGTTCTTCGTGAATATGTACGCTTACAAGATCGGTCACAAATATATATTCGAATTGCCTGTAGAAGCATGTGCTGAAATGCTTGGCCATTGCCTCGGCGGCATTGCGCCCGCCTTTCGCGAACTGCTCCGCGGGCATGGCGCATCCGAGCAGGGCAAAGATCTCCCCGTTAGACCTGGTACCCACCGGCATCGCGAAATAAGCCGTTTCCACTCCATTTTCTTCAATTTGGAGCGTGCAATCACGAGCCGTCTGTAAGCTGACAGCCGCAATCTGCTCCCATAAAGGACTATCCGGCTCGCTTGCTCCGCCGCTGTCAGTCAGCCACTTACCCGCATAATCAAATACGCACCATTTCCACGACTCTGTAAAAGACAACGCGGCTTCCTTTTTGTACCATTCATGAAAACTGCCCGCAATCAAACCTGAAGCATAAGGAAAGTCATGCTGATTAATGTCCATTCTCCCAATCCATTCAACGGGATCTTTGAAGCTGCGGTCCAACACTCGGGCGTCTCGTATCTGTTCATGGCTGTCCTCCCAGCCTTTAGCATCCTTTTCTGACATAAAGAAGCACCTCCTTTCGCCCCAAATAAAATCTGCCGTTGTTGCAATAAGACTATTTTACCCTTTTTCTATCCAATATGCATTATTTTTTCAGATAAATCAGGCTTTTTTAGGTATAAAGAATCAAATGCGAAAAAATATCATAAACTTTGGTATGCATCCTTGACTTTAAATGGCATTTTCATATAATATATATTGTTGAACAAGACTGTAACAAGTCTTCAAATTGGGCGTAACGTTGTGTCACCCTCACGCTTTTCGTCTGCATGGGACAGCGGCTGAACTTTCCCGGCAGCGCGGCGCCGATTCGGTCTGTCGCAATTACGAAACAGCGGCGCAAATAGAGCCCTGATGAAATCACAATTAAAAAGGAGTCTACTATAACATGGCACGTTACACCGGACCTAAATTTAAACTCAGCCGTCGTCTGGGCATTTCCCTGAGCGGCACTGGCAAAGACCTGAAACGCCCTTTCCCACCAGGACAGCATGGCGCTAACCAACGCAGAAAAGTAAGCAACTACGGTCAACAGCTTCTGGAGAAGCAAAAACTGCGTCACATGTACGGCTTGGGCGAGAAACAATTCCGCACTTTGTTCCACAAAGCGCACAGCATGCAAGGGATCGCGGGCGAGAACTTCATGTTCCTGCTTGAGAGCCGTCTGGACAACCTCGTTTACCGTCTTGGCTTTGCCAACTCCCGCGCAGGAGCGCGTCAATTGGTATCCCACGGCCACGTAACGGTCAACGGCAAAAAGGTTGACATCGCTTCTTACCTCGTAAGCACTGGCGACATTATCGGCCTTCGTGAGAGAAGCCGCGGCTTGTCTTCCGTTAAGGAAGCACTGACTAACCGCACTCATCTGCCAGCTTACCTGGAATTCTCCGACGCTGCAGTGGAAGGCAAGTTTATCCGTCTGCCTGAGCGTGCTGAGCTTTCCCAAGACATCGACGAGAAACAAATCGTCGAATTCTACAACCGTTAATATTTGCTGGACAAATCGTCTGGCGGAAGCCTCCGGAAGCTCCGGGGGCTTCTTTACGTTCTCCGGTCATAACCAAGTCAAATTTGCAGATTTTTCTTCTTCCGTCAATTTTCCTGTGCGAATCCGCATATGCCCTCTCGTAGGTACGCCAAAAAGAGGGTGATTCGGATGACTCCCGTTCACCCTCCTTCTATTATTGCTCCCCTATGCTAATAACACATGCGTCTTACCTATTCCAGAGTCAGCTTGGCGAACTTGCGCTTGCCTACCTGAATGATATCCCCGTCCTGCGGGACGATGTCCGCATTCGGGTCGCTCAGCTTCTGTTCGTTCAGCTTGACCGCCCCCTGCTGAATGCTGCGCTTAGCCTCCCCGTTGGATGAGGCAAAACCGATCAGCGTAAGCAGGTTTATCAGCCGAATGGAGCCGTCCGTTAGCTCCGCTGCTGGCAGAACCGCCGTCTCAATATCGTCCGGCAGCGCCCGCTGCTGGAATACGGTCACAAAGTGCTGCTGCGCGGCATCTGCCGCATCGACGCCGTGATACATTCTGACGAATGTATGCGCCAGCTTCATTTTGGCGTCTCGCGGATGAACCGCTCCAGACTCCAGTCCTTTCTCCAGCTCTTTCAATTCCTCGTTGCCGATGTCGGTCGCAAGCGAATAGTATTTCAGCATCAGCTCGTCCGGGACGGACATCGCTTTGCCGTAAATTTCATTCGGCTCTTCATCAATACCGATGTAGTTGCCAAGACTCTTACTCATCTTCTGTACGCCGTCAAGCCCTTCAAGCAGCGGAGTCATAATTGCAGCCTGGGTGTCAACGCCGTATTCTTTTTGCAGCGTGCGCCCCATCAGCAAATTGAATTTCTGGTCCGTTCCGCCGAGCTCCACGTCACTTTTCAGAGCCACGGAGTCCATGCCCTGCATCAGCGGATAGAAGAACTCGTGAATGCTGATCGGCAGTCCACTCTGGTAGCGCTTGGTGAAATCGTCACGCTCCAGCATGCGGGCAACGGTTACTTTGGCTGACAATCCCACAACATCCGCAAAGGTCATCGGCCCCAGCCACTCCGAATTGTAGAATACCTTTGTCTTCTCGGGATCAAGGATTTTATGAAGCTGCTTCTTGTACGTTTCCGCGTTCCGCTTCACATCCTCCTCGGTCAGCTGCTTGCGCGTTTCCGATTTGCCCGTCGGGTCGCCGATCCGCCCCGTGAAGTCCCCGATAATCAGCTGCACCTGATGGCCCAGCTCTTGAAATTGGCGCAGCTTATGCATAACGACCGTATGGCCCACATGGATATCCGGCGCGGACGGGTCCAGACCCAGCTTGACATTGAGCGGCACACCGGTGACGACCGATTTCATGATTTTCCGCTTCAATTCCTCTTCCGGCACAATTTCCACGACGCCGCGCGCGATAATCTCCAGTTGGCGCTGGGCCTCACGCTGCTGCTCCGGCGTTAATTCTTCCCACTTCATAATAGCAACCCCTTTTGATGTTGATACTTTCTAAATAGACGCACAAAAAAGCCTCCTCCTCATCCCAAGGGACGAGAAAGAGACTCGCGGTACCACCCTAGTTAAAGCTCCTTGCCGCCATACTCTAACACGACGATTCAGAGCCTTCGCTTCATTCAAATAACGGGCGCTTATCGTACCCGGTGCCGGACTACTATGGACAAGGCTTGACGCTTTGATCCGTTCCCCCGGACGGCTCCAGACTGTAATTCAAAAGGTCCCGTCATCGGTTCGCACCATCCACCGACTCTCTGAGTACAAAGGATTCCTTTTTACTGATGCCCTTCTCCGCCTTTAGAAATATCCAATTAAATTTATTTATATCACATGATCTTTTGAAAAGTCAATGTCCGCAAAACCGCATCTCCCTACAAGCGCATTCAAAATCGCCAAATTGTGCTATAATATATTCCGTTAAAAGGAGGATGTCGATGGCTCAGGAAAATATGAAAAAAACAGCGACGGACATTCCCCCGCGAAGGTCCTGGCTGCGCAGGGCCGGTTCCGCCGTGAAATGGATGTTCATCCTTAGCGTAATGGGCGTCCTGTTCGCCGGCGGCGCCGTAGGAGGACTTGTCGCTTCCATAGTAAAAGATGACCCTGTCCGCTCCGAGCAGACGATTCAGGAGAGAATCGGCGAGAACGTCGTGACAGGATTCGCCTATTTCCGTGACGGCATGCCGATCGGCCAGCTCCGGACGGAGGAAGACCGCAGACTGGTCGCCTTTAAGGATATTCCCCAAATCATTATTGACGCCGTGCTCGCCATCGAGGATAACCGTTTTTACGAGCACCATGGCGTGGATATCAGCGGCACGATGCGCGCCGTCAAGCAAAAGCTGCTGAACGAGTCCGTACAGACCGGCGGCAGCACCCTTACCCAGCAGCTTGCCAGACGCGTATTCTTAAGTCTGGATAAGACAGAAGACCGCAAGGTGAAGGAAATCCTGCTGTCACTGCGGCTGGAGCGCTTTTTGAGCAAAGATGAAATTTTAACGGCTTACCTGAACAAGGTTCCCTTCGGCAACGGAGCGAACGGCTACAACGTCTACGGCATCAAAGCCGCAGCCAAAGGATTATTCGGCATCGACGATCTGAATAAGCTGAATATCGCTCAGGCAGCCTATTTGGCGGGCCTCCCCCAGCTTCCTTCCGCCTACTCGGCGTTCAACGGGTATGGGGAATTCAATGAGGCTGCGTTTAACCGCGCACTCGATCGCCAGCACCTTGTCCTGCGACGCATGCTGGAGGAGAACAAAATTACGCCTTCCCAATACCAGGAAGCGCTGGCCTTTGACATCAAGAAATCTCTGGCTCCGCATACCAAGAAAGCGTACGTTACTTTTCCTTATCTCATGATGGAAACGGAGCGCCAGGCGGCGGGAATCCTGCTTTCTCTAGCGAACAATAACCAGGACAGCTCCAAGGGTGCTTCACAGCTTGAAGAGGCTCGCCAGCAGCTGCTGACAGGCGGATACCGGGTGTATACAACTATTGATAAAAAAGTATACAGCGCGATGCACAGTATCTCCGAGGACAGCAGCAATTTTACAAAGACAAGCAAAACCAAAGGTCTCGAACAAACCGCCGGCATGATGATCGACAACAAGACCGGGGCGATTCTGGGAATGATCGAAGGACGCGACTTCAATGTCGAAAGCATGAATTACGCCACCCAGATGGTCCGTCAGCCGGGATCAACGATGAAACCGATCGCTGCTTATCTGCCCGCTCTAGAGGAAGGGTTGATTCAACCTGCAAGCATTCTGGACGACGCACCGATTATTCTGAAGGACGGTTCGAAGGGCTTTCACATTCCCAAAAACGCCAATAATCGTTATCAGGGCCTTGTGACGGCAAGATATGCGCTCAACAACTCCTTGAATCTGCCGGCGCTTAAGCTGTTCGATGAAAAGGTTGGGATCAAGAACGCCTGGGCTTTTGCTAAAAAGCTGGGAATTACAACCCTACAGGACGAAGACTATAGCGCACAGACCGGGGTTCTTGGGGGGTTAAAATACGGCGTGTCCGTTGAAGATTTAACCAATGCCTATTCCTCCATTGCCAACAAAGGCGTATTTAACGATGCATACATGATCGAGAAAATCGTCGATTCGAAGGGAAAAATCATCTATCAGCATAAGGCTAATCCGGAGCGTGTATTCTCCGAGCAGACCGCTTATTTAATGACGGATATGCTGCGCACCGTTATTACCAACGGTACGGGGAGCACGGTTAGGAGAAATTACAAGCATTTCAAGGATATCCCGGCTGTCGGTAAGACAGGGTCCACTCAAAATTATGCGGACGTATGGTTCATGGGTTACACTCCTGACATTACGCTGGGCATGTGGGTCGGCTACAAGGAGCAGATCAATACACTGACAACCAAAACGCAGCGGAAGCAGGCACAGGCGCTTTGGGCCAAGGTAATGAACGCGGTTATTGAGAAAAAACCCGACTTGTTCCCTACGCAGAAATTTGATCAGCCGGACGGCATCGTCAAAGAAACCGTATCGGCATACAGCGGCAAGCAGCCAACCTCGCTCACGGATAAGTTTACGACCGATATTTTCAACAAAAAATTTGTGCCTAAGGATAGTGACGACGGGATTTCACATGCCAAATACATTACCTACGGCGGAGTGAACTATATCCCGCGTGACGGAACACCGGATGACTTTCTGAAGGAAAGGATCGTTGTCTCCAGAGAAAAGCCGATTGAGGAACTGATCAAGGAATTGAAGGCAGCCTTTCCATATATGAAGGAGCATGAACCGCTGCAGTACTATCTGCCGGCGGATGCAAAGACTGGCGTTCCGACGGAGGTTGACCCTCGCGAGGACAACGGCAGCGCTCCAACGGCGCCGCGAAATGTAGAAGTCTCCTACGGCAGCGGTAAGGCGGTTATCCGCTTTACGCAGAGCGGCTCGCCCGATGTCGTCGGTTATCGGCTGTACCGTTCCGTGAACGGGGGCCCATTCCAAAAAGTGGATGTACTCCTGGCCGGGGATGGCACATCGTTCACTGCGGATAACTCGGCAAGCGATTATGCTGTTTTTTATGTTGCAGCGGTTGATGTGGCCGGAAATGAAACGGCTTCGGGCAGTGTCGGCGGTGGCGCGCCGACGCCCGAGCCGTCGCCAAGTCCGGAAGACATCCTCTTACCGGGTATTGAAACAACACCTGGAGTGGACATTGTGCCGGGTCCAAGCGCGTCTCCCGGTACGTCTGATGCATCTGGTACGTCCCCTGGTACAGCCGTTGATCCCGGGACGGTCATAGATCCTGGGACCGCCACTGATCCTGGGGCGGCCCTGACTCAGCCCAATGAACACAGCGGCCAGGAAAAAGTGCAAGGCAGAAGCAGCAAGGTGAATGCCAGAGCGAAGCGTATCGTTCATTAGGCCAATGGCACTTCGCTGCCACAGCAGTCTATAGAACGAATTAGACGGTTGACAGCCGCCCGGAAGCGGGCGGGTGGTCAACCGTCTTTTTTATGCCTAATCCTCAATTGTCGACAGATCTCCGGCGGGCTGGTGAAGCTCCCAGGCTTTGAGCACGCGGCGCATGATTTTGCCTGAGCGGGTCTTCGGCAGTTTATCCTTGAACTCGATTACCCTCGGCGCGGCATGGGCGGAAAGCCCCGATTTTACAAACGCCGCTATTTCGTCCTTCAGCTCATCTGAAGGCAAATATCCTTCGCGCAGCGATATAAAAGCTTTGACGATTTCTCCGCGCAGGGCGTCCGGTATGCCGATAACTCCAGACTCCGCAACGGCAGGGTGTTCAATCAGCTTGCTCTCTACCTCGAAAGGTCCGATCATTTCACCCGAGGAATTGATACAATCGTCAACCCGCCCCTGAAACCAAAAGTACCCTTCATCATCCATATACGCGGAATCTCCGGAGATATACCAGCCGGGAATGCGAAAATATTCCTCGTACTTGGCGGAATTATTCCAGATCCGGTTCATCATGGACGGCCACGGCGTCTTGATCCCCAGATTACCCATGGAATACGGAGGCAATTTATGGCCCTGATCATCCAGAATTGCGGCGGTGATTCCCGGAAGCGGCCGTCCCATAGACCCCAGCTTGATGTCCATTCCAGGATAGTTGCAGATCAGCTGTCCGCCCGTCTCCGTCATCCACCAGGTGTCGTGAATGCGCTGACCTAATACGTTGTTTCCCCAGCGAATGACTTCCGGGTTGAGCGGCTCGCCAACGGAGAGGACATGGCGCAGACTACTCAAATCAACGCCTTTCAGACTCTCTTTCCCCGCCCCCATCAGCATGCGGAACGCCGTCGGAGCACTGTACCATACTGTTACTTTGTAGCGTTCAATCGTATTGTACCAATCATGTGGACTAAAGCGTCCGCCGCGAACGACATTAGTGACGCCGTTAAGCCACGGGGCAAAAATCCCGTACGAGGTGCCAGTAACCCATCCCGGGTCGGCCGCACACCAGTATATATCATTATCCCGCAAATCAAGCACGACTCTTCCGGTATAATAGTGTTGAACCATCGCACGCTGCACATGGAATACGCCTTTGGGCTTACCGGTTGAACCGGATGTATAATGCATAATCAGCCCATCCTCAAGGCCCAACCACTCCGGTTCAAGCTCCGCAGATGCGGAAGCGCTTTCTAGATCATAGCTGATCAGTCCTTTTTCAGGGTCCGAATCCCCGCCTACCAGAAAAATATAACGCAGGTCGGGAAGCTCCTCCCGCTTTACCCGCTGCAGCAGCTCCGGCGTAGTGACCAGCGCGGCGGCCCCGCTATCCTCGAGCCGGTCCTTGACCGCCGTTTCCATGAACGCTTCGAACAACGGTCCTGCGACAGCCCCTATCTTCAAGATTCCCAGGAGACTGAAATACAGGTCGGGCTGCCTGGGCATGAACAGAAATACCCTGTCCCCCTTGCCAATCCCGTATTTACGCAGCACATTGCCAAATCGGTTCGCCTTTTCTTTCAAATCGGCAAAAGAATAGGATTCTTCACGTACCAGATCACTGTACAGCAGCGCCGTCTTTCCGCCCAGTCCTTCCTCAACATGGCGGTCAACCGCCTCATACGCCATATTAACTTTACCTGTTTCGTACCAGGTGAACTGGCGTTCAACATCCTCCCACTTGAAATGGGCGACAGCCTGACCGTAATCAGTCAAATTGGAATTGTACATCCGGCGAGGTAAAATTTCATCAAAAAACTTCCCCATTATCCTTGCCACCTCTCGCTTGACTGACGCAAGTTTAATTGCTGAGACATACAGAACGCTCGATTAGCTCATCGCAACAGTGGCACCTTCTTGATATCTTGCTTCATGGATATGAAGTCAAGTTATCAAATGTGAATTTTTTATGTCGAAATAAAGTATATCATAGCAAGCGCTTACAATCCATCCTAAATTAATCCAGCAGCCTGGATACCCGGGCGTACCGTCCTATGATCGCGGTTAATGAAGCGTATTCGATCTAATTGGGTACGCCGCAGATAATCATGTGTTATTGCAATTCATTTAAAATGGCACTTAGAATTTGATGAGACTGCCGCGATGCGATTTCCGTAAACTCCGCATAGCTGACTTTCGCCGACCCGTCGGCCTTATCGGACATAGAGCGGATTACAACGAACGGAATACCGTTCATCTGACACACCTGGGCCAGAGCCGCACCTTCCATTTCCGCACAGGCTCCTCCGAGCTGCTCCCGCAGCATGACGACCGATTCATGGCTGGCAATAAACTGGTCGCCCGAAAGTATTCTCCCCTTTACATAGCGGACTCCCAAATCCTGGCAGGCCCTCTCTGCAAACCGCACAAGCTCCGGATCAGCCGGGAACACCGACGTCTCCTGGTATGGAATAATGCCGCGGGCGTAGCCAAGCGCCGTAACATCCATATCATGCTGCATACATTCCGAAGATATGACGATATCCCCGACTTCCAGCTCCGGATGCAGCGCTCCGGCCACTCCCGTGAACAATATTTTTTGTGCACCGAATGCGTCGATCATAATTTGCGTAGTGACGGCGGCGTTCACCTTTCCCACTCCCGATTTGCAGACGATGATGGAGTTCCCTGCGATTGAGCCTTTATAATATGTAATTCCTGCTTTGACAACCGCCTCACTGTGCTCCATTTGCTCCAGCAGCAGTTTAATTTCCTCATCCATAGCTCCAATAATGCCGCTTACAGCTTCCATTAGGCTGACCTCCAGTTAAAAATAATAAATAAAAACATAAAAAGCCCCGTGACGGAGCTTTATACGCCGACTCATATTCTTCTACACCGGGTTACGAAGCAGCCCGCAGCAGCCCTAATGGGTGATGTCGAAAATTATTTGTTCAGATGGTTAACGGACAAACGCAGAATGGTCTCATGCGGCAAAATGACACGCGGATTCTCCACGGTCTCTTTCTTCATCAGCTTGGTTAGAAGTCTCATGGCTACCGCGCCAAGGTCATACATCGGCTGTGCAACCGTCGTTAGCAGCGGACGGACCATGGATGCCATACGAATGTTGTCCACACTGATAACCGAGAAATCATCCGGCACTTTCAGACCTTCGTCCTGAATGCTGTGGATCGCGCCAATGGCCATTTCATCCGTTGCGGCAAAGACTGCCGTAGGCTTCTTCTTAAGACCAAGGAAGTATTTCATAGCCTCAACGCCGGATTCATAACGGTAATTTCCGATACGTACAAGATCTTCTTGGTACTCAATTCCGGCCGCTTCGAGCGCTTTCTTATATCCGTGGAATCGCGCGTAGCCGTTGGCCGGGTCCTGCAGCGTGCCGCTGATCATCGCAATCTCGCGGTGACCGTGACGGATCAGAGTATTAACCGCGTCGAATGCGGCAGCCTCATGGTCGATATCGACGGAAGGATACACACCCTTCTCATCACTCGTCGCGCACAGAACAATCGGAACGGAGGACGTCTGGAAGGCCAGAATATGCTCATCCGTAACGGTGCCGCCCATGAAGAGGAGCCCGTCCACCTGCTTCTCCAGCAAAGTGTTGATGACGCGGATTTCCTTCTCCTTGCGCTTATCGGCATTACACAAAATAATATTATAGTGATACATGTTGGCAATATCTTCGATTCCGCGGGCAATTTCCGCAAAAATGGAATTAGAAATATCGGGAATGACAACGCCAACGGTCGTCGTTTTCTTACTGGCAAGACCTCTAGCCACGGCGTTGGGACGATACCCTAAACGCTCAATCGCTTCATACACTTTCTTACGGGTTTGCGGTTTCACATTTGGATTATTATTCACAACCCGTGATACCGTTGCCATAGATACGCCTGCTTCACGCGCTACATCGTAAATGGTTACCGTCAAATTACTCTCTCCATTGCGATAAATTTTATCGTTCGACCTAGTTAAAATCATGATACGATAATTTGTACTTTTGTGCAATGATAACGCTTAAATTTCCTTTCAAAAGTCAATTCAACATCGAAGCGGTTATACAAAAATAGGACACAATCCATACCGCCTACCTAATTATTGACAAAAAATCGCCCGGGCGGCTGGTGCCGGATACCCAGTTTCTCGGGGCATCGCCTGGTACGCTGCAGGACTGTATAGCATTGACCAATGCGCAAGGCGACGACCGCCTGGACTTTTCCGCATATAAGACTGGACTTGACCGTAAGTTTACAACCCGGTTTCTCAGGAATGTAACCTCTTTCTTATGGTAACAAATATCGACGAAAAAATCCAATGTTTCTGAAACATTTTCATTATTTTTGCAGAAAAAATCACGACACTTTAGAGGCCGTATGGCAAATGAGCTTAAGCAGCCTGCCCTCAATCTCCCCCGTCCATTCCGGATCGGCTGCCTTCGAAGCAATTTGGAACAGATCCAGCAGCAGATCAATCCTGTCGCCCATGGCCTCCTGAACAGCCTGCTCCAGATCACCTTCCTCGCCTCTAAACATGGTAAAAGTATCATTCAGAACGGAAGCCCACTCATTGCGTTCGGCAAAAGAAAAGCTGCTTCTTTGGGGTTGGCTGCCTAACTCCTGAATGACTAGGCTCAAATCCCGCTTAACGGCAGGATGCGGCTCATAATGGAAACAGGAACGGCACATGAATACGGGCACACCCGCTATTTTCACTTTAGCTTTATAAATCAGCGTATGCATATGTATAGTCATCTCGCCGCCGCAGCGGCAGATTTGAGAAAGCTGGCTTTCATTGCACATAGTTGCACCTCAAAAGAATGAATTAAATTTAGAAAAGTATTTTAAATTTATATTCGCTCCCCCCCTGCAAAAAACCTTCCCGTTTGCATAAAATGATTAATTTACCATATATGATAATATGTTCATTATGAGAGATGACTTCAATTTTTATATTTGCTAAAATGAACGGGACTACGTACTTCGAAGGGAGCTGCTGCCAATTGAGACTGGCCGGAAAAAAAGTTATCGCGCTCGTAGATGACGAGTTTGAAGATTTGGAGCTCTGGTATCCGGTATACCGGGTCAGGGAGGAAGGCGCGGAAGTGCATCTGACCGGGCTTGAAAAAGGCAAAACCTATATCGGCAAGTATGGCGTGCCGGCAACCGCCGAGTACTCCTGGGATGAACTGGACGCAGCCGATTACGATGGCATCTTGGTTCCGGGCGGTTGGGCGCCGGATAAGATCCGCCGTTATCCCGCTGTGCTGCAGCTCATCCGCGATTTCAATGAAGCCGGGAAACCGATCGGGCAGATCTGCCATGCCGGGTGGGTGCTGATTTCCGCAAAAATTCTGGAAGGCGTTACGGTAACCTCCACTCCTGGCATCCGGGACGATATGGAGAACGCCGGAGCAATCTGGAAGGACGAGCCTGTCGTTGTCGACGGCCATATCGTCTCCGCCCGCCGTCCACCCGATCTCCCGCCATACGGCAAAGCATTCTGCGATGCTCTCGCCGGGAAATAATGAAATGAAAGCCGCCTTTGGCCCTTGCTTGTAAAGCGGGCGGGAGGCGGCTTTTTATTAACGTATGCGGATCGAATGTTCCTCTAAGATAGGGCTTGGGTAATTTGTGATTTTGAATGTAAGCGAAAGCCACGGAGTGAACCGGCCCTCATCCTTTAGGCTCTTGCGTTTGACCCAAGCCCTACAGGTCGCCTCCTGTACCATTTCAAGCGCATCCGCTTCGCTGCGGAGATAGCTGTAGGCAATGCCGTATAACGTTCTTTTGTGCTCCCCCACAAGCCCGAAGAAGCTATCTTCATCCGACAAAATGACGGACTCTTCTTTGATCAGGCTCTCCACGTCCATCCCCCCTTTTTTATGTATGCGCCGGTATCTCCTATCTCTATATAATAAAGACTGCGCAGCGACACAAACGGTTTTATTTTTTTGAAATCAACTGGTAAAGTGTATTTCATCCCCTCCCAATGCATTAACATCTATGGATAGAATTTATGTGATTTGACATTATAAGTAGCAGGATATGATGCGATCTCGGAATGGGAGGATTTTCAAGAGTATGACTATGCATAAGGTATTGTTAATGATCCTTTTATTAATAATTATTAATCCAAATCCAATTTCGGCTGCAGAACCTGCTCAGAACAAAGACAACATATCGATAAGGGTTGATCCTCAAAAGAACCAACTCCTTTTATTTTCAAATAGCAAGCTTATTAAGAAGTATCCCATTGCTATGGGGAAACAGGAAACGCCGTCGCCTGTGGGCGAGTATGCCGTAATTAACAAACATAAGAATTGGGGGAAAGGGTTTGGCACCAGGTGGATCGGACTGAATGTGCCGTGGGGATTTTACGGTATTCATGGTACCAACAGGCCCTATTCTATAGGCCATAATGCGAGTCATGGCTGCATACGAATGCACAACCGCGATGTTGAGGAGTTATACGAATTTGTACGGGTGGGGACTAAAATAAGCTTCGGGGGCCATGTATTTGGAAAACTTGATGGGAATCCCAGAACTTTAGCTAAAGGAGACAGCGGCGGCGACGTTCAAATCATTCAATACCGGTTGCGAAGCGCAGGGTTTTACAATGGTGAATGCAATGGCAAGTTCAACAGCTCAACCGAAATCGCGCTAAAAGATTATGAAAAGACGCATGGACTGCCCATTGATGGCGTTGCAGGTTATCACGATTATATACACCTCGGATTGATTGAATGAAGCTTGAGTAAAAAAAGCCCGGCAATGATGCCGGACTCCCATTTTTTCTATATCCGCGAATCGTTATGCGTCGCTCTTCATCACATACTGAATGATGTGTTTGTCGAGAAACTGAGTGAGCTGCTTCTCGCTCTCCGCAATTTCCCGGTTCCGGAAGCACTGCTTGGCGACTTCCCTTGCCTCAGAGGCCGTCGTATTCAGCGTCCGGTGCTTGACCTTCAGCAGCGCCTGCGGCGACATGCTAAGGTCGGTTACACCGAGTTCCAGCCACAACGGAAGAGAACGCTCGTCGCCGGCCAGTTCACCGCAGACGCTGACGCCGATGCCTGCTGCCTTCGCAGATTCCACGGTTGTGCGGATCATACGCAGCACTGCCGGATGATACGGATGGTATAAATGCGCAATCTGCTCGTTCATCCGGTCGACCGCAAGCACGTACTGCACCAAATCATTCGTCCCAATGCTGAAAAAGTCCACCTCTTCCGCCAAAAAATCAGCGATCATCACTGCGGCCGGCACCTCAATCATAATGCCAACCGGCAGCTTGCGGTCGTATGGAATTCCCTGGCGGTCCAAATCTTGTTTTACTTCCTCCAGCACGGCCTTGGCTTCCCTTACCTCTTCAATCGAAGAGATCATCGGAAACATCAGTTTGATGTTGCCGTGTACGCTTGCGCGCAGAATCGCCGTCAGCTGTGTCTTGAACATCTCTTTCTGGTCAAGGCAAATACGGATGGCCCGGTAGCCAAGGAAAGGATTCTCCTCCTCCGGAAGCTGAAAATAGTCCAGATGCTTGTCTCCCCCGATATCCAGGGTGCGGATGACAACCGGATGCTCGCCAACCTTCTCCGCCACAAGCTTGTATACCTCGTACTGCTCCTCTTCGGTCGGAAAGGATTTACGGTCCATATACAGAAATTCCGTCCGGAACAGACCGACGCCCTCGGCCCCGTATTTTAAAGCCATATCCAGTTCCTTCACGGAGCTGATATTGCTTGCGAGCCGCATCCGAACTCTATCCTTAGTCATTGCCTCCACCGAGGACAATAACTCCAGCTGCGCCCTCTTCTCCCGCTGTCTGTCGCGCACAACGCTGTAATGCTGGGTTGTGGCTTCATCAGGGTTAATGATCAGATAACCGTTATCCCCGTCGATGATCAGGAAGTCCCCGGTCTGGATCGGGCTTTGGAGCTTATTCTCCAGGCCCGCCACCAGCGGAATGCCGAGCGCCCGCGCCATAATGGAGGAATGCGACGTTTTGCCTCCCGCCATCGTTATAATACCGAGCACATAATTAGGATTCAGATGGGCCAGTTGTGAAGGGGAAAGCTCTTTTGCCACCAGAATGTAGGGCTTGGTGTCCGAAGGCAGCGTGACCTCCGGCGCTCCCAGCAGATGCTTCAGCAGACGGTTGCCGACATCCTTGATATCGACCGCCCGCTCTTTCATATATTCATCATCCAGCAGGTCAAACATAGCCACAAAGTGATCGATCGCCTCTTTGACCGCCACCTCTGCCGCTTTGTACTGCCTCTCTATAATTCCGCGGATTTCGCTCATAAATACCGGATCTTCCAAAATCGCCAAATGAGCGTCAAAAATACTCGATTCCTCGGGACCGACAACCTCTCTGAATTCTTTTTTAATAAACTCAATCTCATCCTTGGAGGTTCTGATTCCTTCATACAAACGCTCAAATTCTTTAGCCAGATCTACCGGGTTTACTTGCGTCTCCGGCATGCTCCATTCCCAGTTCGGCAGAACGAAGGCCTTTCCGATGGCAACACCTGCTGCGGCCCCTATACCTTTTATCATGATTCTACCCCTCCAACATTGCTTTCGTGCAATACGACAGACATCACCGAGGATTGTCCTTTTTTCACATTCTTAAACGGAGCGTAGCTCCAGGATTTGACGCGTTCGGGATTGGTAATAACCATTGGGGTGGCCAGCGAAGCGGCATGCTCCTTCAAATAGTCCAGATCGAACCTAACCAGCACCTGACCAGGCTCGACGCTATCCCCCTCTTTGACCTCCGACTGGAACGGACCTTTTAGCTGTGACGTATCGATACCGATATGCATGAGCACCTCCAGCCCTTCCGGCGTAGCAATGCCGATGGCATGCTTCGTGGGATAAATGTGCATCACTTTGCCGAATACCGGTGAGACCAGTTCTCCCTTGTCCGGAATAAAAGCAACCCCGTCGCCGACCAATTTTTGCGCAAAAATATGATCGGGCACTTCTTCAATCGGCAGCATTTTGCCCTGCATCGGGGCGTTGAATAGAACCTGCGGCAGATCGCGCAGCATCAGCTTGTCAATTTCCTCGCGGATCAGCTCGGAGTAGGTCCCGAAGACAACCTGCACATTCCCCCCGCCCAATTTGATGATGCCGGCGGAGCCAAGGCTCTTGAGCGCGCCCGTATCGATCTGGCGGTCATTATGCACCGTAAGCCGCAGACGGGTTATGCAAGCTTGGACCTGCACAACGTTCTCCTTGCCGCCAAGCGCCTGCAAAATAAGCGGTGCCTGGTACGGTATATTACCGGCCCAGTCGCCAAGCTCAGAACCTTCCTCCCGGCCTGGTGTCGGAATCTGAAATCGGCGGATCGCCCAGCGGAACAGATGGTAATAGACCATTCCGTACACGAGGCCAATCGGAATCAGCAGCCAGGCGCGCCGGGCTAAATGAAGGTTCAATATAAAGTCAATAGCCCCTGCCGAGTAAGAAAAACCGTGATAAATTCCAAGCGCGGCCGTCAGGGCCATGGCGAGACCGGACATGATCGTATGTAAAGCGAACAGATAAGGAGAGGCGAACAGAAAGGCGAACTCGATCTGTTCAGACACGCCTGTCAGGAAGCAGACGAGCGCTGCCCGCAAAAAGGTCTTCTTGATCTGAGGCTTCAAATCTTCGCGGGCTTCCTGAATAATAGCAAACGCAATGGCCGGCAGCGCGAACATCATGATCGGAAACAGTCCCGCCATGAAGCTGCCCGCTGTAGGATCGCCGGCAAAAAAACGGGGAAGATCTCCCTGAACAACTGTGCCATCCGGCGTCGTAAACGTTCCCAGTTGGAACCAGAATACGTTGTTCAAAATGTGATGCAGCCCAAAGGCTGTCAGCACCCTGTACAATACGCCGTATACAAACAGCCCGAAGCCTCCCGTCCGGTCGACGAACTGCAGCAGACCGTCAAGGCCATGCTGAATCAGCGGAGAGACGCCGAGCATGAGCCAGGCGAACAGCGCGGAGAACAATCCCATAAAGAGCAGAACAAAACGCGATCCTCCGAAAAATTGGATCGCCTCTGGGAGCTTGATATTTTTAAACCGGTTATGGGCAATGCCGGCGACAATACCGAGCAGAATGCCGATCAGCGTCGCGGGCTGCAGTGCGCCGTCTCCCAGCTTCATCACAATCCGGTCATAGGTGAACATTCCCGCCAGCGCCGCAAGCCCGGCGGGTCCGGCTTGATTGGATAATCCCAATGCAACCCCGACGGCAAACAGATAAGGCATATAGTAAAAAATCCCCTGACCCGCATAGGTCGCTGCTTCGGCAACCGAAGCCAGCCCCCAGGCAGACCATGGCAGGCTCCCCAGGCTGAGCAGAATGGCCGCCGCCGGCAGCACCATGGTGGGAAGCATGATGGCTCTCCCAAGCTGCTGCAATGATCCGAGCCAGTTCAAGATGTATCTCTCCTTTCTTACTATATTGAATGGTACGGCCTGTGTTCCGTTTTGTCAAAAGAATAAGCTGGCACATTTTCATAATAGCAAAATATTCCATTTCAAGTCTATTGGTTCCTGGATGCATACGCGCTAAAAAACGCCCTACCCTTCCGGTCAGGACGTTCATAAGTATCTTATCCTTACTTTACGTTACGTTTCCGTCCGTTCATCGTTATCGCTTCCTCGACCTTGATGCAGCGGTCCATGATGGCCGTCATGCCGGCCTCTGCGGCAATCTCCGCAGCTTCGGGACTGACAATCCCCTGCTGCAGCCACAGCACCTTGGCGCCGATAGCCGCAGCCTCGCGTGCCACTTCTGCGCAGAACTCGCTGCGGCGGAACACATTGACAATGTCAACCGGCTCCGGAATCTCCGCGAGCGAATGATAGCACTTCTCCCCGAGGATCTCGCCGTTCACCAACGGGTTAACCGGAATGATCCGGTAGCCCTTAAGCTGCATGGCGTAGGCGACCATGTAGGACGTCCGGTCACTCTTGTCGGACAGTCCCACCACGGCGATATTACCGGCGGAGGCCAGAATATCCCCGATCTGTTCTCTGGATGGATTCTCAAAAGCCATGGATTTCAGCCTCCTTATTTGACCCACTCGACATCCGCGCCGAGCGCCTGCAAATGGTCAAAATACTGCGGATACGATTTGGCGACATGATGAGCATCCTTGATCAGCAGCGGCTTCGCAGCGCGAAGCCCGACGACCGTCAGGGCCATAATGACGCGATGGTCGAAGTGCGCGTTAATCGTAACGCCGCCTTCGACGCCTTCCGGTCTGCCATGCACGATGATCTCGTCCCGCCGTTCTTCGACCTTCGCCCCAGCCTTGCTCAGCTCGGCCAAATAATCGGTGATGCGGTCACACTCCTTATACCGCAGATTCTCCACATTATAGAACCTCGAGGTTCCTTCCGCAAACACGGCGGCGGCAACCATCGCGAGCACGGCGTCCGTGGCCGCGTCCCCGTCAAATTCCACGGCCTTAAGGCGTCCGTCCCCCAGCACATGCACCGTTCCGTTCTCATGGGTGAGCGGCGCTTCCATCATACGCAGCACATCAATAATTGCTCTTTCACCCTGCCGGCTGTTCTCGGCCAGACGATGAATCTTTACGTCGGACTTCGTTACGGCT
>NZ_ASSD01000049.1 GCF_000520715.1 Paenibacillus zanthoxyli JH29
CGACGAGGTCGGGCCAAGTCCCGGCAGCACGCCGACAAAGGTTCCCACGAGCACCCCTATGGCCGCCATCAGCAGGTTCATCGGGGTAAAGGCATGTCCAAAGCCGGCCAGCAGCATGGATAAATTACTCATTTCATCACCTCCTTGAAAACTGCCATACCATTCCGGCGGGAAACGGAGTATGCAGCCATTCGATAAAGATCAGGTAGAGCCCGGCGGTCAGCAGCAGAGCGTAGACCGCGCAGCGCCACCATTTTCCGGCTCCCAGCAGGCGAAACAGAAGCGCTGCGGCAAGAGAGGTTGCCGCCGGATAACCCGCCCAAGGAAGAAGGAAAGTGTAAATAAGCAGCAAAAGCGGAATGAGGCCCGTCTTAGGAAGAAAGCGGGGGATAGCTCTTTCCCCACCGTCCTGCCGTACGGCTTCTCCGGGAAACAGCGCCAGCCAGATGCCGGCCAACGCCAGTCCGCCTCCGATGAAGGCGGGAAACACATGGTCTCCACCTAGCAGAGTGACATGATAAGGATACAAACGGTAAGCTTCGCGAAGAGAAAGACAGCCCGCCAGAATGGCAAGCACCCCGGCAGAGCGGTCGGCCACACTTTTCATTTTTCATTCCTCCTGACTATGAACCGCAAACACAAAAAACCTGCCCGGCTTCAAAAAAGCCGAATAGCAGGTCTCCGTTCGTACGGTCGACGCTTTAGCTGAAATATGTTGTATATAACATACAAACAAAAAAAGGGATTTAAAATAGTTGGAGAAGAAATTATATAGTCGATAGGTTTAGTTGGTTTTATTTCGGCTATGGGACGTATCATATCACTGCCTAATTTTCGCTGTCAATACTATTTTTTCGCATTTATTGCTGGAAAATAATCTTTGACAAAGTCTATGGATAGGTTTTAAATAAATGTTATATATATGATTTAAGAGCATTATTTAACCGGACAAGGAATGATTCTATGGCAAATCTGATTCGAATCGACAATGCCAATCTGCTGGAAAAAACGTATGGTATTTTAAAAGAACTGATCATCAAAAGAGAATTCCCGCCCGAGCACAAGCTGGCCATACCGGAATTATCCGCCCAGCTCGGCGTAAGCCGGACGCCGATCCGCGACGCGCTGGGCCGGTTGGAAATGGACGGATTGGTCAAGACCGTACCGAAGGTTGGTACTTTTGTCGTCGGCATTACTTCCGAAAACGTGTTGGAGATTATGGACACTCGCCTGATGATTGAGCTGTGGGTTGTGGAGAAGCTGGTTTCAGGAACGGCAGCGCTTACGCAGGAGGTTGCTGCGAATCTGGAAAAAATCCATGAAACCTCCGAGTATGTCGTCAACACCTCGAAGCTGGAAAACTACCACGAAGGAGATTACAATCTTCATTTTCATATGGAGTTTCTGAAGCTGGGCGGGAACCGGAATATACAGAATATTTATCACAACACGATGAACTACCGGTACTTGGCGATGAAATCGTACCTGATTACGAAGGAAATGGTTCTTCATTCCCTTAAGCAGCACAGGCAGATTATCGACGCCCTTAAGGCGGGGTCTCACGATGATTTAAAGCAGGTGGTGAGCGAACATCTGGAGGATGCGAAAATACGGCTGTACAAAAATATCAATCTGAGCGGCGGGCTGATCTAAAGGGAAAGAACGTTTGCGGACAAACCGCGGGACGGAAAAATTCAAACTTTTATGCTGAAATGAAAAAGAAAAGGAGGAACGGCGAGCCATTCGCCGGTCCTCCTTTTTGCTTCATTCGCCCCTTGACGCGTGACGCGCGGGCGCTTTCGCATGGACTCTACACGACCGCCTGCGAAAAGCCCTCGCCCCGCCTCAGAGATCGTCGTCTTCCGTCCGCCCCATTTTCCGTGCCAGACGGAGACGGATGATCAAGGTCAGCGCCACTCCGGCGGCCAGTGCGCCGAGCGCTCTGGGCAGCTCGCCGCTTCTGCTCGCCGCTAGCGGAAGCCACAGCGCCAGCGCGA
>NZ_ASSD01000050.1 GCF_000520715.1 Paenibacillus zanthoxyli JH29
CGCTGCTATCCGAGCCCCAGGAGTTATATCCCCCATGAGGCTGCTGATTCGTCTTTAGCCATGCCACGGCACGATCGCCAGCGGTCTTCACTTCAGGCTTGTCCATATGCGCAGCCAGAGCAGTCAGTACCATAGCGGTCAGGTCCGGATCGCTTGAGCCGCCGTAGGTAAACCCGCCGTCACTCTGCTGCTGCGACACGATTTTGTCAATCAGTCTGTCCTTGGTCCACAGGGCGTTCTCCGGAACGGAATATTGTCCTGCGTCCAACGCCAGCAGAGAATAGATATAAAAATTAACCGGCTTGTCATCAAGCTTGCCGCTGTTATAAATCGGTTCGATCAGATTATATCCGGCAAAGTCCGTTGCATCAATGCCAAGTGACGTAACAGCCAGCGAAATCCGGGCGTAATCGGTCGCATTGGCAAAAATTCCTTTTGCTTCTTTCACTTGCTGTTCAAGCGCAATTTGATAGCTGGGCTGTACCGTGTAGGAACCTCGGGCCAAGGCAATGGCCTGCCAATCCATTGTCACTCCCTTGGTCTGAATATAGCTCGCGGCGGCATCAGCCGCCTGTTTCACCGTGATCGGCTGCGAGGCCGAAGCCGCCGTTACATCCGCACCGTACACGATATCGGCAACACTAGCTTCCTGATAACCGGCAGCCGCCGTCTCGGCAAACACCCGTCCCCCCGGAGCAAACGGCGCGCCCAGCAATGAGATAATCATCAATGAGGCCATTCCCAGCGCAAACATTTTGGAAGAAATCCTGCTCTTCATTCCTTAACCTCTTTCTCCTGAATTTGTGGGAGTCTCTTAAGCAAGAAAAACCGCCCCATAGAGGGACGGTCTTTCAGAATCCGGGCCGGAACCGATGCCTTATAGCATCCTCAGCATCAGCCGCGCATAAATGTCCGGGTGTCCTCACCCCCCGAAGGGCACCCGGGCCTTGATTAGAAAAGGCAGGTCTCCTGGCTCATGCCTCATCGCTCCCTCCCGCCTTCCCGTTCTACATGAACAGTGGCAGATTTCAGAGGATCGCTCCGCATATACAGTGGCGGGACCGCGCCGGACTCCAACCGGCTTCCCTTTTAAGCGGGCTTTCTAGGCCCGCACCTTTTTTAAGACTCTATTAAATTTTAGGCAATCTATATCATATCGGTTATCGTAGGGGTTGTCCATACATTGCCAGCCATTCAGCCGTGAAAAATAAACGGGAAGCTCACCCGTCACTTCACCGCCGGGCTCGCGCTTGCGGATGCCGCCGGAGAGGATGCCGGACGCGGATCATCCTTCAGAACCAGCGTGTATTCTTCGGCCTCAATCATGCTTCCGGCAGTCAGCTTAGGGGAAGATACCAGCGTTACCCTTACCTGGTAGGGTGCAGGTCCTGACAATGCGGAGCCGTTATCTGATGGGAGCGGAGACACCGGCGCGCTTGAAGCGGCAATCGGCTCTCCTGACGGTGACGGCG
>NZ_ASSD01000051.1 GCF_000520715.1 Paenibacillus zanthoxyli JH29
CACTTCAAGTGTTAGCTAAGTGGGGGAGTGTTCAAGCGACAGCTGGCTTCGATATTTAAGCAACGAGCTGTGGACAAGGGGAGATGCTACATGATCCCTCTGAAGCAGGAGCAAGCTGGTTATTGAGAGCATACATTTGGTTTGGGAACTGCTGTTTCCCGGTTATTTCGGCAAGCAGGACTTGAATGATGAGACGATGGAGTATCACATTGGCTCTGTTCTCATACAGATTCAGGAGAAGCTGTCCGACCAGATTGGCCGCTCTCTGCTGTACCGGAGGGGCCAGGATTCCCATTCCTACCAAGAGGAACCCGGAACTGATTATCAAAGGCCAGGCGCCGCAAGAGTTCCCGCAGGAATTCACCTGGGATTGGGTAATTTGAAGCCCTTCATTAAAAAACGAACCCGGCTTCCACTTCATAATCGGTGGAAGGACGGGTTCGTTTCTGGTTTAGCAGCTAAAGCAGGTTATGCCCGGAATGGCCTCGCGGGATATGCCCCGCGCCGTTCCTTATTTTATTCCGCCGCCGAAGCAGTAGGAGACGCGTCCGCCAGCATTTGGCGCAGCACCGTTTGCAGGATGCCGCCGTTGCGGTAGTAATCGACGTCGACCATGCTGTCCAGCCGTGCGGTAACCGGGAATTCGAACGGGGTGCCGTCCTCGCGGGTAACGGTAACCGTCAGATCCTGTCCGGGCTGCACGTCATTGCTGAGGCCGGTAATGTCGAAGATTTCGCGGCCTGTCAGTCCCAGGCTGCTCCAGCTCTGGCCTTCCTGGAACTGAAGCGGCAGCACGCCCATGCCGACAAGGTTGCTGCGGTGAATCCGCTCGAAGCTCTCGGCGATGACGGCTTTGACACCCAGCAGGAACGTGCCCTTGGCCGCCCAGTCACGCGAGCTGCCCGTGCCGTATTCCTTGCCTGCAATGACGACCAGATTCTGCTTCGCCGCCTGATAGCGCATGGAAGCGTCATAGATTGGCATAACTTCGTTGCTCGGCAGGTAGGTGGTGACGCCGCCTTCTGTTCCCGGAGCAACCGCGTTGCGGATCCGGATATTGGCGAACGTTCCGCGCATCATGACTTCATGGTTGCCGCGGCGGGAACCGTAGGAATTGAAGTCCTTGCGTTCCACGCCATGCTCGCTCAGGTACTTGCCGGCAGGGCCGGATGTCGTGATATTGCCCGCAGGCGAGATATGGTCAGTGGTTACGGAATCGCCGAGCAGAGCGAGTACGCGGGCGCCGTCGATATTCTCAATGTCGCCAAGACCGTCCGCCAGATGCTCGAAGAACGGCGGATTCTGGATATACGTCGACTTTTCGTCCCATTCATACAGCTCGCCTTCCGGCACGGGGATCGCGTTCCAGCGCTCGTTGGCCGTAAAGACATGCTCGTATTTGCGGCGGAACATTTCCGGGCTGACGGACAATTTAATCGCTTCGCTGATCTCGGCGCTGGTCGGCCAGATATCCTTCAGGTATACAGGCTCTCCCTGCGGATCGTAACCGAGCGGATCATTTTGCAGGTCGATATTGACCGTCCCTGCGATCGCATAAGCTACAACCAGCGGCGGCGATGCGAGATAGTTCGCCTTGACCTGGGCGTGAACACGTCCTTCAAAGTTCCGGTTGCCGGAAATGACGGACGCAACGGTCATATCATTCACCGCAACCGCCTGGGCAACCTCATCCGGCAGCGGGCCGGAGTTGCCGATACAGGTGGCGCAGCCGTAGCCGGCCACGTAGAAGCCAAGCGCTTCCAGCGGCTTCAGCAGGTCCGCCTTCTCCAGATATTCCGTCACGACCAGCGAACCCGGCGTCAGACTGCTCTTGACATAGCCCGGCTTGGTCAGGCCGCGCTCGACAGCCTTCTTGGCAAGCAGGCCCGCGCCAAGCATAACGCTTGGATTGGAAGTGTTTGTACAGCTTGTGATCGCCGCGATGACGACTGCGCCGGTGCTCAGCTCGCTTTTGCTGCCGTCTTTATGCAGAAGCTCGACCTTTTGCGCGATTTTCTCGTCGCTGAGACCGTAGCCGCCCTTGTCGACAGGGGTGCGGATAATGCCTTCAAAGTTCTCTTTCATATGAGTAAGCTCGATCCGGTCCTGCGGACGCTTCGGTCCAGCTAAGCTCGGCACAACCGAGGCAAGATCCAGCTCGATCGTATCGCTGAATACCGGGTCTGGCGTTTCCGCCGTACGGAACATGCCTTGGGCTTTGTAATAGGTCTCAACCAGATCCACCAGCTCATCGGGACGGCCTGTGCTGCGCAGATAGGAGAGCGTCTCGTCGTCCACCGGGAAGAAGCCGATTGTCGCGCCGTATTCAGGCGCCATATTGGCGACCGTCGCCCGGTCGGCCAGACTGATATTCGCAAGGCCGGGTCCGTAGAATTCGACGAATTTGCCGACCACGCCTTTTTTGCGCAGCAATTGGGTAACGGTCAGCGCCAGATCGGTTGCCGTAGCGCCTTCCACCAGACTGCCCGTCAGCTTAAAGCCGATAACGTCAGGGGTTACAAAATAGAGCGGCTGCCCCAGCATGCCGGCTTCCGCTTCGATGCCGCCGACGCCCCAGCCTACGACGCCAAGACCGTTGATCATCGTCGTATGGGAGTCCGTGCCTACCAGCGAATCCGGGTACACAGTCGTCTCGCCGTCAGCCGTCTTCGTGGCTGCTACCGAAGCGAGATACTCCAGGTTGACCTGATGCACGATCCCGGTTGCCGGAGGAACGGCGCGGAAATTGTTGAATGCCGTCTGTGCCCAGCGCAGGAAGCGGTAGCGTTCCTCGTTGCGTTCGAATTCTACGTTCATATTGTATTCCAGCGCATCCTTGGTGCCGAAGGCGTCAACCATAACCGAATGGTCGATAACGAGGTCGACCGGCACAAGCGGGTTGATCTGCTTCGGATCGCCGCCGGCTTTTTTCACGGTATCCCGCATGGCCGCAAGGTCTACAACCACCGGTACGCCGGTGAAATCCTGCAGCACGATCCGCGCCGGAATGAATGGGATTTCCTTGCCGCGATCGATGTCGCCGGCCCATCCGGCCAGCTGTTTGACGTGCTCTTCCGTAATAGCTCTTCCGTCGAACTGGCGGACGGCGGCCTCAAGCAGCACTTTAATGGAAAAAGGAAGGGAAGAGATGCTGCCGAGTCCTTGCTGTTCAAGGGATTGAAGATCGTAATAACGGTACGTTTGGCCGCCCGATGTGAACGAGCGAACGAGATTGAAATTATCCTTGCTTGGCATGAATGCGCCTCCTTGTTTCATCTGCTGAAACTCCATTTCATATTCAACTCTGTCTATTAAGTATAACGGTTACAGTGGGGCGAGTAAAGATTTTTCCCTCATTTTATTCGAAAAATCCGCTCCTCTTCCGGCCCTGAATCCCAAGTTAAATATTTGAATTAAACTTCACGGCCAACATAGCACTTTGCGGAGTTATTGTCCGTATAGCCGCCCGCTCTGCCTCATATACATAGTACAGCAGCATATTGTCCTGGCGAAGCGCAGCCTTTGGCTCGGGAATTTGCTTTAGGCGATTTTCTTGAAATATAAGACTTTATAAGCTTCACGCCTATCGTTTGGTCTTATATTTTTACGAGAAACGTACCTAAAAGCGATACTCGTATCGCTACTTCGGAAGCTTAAGCTGCTTGAAAAGACGCCGTCAGGCGTTTCTTCTTACGGGTAACTCGTAAGTTCGGCAGATTCATGTATCTGTGCGGGAAGGGGCGAAAATGGGCAATGGATCAGAAATGGAAGCAAAGCCTGTATGTATATGTCGATCAATGCAACAAAAGCCGGGTGGTTCCCGATGAGGAAGTCTTCACCGGCGCTTTGAGCGAAGCGGGTATCCGGCTCGGGCAGCAGCAGCGCGGCTGGAGGATTGCGAAATGGTACAGCGATAGAGCGATTACGCCCCGGCGCTGCGAGACGGGGGTCAAGGTGCTGCGGACGGCACAGCGGGATTCGGGGGACGTTATAGCGGAGGTTGCCCTGCACAGCGCATTTTATTATGAAAAAGGCGGGATCACGCACCGCGAAGACAAAGTGGAGCGGGAGCGCCTGACCTTTGCGAATGCCCATGGAAATGCAGGGTGGACTGTCGCCGGTGTGGAGCGGGATATTCCGGAGAAGGTTCCACGGAAAGGTGCTATAGCGTCTCCGGCGGAGCTCTCCGGCCTTGAAGCGCCTCCTTTTCCCGGGCCGCTGCTGAGCCGCAGGGTGCTAGGCCCTTCCGTCCGCGATGTCCCGTACCGCCGGGAAGACGCGGCGGCGTATGCGGACCGGTGGTGGAATGAGAACAATCCGGAATTTGAAACATTCGCCGTGGATTGTACGAATTATGTCTCCCAATGTCTCTTTGCAGGGGGGGCACCGATCAACTATACTGGTAAAAGAGAAACGGGCTGGTGGTATAAAGGCTATGTCGGCAATCAGGAGGGGTGGAGCTTCAGCTGGGCTGTCTCGGACAGTCTGCGCCGCTATCTGGACGGGGAACGCCGCAATGGCCTTCGTGCGGAAATCGTGGAGCGGCCTGAACAGCTGATGCTTGGAGACGTCATCCAGTACGACTGGGACGGAGACGGACACTTTCAGCACAGCACGATCGTTACGGCCTTTGACGCGGGCGGCATGCCGCTTGTCAATGCGCATACGGTGCCGAGCCGACATCGCTTCTGGGACTATCGCGATTCCTATGCCTGGACCGAGAGAACGGCGTACCGTTTTTTTCACATTTACGATCATCTATAATCCGGAAAGAGGTTAAGGAATGGACAATGCAAAACTGACAGTGGGTCTGGTGTACGGCGGCAAATCGGGAGAACATGAAATATCACTGCAGACCGCTTTTGCCGTGATGAACGCTTTCGACTACGTTAAATATGAAATTCTCCCTTTTTATATTACGAAGCAGGGGCTATGGAAGATCGGTGAGAAGCTTGAAGCTCCGTTCAGCCATCTGGAACAGCTTAAGCTGGAAGGAGTACCCGAAGACACGGGCGCGGCGCTGAACGCCATATTCAGCGGACTCGGCGGCGAAAGTGTGGTCGACGTGATGTTCCCGCTGCTTCACGGCACGAATGGAGAAGACGGAACGATTCAAGGCTTGTTCGAGATGGCTAATATTCCTTATATCGGTGCGGGAGTGCTGGCTTCGGCGGCGGGCATGGATAAAGTCGTCATGAAGAAGCTGTTCGCGGAAGCGAGGCTTGAGCAGTGCCGGTACGGTTATTTTAATGCCGCCATCTGGAAGAGCAAGAGCCATGATCTGATTGTCGGAATCGAGGATAAGCTCGGCTATCCGGTATTCGTGAAGCCGGCCAATCTCGGCTCCAGCGTCGGCATCTCCAAAGCCGTAGACAAGGAAAGCCTCGTCAAAGCGGTTGAGAACGCCTTCCGTTATGATACCAAGGTTCTTGTCGAAGAGTTCATCGATGCGCGTGAACTGGAGGTCAGCGTGCTCGGCAATGACGAGCCTGAGGCATCCGTTCCCGGCGAAATCGTCTCTTCCGGAGAATATTACGATTACTCGGCCAAGTACATCGACGGCAAATCGCAGATGCTGATTCCGGCATCCGTCGATCCCGAAACCGCCGACCATCTGCGGGAGCTGGCGCTGGCCGCTTACCGGGCCATTCAGGGCAGCGGCATTGCGCGGGTCGATTTCTTCCTTCGCAAATCCGACGGCAGAATTTTCATCAACGAGGTCAACACGATGCCCGGCTTCACGCCGTTTAGCATGTATCCGCTCTTGTGGCGCGAAACGGGCCTTTCCTACCAGGCGCTGCTCGACCGCATGATCACGCTTGCGTTCGAGCGGTATCAGCTTAAGCAGGGCTTGAAATACGATAATGAGCAATAATAAACAATAGGCGGATCATCTGGCCGGAAAGGAGAAGGGATTATGGGATTTCAAACGGAGTTTAATTCGGTATGCAAATTCAAGAATGAGCAGGAGCTGTACGAACTGCTGGAATACGGACGCTGTAAAATGCTGAAGCAGGGGTTCCGCATCTTTCCGACCGGACAGAAGGTCATTGCCTATACGCCGGACAACATTGCCGTGGCTATTGTCAAAATCTCCGCGTCGATCGCGGAAATCAACTTCCAGGGCCATGAAGTCACTGCGGTCGAGATGGAGCTTGTCCGCAAGCTGAACGACGAAGAATCCAGAGTACAGACGGCGCTGGCCGATGAGATGTTCTTCGGGGAGCGGGAATGATCGTCCGCTTCGGCTATGTCGCGATGTCCACCGTCATTAAAGATTGTTCACCATCCAAGACGATGACGCTGGCTTCATTCAGCAAGCTGCAAGACCGCGAGGCGGCGATTCGCCGCCTGGAGTCAATTGCCAGAGGCAATTTGCATAATACGCTCAGGCTGCTGAGGCATAACCGGGCGTCGGACATAAAGGTATACCGGATGACCTCGAAGCTGGTCCCGCTGGCTACCCACCCGGAGCTGCAGGACTGGAATCCGCTAGCCGCGCTGGCCGATGATTTTGCCAAGGTTGGCCGTTATATCAAGGAGAACGGGATAAGGGCGTCTTTCCATCCCGATCATTTTACTGTCCTGAGTACTCCCCGTCCCGAGGTGCTGGCTAGTTCCATACGCGATCTCCGGCATCATACGGACATGCTGCTGGCCATGGATCTTCCGGCAACGGCCAAGAACAACATTCATATCGGCGGAGCCTACGGGGATAAGTCTTCGGCGGCAGAGCGGTTCATTCAGCACTTCCGGGGGCTCGCGCCGGAAATGCAGGACCGCATCACGCTTGAGAACGACGACAAGACGTTCAATGCGGTGGAGACGCTTCAGGTCTGCAAGACGCTCGGCCTGCCGATGGTGCTGGATATCCATCATCAATGGGTGAATAACGAGGGGGAAGCTCCCTGGGAGCTGTGGCCGGAAATCAGCCGGACCTGGCAGACGCCGCTGGCCCAGAAGGATGCTGCAACAGATAACCCGCTTCCGCCCAAGATTCACGTATCCAGTCCCCGCAGTCCTTCCGATCCCCGGAGCCATGCCGATGGCGTTGAGCCGGGGCCGCTGCTTGCTTTTCTGAAACGGATCGCGCCGGGTACGCCGGCGGTGGATGTGATGATCGAAGCCAAGGCGAAGGATGGGGCGCTGTTTGAGCTGATGAAGGCGCTTAAAGGACTCGAAGGTACGGAAAGTGGAATCGCTGTCCTGGACGGAGCAAGCATCAGTATTGATGCAAAGATTTATAGCCTGTCTGACTTGATAAGTGGCCGCAAATGAGGTACTTTGAAGGAAACTTAGGTTTACCCGCAAAACTTAACAATTAAAGGAGCATATAAAATGGGAGAACTGCTGACCGGAAAGAATATTGTTGTGATGGGCGTCGCGAACGATCGCAGCATCGCCTGGGCGATTGCCAAAAGCCTGTCGGAACAAGGAGCGCGCCTTGCCTTTACATACGAAAGCGAACGTGTGGAAGGAAGGGTGCGTAAACTGGCCGAGACTATTCCCGGTTCAGTGATTCTGCCGTGCAACGTTACGGTTGATGAGGAGATCGACAAGCTGGCGGAGGAACTGAAAGAGAACTTTGGCGTGCTGCACGGCATTGTGCACAGCATCGCCTTCGCCAAAGGAGAGGACCTCGAAGGCCGCTTTGCCGACACCTCGCGCTCGGGCTTTGCGCTGGCGCATGATATCAGCGCCTACTCGTTGGTTGCGGTCGCCCAGCGGCTGCATCCTCTCATGACCGAGGGCGGCTCTATTATCACCATGACATATATGGGCTCGGAGCGCGTCATGCGCAATTATAACGTAATGGGTGTGGCGAAAGCGGCTCTTGAGGCTTCGGTGCGCTATCTGGCGAGCGACCTCGGTCCGGACAACATCCGGGTGAACGCCGTATCGGCCGGACCGATCCGCACCTTGGCTGCCAAAGGCATCAGCGATTTCAATTCGATTCTGCGTATCGTAGAGGAGAAGGCTCCGCTTCGGCGCAGTACGGATACCGCCGAGGTTGGCGATACGGCGATGTTCCTGATGAGCCATCTGTCACGCGGGATTACCGGAGAAGTCATTTATGTGGACGGTGGATATCACATCATCGGAGGTTAGCAAGCGGGCCGGACGGCAGGTCCCCGCGAGCTGCGAAGGATCGCTGGACCCGGCTATCAAGTTGAAGAAAGCGGAGTGAAGAGATGAGTTCTTTAAATCCTAATAGCAGTAACGAGCGGGAACCGTATGTCGTATCTGGCAAAGGTTATACGGCGGTAGCCATCAATGCGGCGGCCAAAGCCGGAGAATATATCAAGAGCAGACAAGGAACAGTAAAGGAACTGGGAACGAAGTCATCGGCGCGCGATCTGGTGACGGAAGTGGATAAAGGCGCAGAGCAGATGATCCGCAGACTTGTGATGACGCACTATCCCGATCATGCTTTTCTGGGTGAAGAAGGGGTCGAGCCGGGAGCCAATGCCGTAACCGCCGCGCTGGAGGAGCTGAAGGACAACGAGTACCTCTGGATCGTCGACCCGGTGGACGGAACAACCAACTTCGTTCACGGTTTTCCTTTCTACACGGTATCCATCGCACTTGCCGTACGAGGCGAATTGACGGTTGGCGTTATATACGATCCGGTGCGTGATGAAATGTTTGTAGCCGAAAAAGGAAAAGGCGCTTACGTGCATGGCATCAAGACTGCCGTCTCTTCGGAAGCCACGCTTGACGACAGTTTGATTGCCATTGGCTTTCCGCCGGACCGGCAGTTTGCCCAGCCGGCCAATCTGGCCGCCTTCCAGAACATCCTGCCGAAAGTCCGCGGCGTTCGCGCCGGGGGGTCCGCAGCTCTGCATCTGGCTTATGTGGCCGCAGGAAGGGTCAGCGCTTACTATGAAGCGGGTCTAAGCCCTTGGGACTGCGCCGCCGGTGTGCTGCTGGTCAAAGAATCGGGCGGAGTGGTTACCGATATGCGGGGTGAGCCTTATCATATCGGCACACGCCACATCGTGGCTTCCAACGGGCATATTCACGAAGACGTTATAGCATCCCTGAAAGAAGCGGGAGCGACCGGATTCTAGCATACACAGAAGGAGGCATGGCTTAGGGTGAACGGGAAGGAAGATCTGGAACGTCGCTTGAGCGAGATGCTGACCGAAGGCGAACTTGCGCAAAGCGGCCGCGAAGCGGGACAGCGCCATTCCATATCGCCGAAATACGAGATACGCGTTCAGACCGCGCTTGATCCGATTGTGGAGGAGACTTACCGGTACCGGGAAATAGCCCGGGAGCTGGACGACAGATATGACAAATATCTGGTACGGACGCGGACAAATGAACGGAAGGATGCCTCATCAGACCCGGTTTCCAGCACGGCTTCCGATACGCCTGCGGACGGGAAGGACCTTTCCAAAGGCGGCGAATAAAATAACCGGAGCCACGGCGGTGAACGGATATGCGGGACCTTAGCCGGTGCATTTATAACATAACAGAGTCCAGGGACGTGTCGCAGCGGAACTGGGCTCTTTTTTAATATAAAGCTCCAAGAGAAGCGTCTTGTGAAGCCGCAGCTCGCTTGCGGCATATTTGGAGCGGCAGCGCCAAGTCTACCTTTATGGGTATCCGAATGAATGATAGAATGAAATAAATGGAAGTGTCAGGTACAGACTTGGAGGGATATAATGATCGATTTGCGGAACCAATGGACAGCCGCCGTAATCCGCTTGCTGCTCGCAACCATGCTGCTGGGCCCGGGAGTCCAGGGCGCTTCGGCAGCCGCTGCGGAAGCGGCGCAGCCTGATGTTGTCAGTATCGTGACGCTGGGGGACTCGATTACGGCAGGCTATGAACCGGGAATGAACTTGAGTTCCAAGCCTTACGGCTACGCGGAACGCCTGCTTGAGCAGGCATGGTTTGACGGGAAGCGCGCGACGCTGGGCAACTATGGGATTCTGGGACTGACAACGGCCGGGTTTCGAAACTATACAGCGGCGATTAAGGATAGTACGGCCATTACCGCTGATAGCATCCAGCCCGGTATTGCCGATCCGCGTCTGGACTCGTTTGCGGCGAAGGCTGCGCAGACCAAAGCCGATATTGCGGGGGCAAAGCTGATTACAATTACCATCGGCGGCAATGATATGAAGAGTCTGCTATTGGAGGCCAAGGACTTGTCGGATAGTGATCTGAAGGGTCGTGTGCAAGAGCTGCTGACCGCGTACAAGACCAACGTCACCGCCGCGCTGGAGAACTTGAGAGCGGTCAATCCGAATGCGACGATCATCATTGCGGACCAGTACCAGCCCGTTCCGCAGCTTTATGCTGGCCAGAGCTATGCGAAGCTGATGGGCGCGGCTGAAAGTTTTACGCAAGCGGCCGATAGTCTGGCCGCAGACCTGACCCGAAGCGACGCGCCGGTGCTTGTCGCTCATGTTGCATCCCGTTTTGCAAGCAAGGAGGGATCGCTGTCGCATATTATCGCGGACTCCGATTTTCATCCGACCCAGCTTGGTTATGAGACCATCGCCAAGGTGTTTGCCGAATTGATATGGGGTTACTACCGTGTACCTACCAATTCTCTGACTCCCTCCGCTTCGCAGCGGCCGATGACGATTGTCGTTAACAGGGCCGAGCTGAATACGCCCAACAAGCCGATTGTCTGGGGCGGACAGAATTTTCTGGCGCTGGCGGATGTGCTTAAGGCGATGGGAGCAAGCGGAAAATGGGACAACAAAACCGCAAGCGCGACGATAACGTATGGAGGCCGGACGGTGGTCATTACGATCGGCTCCAAGATGATACAGGTGAACGGACAAAAGATCGCGATAGACAGCCCGGCCTTTTTACAAAAGACTGGAAAGGACGTCAAAACGTACTTGCCTCTGGCTGCTCTGGCCACGGGTCTGGGCTTCGATGTTGAATATAGTGCGCAGCTGCGTACCGCTTTTATCAATCCCTAAATATACTAATGATTAAGCAAGCGCGTATTAAAAGTTCATCAAGTGAAGCGAAGGTGGAGAAAACGGTGTCTGAAGCAAAGTTTACGCAGGATTATGTGATTACGATGGATGATATTGTAAGAGAGGGGCATCCGGCGCTTCGGACCGTCACGGAGCCGGTTAAGCTGCCTTTGACAGAGGAAGACCGTGAAACGCTGCTGTGTATGCTGCAGTTCCTGAAGAACAGCCAGGATGAGGAGACGGCGGCCAAGTATAAGCTGCGCTCCGGAGTAGGGCTCTCGGCCAATCAGATTGGACTGAACAAGCGGATGTTCGTCATGTTTACCCAGGATGAGTACGGCACAGTGATCGAGCATGCCCTGGTCAATCCCAAAATCGTCAGCCATTCTTTAGCGATGGTCTATTTGCCGGATTGCGAAGGCTGCCTGTCGGTCGACCGGCCGGTTCAGGGCTTTGTTCCGAGATATGAATCGGTCAAGATAAAAGCCTATGATCTTGCGGCGGGCAAAGAGGTACAGCTTCGGTTCAAGGGCTATACGGCGATTGTCATTCAGCATGAGATGGACCATCTTGACGGGATCATGTTCTACGACCGGATCAACAAAGAGAATCCGTTTAAGCTGCCGCAGGGCGTTTCAATTCGCAGTCTGTATGACCGGGACGGAGAATAACGCTGAATCAAATGCTCTGGAAATGAATGATTTTCTGCAAACAGGTGCACATTATGGATCAAGGCGGCTGCAGCTTGCGTAACCGGAGCGGCGGCCGTTTTGTACGTTCATTCGGCGGGCAAAAAAGGGCTGCTTGCAAGGTAAAAGGTATCGCAAGCGGATCATCCGCTGCGGTGGACTGTCCCTAGCCTTGTGAGCCGTTAGCAGCGTCCTCTGGCTTGGAACTCTGCCCAACCGCACAGCAAAAAGCCGTTCAAAGACAACAGTGTCTGTCTTTGAACGGCGTATATCTTGAAATACAAGACTGTATAAGCCTCGCGCCAGCCTATCTTTCTTCCTTCATCGCGCGGAAGGAGGATTCCGCCGCTTCCAGGGTAGCATCAATGTCTTCATCGGTGTGCGCCGTGGTCAGGAACCACGCTTCGAACTTCGAAGGCGCCAGATTGATGCCGTGGTTCAGCATATGGCGGAAGAAGCTGGCGAATGCTTCGCCGTCGGTATCCTGAGCCTCGTCGTAGTCGGTGACAGGATGGTCACAGAAATGGGTGGAGAAGGCGCCGCGGATGCGGTTGATCGTCAGCGGAATGCCGTGACGGTCCGCCGATTCCTTCAGTCCGTCCGTCAAGCGGATAGCCAGCCGCTCCATTTCCTCGTATACGCCTGCACCCTGGAGCACTTCCAGGCAGGCGATGCCCGCCGAGATGGATGCGGGATTTCCCGCCATCGTGCCGGCTTGATAGGCCGGGCCGAGCGGCGCGACCTGATCCATAATCTCCTTGCGGCCGCCGTAGGCGCCGATCGGCAGGCCGCCGCCGAAGATTTTGCCCATCGCCGTCAGATCGGGGATGATCTGATCATGGTTGTCCAGTCCGGCGTAGGTCTGCGCGCCGCCGTAATGGAAGCGGAAATTGGTAATCACCTCGTCGTAGATGACGAGCGAGCCATTGTCATGCGCCAGCTTGCACATGCCTTCAACAAACCCGGGCTTCGGCATAACCATGCCGAAGTTGCCGACGATCGGCTCGACCATGACGGCGGCGACATCGTCGCCCCATTTGTCCAGCGCCTCGCGCAGCCCGTCCTGATTGTTGAACGGCACGGTAATGACCTCGTGCGCGATGCTTACCGGAATGCCGGCGCTGTCTGGAATACCCAGCGTGGACGGGCCGGAGCCGGCGGCGACCAGCACC
>NZ_ASSD01000052.1 GCF_000520715.1 Paenibacillus zanthoxyli JH29
AATCGGCGAACCAGACTCGCTTTGGAAGCGGGATGGCTCTGGGGCAGCTCATCCGGCTTGTTCCTCTACAAATATAACACAGAAATTTCTTGCATCCTTTTTGGATCAGCCGAAGCAGCCGAACCGATCAAATATTTATCTATCATTCCACTGCTTGTAGGCTTGCGGGAAATCAGCACGAGCATACTTTGGGCGCAGGACCGTAAAAAAGCGCCGTTACTTGGTCTTATTTGCGGAATAGGTATTGCGGTTACACTTCACTATTTTCTCGTAGCGATCCCCGGATTCAATTACATGGGAGCTTCGGTTGGCATACTCGTATTAGAGATTATAGCTGTAGGTTGGAATTTAAAGCCGCTGTTGCCTGTACTGAAAAAGATAAACTATTCCAAGCTACTCGCAGATTCAGTTATCGTGATAGGCGCAATGCTGATTGTCCTGCTGGTCTCACGCGCACATGTACTCCACGGTTTCTCTGAAAATATCCGGGCTCTTATAGGGATGGCTTTATATGGCGGTATGATCATCTCTTATATTTACTTTCGATTTATAAGGGGGGGCCATAAGTCATAGAAATGACCGCTGGGACCAAATAGAATCGACAGCCACACGATCCGGTGATACAATTCCAATAGATTACAATAGATTACAATAGATCAATAGACTAGGATGTTATCGTTTGGAATTCGTTCAGAATGAGAGAGGATGGATATGGTGGCTAAGTTAAGAGAACTGGAAGAGGTCTCCAAGGATACACAGGTTCAGCAAATGCTGGCGGTTGCCAGAAGCAGGGGGATCGAAACGGCCTTCGATCGTGCCGATCAGATGGCGGCGAAATGCCCATTCGGGTCGGCCGGTCTCTGCTGCCGCTCCTGCCTGGAAGGTCCCTGCCGGATTGTACCGAATGGAAGCGGGCCAAGGCGCGGAGTTTGCGGTTCGGATGCGGATACATTAGTCGCAAGAAGTCTCCTGAACACGATGATTCAGGGAGCGTCGGGCCATGCCGAGCATGGACGGGAAGTCGCGGTGGCTTTGCTGAAGACGGCGGAAGGATTGGCTCCGTATGTGATCCGGGATGTCGGCAAATTGATGCGGGTCGCGAAAGGCTTGAACCTGGAAACTGAAGGGAAATCCATAAACGAAGTTGCAAAGGCTGTGGCGCTTGCGGCGCTTGAGGATTTTCAAAAGCATGAGGGTGTAATGAACTGGATTGAATACCGGGGACACCAAAAGTCGCGCGAAATCTGGGATAAGCTTGGCATCACACCGGTGAATGCCCACCTGGAAATCGCAAAAGCGGTCACGAGAAACGCCATGGGCGGCGACGCCGATCCGCTCAACCTGCTGCTGGGCTCGGTTACGATGGGGCTGGTTGATGGCTACAGCGGACTGCACTTGTCCTCGGATCTGCAGGATATTCTGTTCGGGACGCCGAAAGCGGTCAAATTCAATTACTCCCTTGCGGTGCTCGATGAAAAGCAAATCAATATCGCGGTGCATGGCCATATTCCGCTGCTGTCGGAGAAAATCGTGGAATGGGCGCAAATACTTGAGCGTAAAGCCCTGACCGTCGGTGCGGAAGGGATCAATATTGTCGGTGTCTGCTGTACGGGCAATGAGCTGTTAATGCGCCAAGGGGTGCATGCCGCTTCAAGTTTTTCTTCCCAGGAGCTGGTTATTGTCACAGGTGCGCTTGAAGCAATGGTTGTCGATATTCAGTGTATTATGCCTGGAATCCAGCAGGTAGCGGAATGTTATCATACGGAAATCATCACAACGATGCCGCATGTCAAAATTCCGGGTGCGACGCACGTGAACTTTGAACCGGAATACGCGGATGAGGCAGCCAGGGAGATCGTGGAGCGAGCGATCCGCAATTTTGCAAAACGGGACCCGGCAAAGGTGGTTATCCCAGGCGGTGCGGTGGAGGCCCATGCCGGATTTTCCGTCGAACAAATCTGTGAAGTGACCGCAAAAATCAACGCGGACAAGCCTTTGCAGCCGCTGATTGACGCGATCAAGGACGGGACGATCCGCGGCGTTGCAGCAGTAATCGGATGTACCAATCCGCAGGAGCCGCAAGATATAGGTAATGTTACTGTTGCAAGGGAACTGCTCAAAAACAATGTGCTGATCGTGACTACAGGCTGCGCCGCGCATTCGCTGGCAAAATACGGGCTGATGAATGAAAGCGGGCTTGAAGCGTGCGGCGACAGCTTGAAGGCTTTACTGCGGCAATTGGGACAGCATGCGGGCTTGTCTGCACTGCCGCCGGCTCTTCACATGGGCAGCTGTGTAGACAATTCCAGACCGCTTGATTTGCTGTCGGCGATTGCGGATGAACTGGATGTGCCGGTCTCCAGCCTTCCAGCGGTCGGCAGCTGTCCGGAAACGCATAGCCCAAAGGCGCTTACGATCGGAACTTATTTTATTGCACATGGTGTAGATGTTCATGTCGGTGTGGACCCGCAGGTGTCAGGTTCGAATCTGGTCACCCGGACCCTCACCGGAAGCCGCGAGGATCAAGGCATTACGATGGATGGGCTGTTCGGAGGGAAACTAATCGTCGAAAGTGACCCTGTAAAAGCGGCCGCCATACTACTTGAACGGATTGATATGAAACGTAAAGCGCTTGGAATTTGAAAGATAAGGGAGGGGAAGGAAAATGACTCAGGCCTTAAAAATCGCAATTTCAGGTAAAGGCGGCGTGGGAAAAACAACGGTTGCCGCGATGTTCGCTCATTTACTTAGGAAACAAGGACACCGTGTGCTCGCCATTGACGCGGATCAGGATGCCAATTTTGGGGATGGCATTAGGCTTTGGCAGGGAACAACTATCGGAAATCCGCACCATCGCCGATGACCGGGATTTAATCAAGAAGAAGACCGGAGGCGAGCCGGGCGTTAGCGGCAGCTGGTTCTCGCTGAACCCGAAAGTCGACGATATTCCAGAGGAATATGTTGTGAGCAAAGACGGCATAAGGCTTCTGCAAATGGGCGGAGCATCCAAGGGCGGCACCGGCTGCGCCTGTCCGCAGAGCACGCTGCTGAAAACTCTGCTCAATTACCTGGTGACCGAGGAAAACGACGCGGTAATTATCGATTTTGAAGCGGGGCTGGAGCATCTTGGTCGTTCGACCGCCAAAAACGTGGATGCGCTGATCCTTGTAATCGAGCCGGGAACCCGGAGTCTGGAGACGGCAAAATCCGTCATTCGGCTGGCGAAGGATATTGGCATTGAACAATTTTATTTGATTCAAAATAAATGGATGGAAGGACTAAGCTGCACAGATATGTCCTTGATCCCGGATGAACGGGTGACTCTTCTTGGCAGCATTCCATTTGATCCGGTCTTTGTATCCGCTGATCGAGAAGGTACGGCGGTATATAGCGCTTTGGATGATGGGCTCATCGCTAGTTTTGAGCAAATGCTGAACCGGCTGCTGGAAGAGATGAGCGGTACCCGAGAGTACGCATGAGACTGGCGAAACATTAATAACCTCCGTTTTGATCAAACCTAGAAATAAGGTTTCAAACCGGGGTTTTTATGTCTTCGCAAAACCAGAGAATATTGAAATATATTATGTAATAATTTTGGCTCAAAACCGAAATTAGTGGTTGACGAATC
>NZ_ASSD01000053.1 GCF_000520715.1 Paenibacillus zanthoxyli JH29
AACTGCTCTTGAATGACCGTAATCAAGAACGACAGTACCTCTTGGTACACATGGAGAGTCGTATCTAGCATGCGGTGGTGAGACGTAATCAGATGTTTGAGTGTTTTAACCACCTTCATGAGATACGCCTCCATCGCAGGTTTGATTGATCTAGTATAACACAAGAACATATGTTTGTTAAATAGACGTGTCTAACCCCCCACCTTCACTGTTGGCTTAGAGTTGAGGGACTGCGACACTAAATCTGTTCAATAAAATGGCATATCCGCCTAAGACGCCGGTTCCCTTTGACTTCCCGCCGGTTCATGGAGTAGCATGAGGTTCAGAAGGAGGCGAGCGGATGAAACCGATTAAAATGCCAAAAGAGCATCGGGAAGCGATGCTTGATCATATTCAGGAATTTTTCGAGCTTGAACGCAGCGAAAGCCTCGGACGCCTCGCGGCGGACAACCTGCTGGAATTTTTCCTAAAGGAGCTTGGACCTACGGTCTATAACCAGGCGCTGAACGACTGCCGGATTCTGACGGCGCAGTGGATGCAGGGGCTGGAAGAGGATATTTATGCCCTGGAATGGAAAGAAGGCCGCAGATAACGGCTCCGCCAATGACATGAGCAGAAAAAAGGGAGGCCGCAGTTTGTTCCATTTTGTCATTGATGATGAGCTTGTTCTCAAGCCGCTGGCGGCTGAGCATGCCCAGCCCATGTTTGAGCTGGTCGACCTCTCGAGGGCCCGTCTTAGCCAGTGGCTGCCTTGGGTAGACAGCGTGACGGAGCACGCTCATATCACAAGCTATATTAAGAACGCCGTTAAGCAAGGCAGCGAGAACGGAGGCTTCACCGCGGGCCTGTGGGTGGGCGGTGAATTCGCCGGCGTTATCGGATTTCATGAAATCGATTGGCATAACCGGTCAGTCGGCATCGGCTATTGGCTCGGCGAGGGCTATTGCGGCAAGGGATACATGACGAGCGCCTGCCGGGTATTTATCGACCATGCCCTGATGGAGATGGAGCTGAACCGGGTAGAAATCCGCTGCGCAACAGGCAATACGCCAAGCCGGGCTATTCCCCAGCGCCTGGGCTTCGTGCTGGAAGGGGTAATCCGGGAAGCCGAGCTGCTGCCGTCGGGCTATGTCAATCATGCCGTGTACGGCATGCTGCGCAGCGAGTGGAAGATGCTGAGATAGCTCCTGGGGTAAGGCTATCGCCGACAGAAAAAGCCCCGCAAAAACGCGGGGTCGAACGCTCATATTGGCAAATCAGGCTTCCGCCTATTATTCAGCCCCGTCCAGCCACTTCTGAAACTTCAACCGGACGACGGATGAAAGGCTGCTTAGCCGGACCAGCTCTTCCAGACCGCGCTTGTCCCCGCGCCCGGCTTCCATCATATGCAGCACGCGCGACACCGGCACGCCGCCGTCACCGGAGGAAATCTTCACGACTGATGAGCCGGAGGCCAGCTCCCCTTCCCGCAGCACCCGGAAATAGAAGCCGCTGAAGCCTGTCTTCAGCACCTGCGCGGGCATATCCGCCGGACCGTGCTTTTGCGAAAGCTTGAAGCAGGGGTAGCGGGGCTGGCTCACCTGAAGAAGCGCGCCGCCGATCTCGTAGATGTCCCCGATGCACACCTCCGTTTCGAGCAGTCCGGCGGTTGTCATATTTTCCCCGAAGGCGGCGTAGTCCAGCTTCTTGCCCAGCCACTCTTCCCAGTAGGCGTAGTGCTCCGACGGATACACGCAGACGGCTTTGTCCGGTCCTCCATGATTGACCAGATCAGCTTGTCCATCCCCGGTCAGCCCGCCGGCGGATACATGCACAGGCCCCACCACAGGCGATTTGTAGATGCCCGTCTCCAGCGATTTCCCCCGGTAAAGGGCCGTAACCGGCATCCCCACATTCAATGATATGATCTTCATAACCATCCCCCGCTTTCATTTCGTTTCATAGGTGGCTATCCGAGACGGCAGCTCATAAATACCTCGTCCACATAGCGGCCTGCAAGATAAAATTCCTCCCGCAACCGCCCTTCTTCCTCGAACCCGCATTGCTCATAAAATGCCAAGGCCGCAGCGTTGCAGGACAGCGCGCGCAGCCGAAGCTTGCGGATACCGCGCTCCGCCGCCAGCTCCTTAACGGCTTCGATCAGGCTTCGGCCGATTCCGAGACGCTGCCAGCCTGGATGGACTGCGATGTGAATCTCATAGACATGCCGGTTGCTCTTCATTCCGGTAGGGCAGCCAAAGCCGACATAACCGCACAGCGTATCCCCTTTCACCGCCACAAGCTGGGAACCGGGAGGCGCATGCAGCAAATAGTCCTCGCTCGACCGCCATGACAGGGCCGCAGGAGCCGTATCCTCCGTCCATATCAGATGATCCAGCATAATCAGCTCCCGAACGTCGCGAAACTCCGAGAATCGGATGAACAGCGTCTCTCTGTCTATGTGAAGCATTTTGGTATCCCCCTTGCCTACAAACGGCGCATAGAATAAATGCCGATTTATTGAAGCTTCCCTCTCGCGCTGCGGTTAGGCCGACTTCGCCGATCCAGCCGATTTCGCAAGCAGCGCACGGCGGTTGCCATGAGCATGAATCAGGAAAAATCCCGCCGACAGC
>NZ_ASSD01000054.1 GCF_000520715.1 Paenibacillus zanthoxyli JH29
CTGCGGGAGATGGCGAACAGGCCCTGGGCCTGGCTGCTGTGGGGAACGGTCGGTTTTGGCCTGTTCTACGCCCCGATTACCTTTGCGGCGGCTTACGCCCCCGGCTGGCTTACGGCCGGAACGTGGCAGATTACGATTATTTCCGGCTCCCTGCTGGCGCCGCTCTTCGTAACCCGAACACAGGGGCCTCAAGGAACCGTTACCGTAAGGGGCAAAATTCCGCATCGCGGGCTTGGGCTCTCCCTGATCATTTTGGCTGGCGTCGCGCTGCTGCAGCTCGAACATGCCCAGAAGCTGTCGGCCTCGCAGGTGCTGCTCGGCATTGTGCCCGTTCTTATCGCTTCCTTCGCCTACCCGCTCGGCAACCGCAAGACAATGGAGCTTTGCGGCGGCCGGCTTGACGTATTTCAGCGCATTCTTGGAATGACGCTGGCCAGCATGCCGTTCTGGCTGCTGGTCGCGCTGTTTGGCTGGGCGGACTCCGGAATGCCTTCCGGGGGGCAGATGGTTCAATCCCTGATCATCGCGCTCTCATCGGGCATCGTGGCGACGGTGCTGTTCTTCCGGGCCACCGATATGGTTAGACACAGCATGACGGGACTTGCGGCGGTTGAGGCCACGCAATCGCTGGAGGTGCTATTTGCCCTGCTCGGAGAGATGCTTATCCTGTCCGCTCCCGCCCCGTCGCTTGTTTCCTGGACCGGAATCGCCGTCATTATTATGGGGATGATTCTGCACAGTTTATTCTCCCATGCCAAGCCCGCAAAGCGCCCGGTAAAACGGAGTGAACGGGAAAGCATTTCTTCGGCGCATTGA
>NZ_ASSD01000055.1 GCF_000520715.1 Paenibacillus zanthoxyli JH29
TCAAATTCCAGAAACTTGATAATCAACAGGCGTGTACAAAATAATCACAATATCCCATTCTTAATCTCGAATGAGTTATTTTTCCTATATCAGATAAATGTCCCTCCCTTCTACTTTCAACAAAACGTATTACGTGTATTGGTTTCCAATCCTGTTCTTTAGAATCATTGTAGAGTTCACATAGTTCATCAACAATTTCGTTCTCTTCATTTTGCACATAGTCCCACAAATTATTGTACCTATTATTTTGTTTAAGTACTTTAATAAAGTTTGCTTCAGGTGAGTTATCATTCAAAGAAGAATTTATTGGTTCAACTTGTATACTTTTATCAGCTTTGTTAAAAACAAATCTTATATTATTGTGTATGCTCACGCCTGTTGATTATCAAGTTTCTGGAATTTGAAG
>NZ_ASSD01000056.1 GCF_000520715.1 Paenibacillus zanthoxyli JH29
CCGCCGCCCTCGCGGCGCGCGTGCCTGGCGCGGCCGCCGAGGCCATGGAAGGCTGCGGGGTCGCCGCAGCCGCGCTGGCGCGGAATCTCCCGGTACTGGAGATTCGCGCGATCTCGAACCCGGTCGGTCCCCGCGACCGGGACGCCTGGCGCATCGGCGAGGCGCTGGAAGCGCTCGCCGCAGCCGGGCCCATCCTATCGGAGGTGCTGAAATGACCGCAGAACTGAATATTGCTTACTCGCCTTGCCCCAACGATACGTTTGTCTTTCACGCCTGGGCGCACGGACTCGTGCCGGGCGCTCCGAAGCTGAATGTCACCTACGCCGACATCGACATTACGAACAGTCTTGCCGCTGACGGCGCAGGCCCTGAGCTGCTGAAAATCTCTTATGCCGCCCTGCCGTGGGCGCTGGAGCGGTATAAGCTGCTACCCTGCGGCGGCGCGCTTGGCCGGGGCTGCGGGCCGCTGCTGCTGACCAAGAGCGGGCCGCAGGACGCCAACAGCACGTCGGCGCTGTCCGGCCGCCGCGTCGCTGTACCTAGCGAGCGCTCCACCGCCTACCTGCTGTTTCGGCTGTGGGCGGCGCAGCAGGTGCCAGGAGGCATCGGCGAAATCGTCGTCATGCCTTTTCATGAGATTATGCCTGCCGTGCGGGACGGCGCAATCGACGCCGGACTCGTCATCCACGAGGCCCGCTTTACCTATACCTCTTACGGGCTGCACATGCTGGTTGACCTCGGAAGCTGGTGGGAGAGCGACACGGGACTTCCCATCCCGCTCGGCGCGATCATCGCCCGCCGCGATCTGGACACGGACGCTATCAGCAGCTGGATTCGCACCTCTCTCCGTCACGCCTGGGACAACCCGGAAGCTTCGCGGGAGTATGTACTAAGCTATGCCCAAGAGCTGTCTCCGCAAGTGGCCAAGTCGCATATCGATCTGTATGTGAATGACTTTACGATGGATCTGGGCGAGAGCGGCTAAA
>NZ_ASSD01000057.1 GCF_000520715.1 Paenibacillus zanthoxyli JH29
ATTTCTGTGTCTACTATCTTGACAGAGGTCCATAATCGTATTTGCAAGCTCATTCTCCATATTTTCCAGTTGATCCGGACAGCTGAAAAGGTGCAAAGTGAGTTTCCAGATGGTACTGGGGTGGGAGCGTAGCCGAACCCATACCGCAGCCCGAAGGATGAGGAACGGAAGTCGGGGTGTGGTTTTTAAAAAGCCGTTGCTCCCACAGTACTTCGATCAAGGACCGGGCCTCGATCGGAGTCAGATCCGGTCTGGAAATGGAGCCGGCTCCCTCATTCCGGTTTGACCCGCATTACCGCTTTGCCCGCCGCCATTCTCAAGTACGTAACCCTGTGATTTTGCAAACTCGATCAGATTCACCTGATCGGCTGATCTAATTTGCTCTTTGGTAAACAGGGTGTGTTGTGTCATGGAAGCATCCCTCCATTCGTTGTTTGGGAAGGTGGAAAATCGTATAATATAAGTAGTAATTTGGAAAGGGGTAGATGGGATGTCTTCAGATGTGAACCCGGAAACGGTGCATCAGCGGCATGATACTCCTACCGTTATTTGCTCTCCAGTAAAAAGCTTTTCGTTGAACTGCTCCGTTCTTTCATCAATAAAGGCTGGGTGCAAGCGGTAAACGAGGAAGTACAGGAGATTCCACATTCCTTCGTGCTGCAGGACTTTAAGCGCCAGGAGGCGGATCTCGTCTACCGGGTGAAGCTGAATGGCCAAGATGTTGTATTTTATTTGCTCTTAGAGATGCAATCCACTGTGGATTTTCGGATGCCGTATCGGTTACTCTTGTATCAAGTGGAGATTTGGCGCTATTTATTGCAAAATGAAGAGGACGCTTTGTCTAACAGGAAAACATTTCAATTGCCGCCGATTGTTCCGATTGTGTTGTATAATGGAACGCAAAAGTGGTCAGCGGCGGAGCTGGAGCTCCGCAAGCTGCTTGCTAACGAGAACCTGTTTGGTTCGGAACTGCTCAATTTTGAATATTTGCTTATAGATGTTGCACGATATACAGAAGAAGAATTATTGGCGTTGTCGAATGCGATAGGCTCCGTTTTTCTGCTCGATCAGACCGAAGACCAGGAGCAATTATTGAATCGTTTCGGCAAACTGATGAATACGATTCAGCAAATGCCGGCAGATAGTCAGCAGAAATTCGTGGCTTGGATGGCGAACATTTTGTTGCAGAAACTGCCAGAGAATGAGCCCAGCTTGCAGCAATTTATCCAGAACGTGAAAGGAGATGCTTCATTCATGGGACTGGAAAAAGTCTTTGATGATATTGAACGCAAGGGTCAACAAAAAGGTAAAGAAGATGTGGCTAAACAGCTAATCCGAATGGGGATGGATGACTCATCAATTGTTCGAGCTACTGGTTTTTCTGTCCAAACCATTGAAGATTGGCGTAAGCAAGCCTACTAAATTCCGTTCCTTTGGAGCGGTTTTTCCTTTTTCAGGGGTCATGCTCCATTCCTTTGCATTCCCCCAAGTCTTCAGCTTGTTGTTCATCTTCCGCTTCATCCATTACTGAATGCTCCTGCAGTTCCTTAAACTCCAATGCGGAGTTAATCTTAGACTGCCGCGCTACGAACTGACTTAGGCGATCTTCAAATTCAAAAGGCTTCCCGATTTCTTTCCTCGCCGTTTCGATCTGGCGGAGAGTATCTTGTTGATGCTGTCTGGTTGCCTCTATCCTTGAAGGGATTTTATCCAGCAGATTCTCAAGCCTGCTAATTTTACCTAAAACCGAATCCCCAAGCTCGACCGTGTAGGTCGCCGTTCCTTGCAGATGGAGTTGTACATGTTTAAAACCGGGGCGGGACAGCAAAATATCGAAGCCTTTGAATTATTCCAACTTTATAGCTTGATGCTCCAGTTCAGTTACTTTGGATATGAGAAGCAGCACTTCTCCTGCTTGGGGACGGTCGGCATAAACCGTACCATCCAACGTGATTGAAAATTCCTGAAGCCGATGCTGTTCTGCGAGCTTCCAATCCGCCTGATACTACTCCAGTTTTTCCGCACAGGAAGCCAGCACTTGCGGGTAATGCTGACTGAACTGCCGTTCCAGCATGACTTGCTCGTTATGCCAGTTTGTTTTGAGCAGCTTGAGGCGGATGACTTCATTGTCCACTTTCATTTTCTCCGCCGACATCGGTTTGCCCACAGCAACGGCCTTCATCTCAGCCGCAGATAATACCGTTTCATCGGCATCCTGACACGAGCGGGAAATGCTTCTGCCGGTCATGGCTGCCTTCGGGCGTAATCCAAGGAAGAAACGACCTCGCCAAACAGCTGCCCAAGTCGAGATTTCAGGTTATTCTCAAATAAGACTATTTGCTTGATGCTCCAGTTGTCGCCTTTTCTTTTTTCATCTGCTTTAATCATGCGGGAGACGTTACGGATTTCATCCTGCAGGAGCTGCTCCTGTCGCTCACGGGAGATGGGGATTGCTGAATTAAGTAATATATATATAATAGTTATATATGAAATAAGAAGGGAGTTTTAGCTTGGGAGAAAAGAAAGTTACATGGCTAGAGCTCTTTTATGATCTGATATTTGTGGCCGCTTTTTCGAAATCAACGCATGTTTTGCTTCATGTTGAAGCGGGGTATATTCATTTAGAGTATTTATTAAAATTTGTCTTAATTTTCATCCCGATCTGGTGGGCTTGGGTTGGACAAACGATGTTTATTAATCGCTTTGGAGAGGACTTTTGGCATCAGCGGATGTTTTTGATTTTACAAATGTTATTTGTACTTATTATGACATCCAGCCTGTCGGTAGATTTTGATCAATACTATATCCCCTTCCTTACTGGTTATGTTGGACTTAGAGTCATGACAGCGGTCCAATATCTCGTTGTTCTGAGGTCAGAAGTAAAAGGAAGTCGAAGAAACACAGCACACTATTTGGGGACGCGCTTTTGGTTTGGAATCCTTATTTCCGTATCTTCTCTCTTTTTTGAATCATGGATTCGATATGCTGCGCTGTATGCAGGTATTATTGTTGAAATGATTGTACCCCTTGCGGGACGCAAGCATTTGATGAAATCGCCGACCCATACGGGGCACTTGTTGGAACGCTTTGGTTTATTGACTCTAATTCTTTTTGGCGAGACAGTCGTCAGTACACTTTCAGTGCTGCAGCCGCAAAAAGGGGACTGGGACTCCATCTCGTTTTCAATCCTAGCATTTACTCTGATTGTCTCTATCTGGTGGCAGTATTACGATAATGTGGAGAAGAAAGTGGACAAGTCGGTCCAAACCGCCGGCCAAACTGTTATTTACGGGCATCTGTTCATTTTAATGTCCTTGAGCATGATTGCCTCGTCTATACAGCTATTGTACTTGCAGGAGGTCCATTATTCATTTATCCTGTATTATTTATTTGGTTCAGTGTTCATTTATTTCATTGCTACTTCCCTTGTCTTCCATAAATACAGGTATGAGCACCAACGGTTAAAAATCAATCATCTCGGGCTGTTCACAGCGATTTTAGCCGCTTTTCTAGCGATCAATCTAATTCTAGTCGTTCCAAACATCATAATCCTGGCCCAATTAACTCTGTTTTTTATCGTCTATGCTAAAATAACAACAACTTAGACTAAACCAAGAAGAGGAGAGCAAGGATGAGCGAAAACAAACTTACTATCACAGCCATATGTGGAAGTCTTCGTGAAGGTTCTTTCAATAAAAGGGTGCTAAAGGCAATGGAAGAGCTTGCGCCTGAGCATTGGGAAATTCATCACGTCGACATATCGGCGATTCCACTGTACAATGCGGATATCGAAAGTCAAGGCGATCCACAGTCTGTTGCTCAATTTAAAGAAAGCATTCGAAGAGCGGATGGAGTGTTGATCGTCACTCCCGAATATAACATGGGAATTCCGGGCGTTTTGAAAAACGCTTTGGATTGGGCTTCGCGTCCGGTCAAAAGCTCCGTGCTTATTCAAAAGCCTTTTGCCATTGCAGGAGCGACACCAGGGAACGGGGGAACAGCACAGTCACAAGCACAGGTGAGGCAGACACTGCTTGCCATGAATGCCTATACGATGCCAGGGCCGAAAGCTCTCATTGGCAGCGTTCACGAAAAACTGAATGAAACTACTGGGGAGTTGGACGATGAAGCAACGCTCCGCCATTTGGAAAAATTTCTGATAGCTTTCGAACAATGGATCTTAATCTTTAAGCAATCTCAAAAGTGAAAGGTGTGAAGGAATAATGAGTCAACAGAAATTGTACTACGGTAAAGATATTGAGGTTATGTTCAATTCGGAGATATGCACGCATTCCGGTATTTGCGTAAAGGGGTTTCCTGCCGTTTTTGATTTAAGCAAACGCCCGTGGGTTAATCCTGATGCCGCTCCTGCGGAGGAAATCGCCCGGCATATCGACAAATGTCCAAGCGGAGCACTGACGTATAAACGTTTAGACGGAGAAAATTCAAAAAAGGAAGAGGAATGAACATGCATATTGTAAATCATGATACAGCTAATAAAAGATTTCTTATTCGAGACAACGGCGCAATTGCTGCCGAAATGACGTATGTAATCTCAAGTCCGGAACTTTATATTGTTGATCATACTTTGGTGGACAATGCATACCGGGGACAGGGGCTTGGCGACAAGCTTTTCATAGCAATGGTGGAATACGCGCGGGAAAACGGGATTAAGATTGTACCCTTATGTCCCTTTGCCAAGGGAAGATTCGAGCATTACTCCGAATACGCGGATGTTCTCAATAAATAAAAATCAGTACCCAATGAATCCTCCCTCACATATAGATATTAGGCAAATAACTATGTCAGGGAGGAAACAAGTATGTTCTACTCAGCGCCGTGGGTGGCAGATCCGCGGTATCAATCATCGTTTTATCCAGCGGAGGGTGTCTATCCAGGAGTTTACCCCTACAGTTTTCACCATGGGCAGATAAATGGCATTCCTTATGCGCAACCGTTAGTCCCGTTGTTAAGGAGTGAAGCTGTTCCAGTGCAAAGCTCTGCATGTATTAGCAAGGCAGAGGCTGAATTAAATCAAGTCTGGCGGACGCTCTGGGAGCAGCATGTGGCATGGACGAGAATGCTTATCATAAGCATTGCGGCGGGTTTGCCGGATGAGGCGCTGGTGACTGAACGTCTTCTCCGAAATGCTCCGGACATGGCTGCCGTATTAAGACGTTACTATGGTGACGAGGTTGCCGCACGATTCAGCGCTTTAATGAAAGATCATCTTGTGTTGGCGGCGCAACTTGTTAAAGCGGCCAAGGCCGGCGATAAGAAGGCAGTCTCAGAAACGGAGAAAAAATGGTACGCCAATGCGGATGAAATCGCCGCTTACTTAAGCAGCATCAACCCAAACTGGCCAAAGCGGGTCTTGATGAAGATACTTCATGAGCACTTGCGGCAGCTCAAAGATGAAGCTGTTTTCCGGCTATCCGGAAATTATAAATCCGATATTGAGATATACGATCAGATTGAGAAGCATGAGTTAGAAATGGCGGATGCCTTTACGGCTGGGGGAGGAAA
>NZ_ASSD01000058.1 GCF_000520715.1 Paenibacillus zanthoxyli JH29
CCCGGTACAGCACGGCGAAATCGCCGTAGCTCCGTGCGCCTTGCTCCACGGCGGAAGCAATGTACTCCACAATGGCTTCGGCTTCCTCGTCGGCGGTGTAAGGGCGAAGGTACCGGGGCTGGCTGCCGCCTTGCACCGCCGCCCGCAGCGTTTTGGAACGCCGCCGCGTGTTGCCTTTGATAATCCCGTTGCCAAGGCCGATGATGGCGGGCCCGGAACGGTAGTTGATGTCGAGCGTAATGACCTTGGCATCTGGGTACAGCTTCTCGAACTCCAGAATGAACTCGCTCCTCGCCCCATTAAACGAGTAGATTGTCTGATCGTCGTCGCCCACCACCATCAGATTGTTCAGGGGACGGGCGATCATGCGGATCAGCTCATACTGCAGCATATTCGTATCCTGAAATTCATCAACCATAATATACTTGTATTTTCTTTGCAACTCCGCAAGCAGCTCCGGCCGTTCCAGCAGCATCCGGTAGGCATGCAGCAGCACGTCGTCGAAATCGATTTTGCCATGATCCTGCTTCCACTGCTCGTAGCGCTTCAGAATCTCCTTGATTTCCTTATCCGCATTCGTAAGCTGGGGAAGGGTGTCTACGCCGCCCATGTTCATTTTGCAGGACGAGAGAAGAGAGAGCAGGCTTTCCGGCGGATACGCATCTTTGGGCAAGCCCAACTCGCGCATGATCGCTTTAAGCAGAATATGCTGGCGGCGTGTATCGTGGAAAATCTCCTGCCCGGCCCCCTGCCTTCGCAGAAAGTACAGAAAAAAAGAATGAAATGTGCGGGCCTGCAGCCCCGAAATATCCCGTCCGCCGATTCCCGGGAGCCTGCCGATCCGCTCCCGCATTTCTGCCGCCGCCCTGCTGGAGAACGTCAGCAGCAGCAGGCATCCGGGAGGAACGCGGCGAACGGACAGTAAATAGCCGGTCCGGCACACCAATACGCTCGTCTTGCCGGACCCCGCCCCCGCCAGCGTC
>NZ_ASSD01000059.1 GCF_000520715.1 Paenibacillus zanthoxyli JH29
GCTCGAAATCGCCGATTACTTAATGTCCAGAGATCACTAAGGTTTACGGCAACGGGCTGATTTCGATAGCTGTTTCATATATGTTATAATAAAGGCTATACTTTACAACATCAGGAAAGCGGGGAGATCACGTGCTGCTTCCACAACTGAATGATCCTAAGCAACTGAAATCGCTATCGATCGAACAATTGAATACTCTGGCGGAGGAAATCCGTGGGTTTTTGATTGAGAAGCTGTCTGTGACCGGCGGACATCTCGCCTCCAATCTGGGAGTGGTAGAACTCACGCTGGCCCTGCATTACTGCTACAATAGTCCTCGGGATAAATTTATTTTCGATGTCGGACATCAGGCGTATGTCCACAAAATATTGACCGGCCGCAAGGACCGGTTCGATTCGCTGCGCAAGCAGAACGGGCTCTGCGGCTTTGTCAAACGGGCCGAAAGCGAACATGACGTATGGGAGGCCGGTCACAGCAGCACTTCTCTCTCCGCCGCGATGGGCATGGCTATGGCCCGGGATTTCAAGGGAGAGGACAACAAGGTTATCTCGGTGATCGGAGACGGTGCTCTTACCGGGGGCATGGCATTCGAGGCGCTGAACCATATCGGCCATGAGCGCCGCAAGCTGATGGTTATTCTTAACGATAATGAAATGTCCATTGCACCCAATGTCGGAGCTATGCATAACTATTTAAGCCGGATTCGCTCGGACCGCCATTATTTGCGGGCCAAGGACGAAGTGGAAGGGCTTCTTAGGAAGATTCCGGCGATCGGCGGCCGGCTCGCGAAGACTGCGGAACGGGTGAAAGACCGCCTCAAATATATGATGGTTCCCGGCGTTCTGTTCGAGGAACTGGGCTTTACATATCTTGGACCTGTGGATGGACATGATCTTGCGACCATGATCGATACGTTCCATCAGGCCGACAATGTGGCGGGTCCCGTGCTGGTGCACGTGCTTACCACGAAGGGCAAAGGCTATAAGCCGGCGGAAGCCGATTCCTATAAATGGCACGGCATCACGCCGTACAAAATTGAATCCGGCCAGGTGCTGAAGGCTGTCGGCAATCCGATGTATACGGAAGTATTCGGCGAGACCTTGATTGAGCTTGGGCGCCAGGACGAACGGCTGGTCGCCGTAACTCCGGCTATGCCGGGAGGCTCCGGCCTGTTTCCGTTCGCGAAGGAATTTCCCGGCCGGATGATTGACGTGGGTATCGCGGAGCAGCATGCGGCGACGCTATGCGCCGCGCTGGCGATGGAGGGAATGAAGCCGGTTTTTGCGGTCTATTCCACCTTCATGCAGCGCGCTTACGACCAGATAGTACATGACATCTGCCGGCACAACGCGAACGTGATGTTCGCCATCGACCGGGCGGGATTTGTCGGTGCAGACGGAGAGACGCATCAGGGGGTATACGATATCGCTTTTATGCGGCATATCCCGAATATCGTCTTGATGATGCCCAAGGACGAGAACGAGCTGCGCCATATGATGAAGACGGCGCTGGAATATGATGAAGGCCCGATTGCATATCGTTATCCCCGTGTGAACGGTACTGGAGTGGCGCTTGATCCGGAGCTTCGCTGCCTGCCGATCGGTTCGTGGGAACGGCTTCGTCCGGGCGATGACATTGCCGTAATCGCTTGCGGACCGATGGTGCAGTTGGCCGAAGAGGCGGCGGACCAGCTCAAAAGGGAAGGAATCCAGGTTGGGGTTGTCAATGCCCGGTTCTTGAAGCCGCTGGACGGCTCCATGCTGCAGGGTCTTGCCCGAGCCGGAACGAAGTTGATCGTGCTCGAGGAAGCAAGCCAGGCGGGGAGCCTGGGCAGCGCTGTACTCGAGTATTATGCCGAGCATGGGCTGCATGCTGTCAGCGTAGAACTGATGGGCGTGCCGGATATATTTGTCGAGCACGGCTCGATTAAGGAGCAGCGTCAGCTAACGGGACTTACCGTTGAAGCGCTATGCGGCCGGATTAAATCGATGAGGGCGGCAAGCTCTTATCCTTATGGCAAGACGACTACATCTTCGTAAGCTTACGAATATGCGAGAATAGAAGTTGGAGATGACTATGGAGCACGGTAAAGAAAAAGAACGGAGCCCTAAAGAGAGAATCGACGTTCTGCTCGTCGAGCAGGGCTTCTATGAAAGCCGCGAGAAGGCCAAAGCGGCCATAATGGCCGGCCTTGTGCTTGCCAATGAAGAACGCATTGAGAAGGCCGGTATGAAGGTGCCGCGAAGTGCTGTCCTCAAGGTGAAAGGTGCTGTACACCCTTACGTCAGCCGTGGAGGACTCAAGCTGGAAAAAGCGCTGCGCCGATTTGGTATCGACGTTGGCGGACGGACCATGCTGGATATCGGCGCTTCCACCGGAGGATTCACCGATTGCGCTCTTCAGAACGGAGCAAGCTATGTTTATGCCATCGACGTAGGCTATAACCAGCTGGATTGGTCGCTGCGGGAAGATGAACGGGTATGCGTCATGGAGCGGACGAATTTCCGGTATATGACGCCGCCCGATCTCAAAGGTCCCGTTCCGGATTTCGCCAGTATCGATGTTTCTTTCATCTCCCTAAAGATAATTCTTCCGCCGCTCATGGCGCTGTTGAACCGCCCAGCCGACATCGTGGCGCTGATCAAGCCCCAATTCGAGGCCGGACGGGAAAAGGTCGGCAAATCCGGCGTTGTCCGCGATCCGGCGGTTCATCAGGAAGTGCTGGAGAATGTGCTGACAATGGCGCGTGATCATGGCTTTATTCTCAAGGGACTGACCTTTTCGCCAATAACGGGCGGCGAGGGCAACATCGAATTTCTGGCCCACTGGCGTCTTGTACCGGAGGGGGTACAAGATAGCGGCGGAGCCGCTGACCAGGGGGAAGCATTCTCCGATCAGGCTTCCTCCGAGTCTAACGGCGATTTTGCCGCAATTGCGAAAGACGTGGTGGCGGAAGCCGCAGGCACGTTCGGCGGGCAGGCTTCCACTCATGGAAACTCATCGAGACGATGAGTTTCTTTTGGCTATTAGGAGGGATTTAGCCCTATCTGCTCGAATAAATGACCGAGGTGATTTCCGATGACGGGTAGCCCGGACAAGGCGGTTATGGCACTGATCGGCGTTGGGCTGGCAGTATGGGTCATCTACCGCATTTATGTATGGCTCCAGAGCTCGCCGCGTTCCTTTTTGCAGGATCATATTCCGCTGAATGAAGAGATTACCCCCCACCCGGCCGTAAGTCTGCTGGAAAATGCAGGCTATGAAGTTGTTGGCGGCAAGCTGAAAATTCCGCTGTCCTTTAATATTGATGGCGCTCCGCTGTACAGCCGGTTGTTTGTCGATTATGTCGCTGCCGCAGAGGATGGCACACAGTATCTTGTCGTGCTTGCCCGACCGCGGCGTCCGCTGGAGTGGACCGGAAGCGGGGTACGGGACATGCTGCTTCCTTATCTCCTGATTTATCCGGGGGTTGGGGGACTGCTCTATGTGAATGCTCCGGCCGCCACAGTCAACGTGATCACATTTGGCAGGGATGATGGAGAGAATGACTAGCATTTTTTATGATACGGGAGGCTTTTCATGAAAGGTCAAAGACATATCAAAATACGAGAAATCATTACCCATAGGGATATTGAAACACAGGATGAACTGGTTGAAGCGCTTCGAAGCGCGGGTTTCCAGGTTACTCAGGCGACCGTATCCAGGGATATCAAGGAACTGCTGCTGATCAAGGTTCCGATGGATGACGGGAGATATAAATATTCGCTGCCAACCGATCAGCGTTACAATCCGACACAGAAGCTGAGACGGGTGCTCGTGGACAATTTTGTGCACATCGACTACTCGGGCAATCTTGTTGTCATGAAATGTCTGCCTGGAACGGCCAACTCCGTCGCCGCGCTGATCGACAGTATCGAGTGGCCGCAAATCATGGGGACAATCTCCGGTGATGATACGATTTTGATTATCTGCCGGGAGACGGAGGACAGCAAACAAGTAGTATCGCAAATTATGGGTTACATTTAACTTATTATCAGAGATAGAAGACAACCCCTTTCCCCTATATGCATGGGATGTATCGGCTCCGGACAAGAGGAGGGTCTTTGCCCTCTTCATTGTCCGCCATCTTCAAGCACCTTGTTCGATCTATTCTTTAGCCATTCTTGCGCCCCCCCTTTGGCTGCTTTCTTTCCCACTCAACGCTTTAATTTTATTCCCTCTCGCCTGACAGTAACTTTTTTACTGAAAGCCCTTGACTCCGAACTTATGTTCGGTCATACTTTGTTTATGGCTTTGCTTCCGGGACAGGCCTTAACCGGGATTTAGAAGCCAATCCGAACATCCGGGCGGACGGCAGTAAAATGCTGACGGTCTAAATCTTAAATGAATTGCCGGAAAGACAAGGTTGGCAGGGCTAACGTCTTTTCGGGTAGATGAGTTACTCAAGAGCCATCCTTTCGCTAAGCATTAGTCTATGGAGGAGCTCAAGGGGAATGTTATTTATGCGTCGGAGGTGCAATATTTGTGCTTGAAACATTATCTATTCGCAATCTGGCGGTTGTCGAGTCGGTAGATGTCTACTTTTATCCGGGCTTTCACGTACTTACCGGCGAGACGGGCGCGGGCAAATCCATTATCATCGATGCGCTTGGATTAATTGCCGGGGCCAGAGGCTCGGCGGAATCCATTCGCTACGGCTGCGAGAAGGCGGAGATGGAAGCTCTGTTCAGCCTGCCAAGCGGACATTCGGTCTGGAGCACGTTGGAAAAGCTCGGAATCAGGGCGCAGAAAGAGGAGCATTTAATTATACGCCGGGAGCTGAACTCCCAGGGAAAGAGCACTTCAAGAGTTAACGGCCAAATGGTAAATCTGACGATGCTGCGGGAAATTGGCGAGCAGCTTGTCAATATCCACGGCCAGCATGAGCATCAGAATCTACTGAGACCGGAGCGGCATCTGGGGCTGCTGGATACGTATGGAGAATCTGTGATCGGGCCGCTGAAGGCGGAATATCAGGAGAAATATTCAAAGTTTGCCCAAGTGGAGAAAGAACTGCGCGAGCTGCAGGATTCGAGCCAAAAAAGCTACCAGATGCTTGACCTGTACCGGTTTCAATTGGAGGAGATCTCTTCTGCTGCCTTAAAGCCGGGAGAAGATGAATTACTTTCCGAGGAAAGGGTCAAGCTATCCTATAGCGAGAAAATGATGGATTCCATCTCCGGTGCTTACGAGCTGCTGAATGGCCGCCAGGGGCTTGAAGCGATCAGCAATGTTATTTCCACGTTGGAGGAAGTTGTCCGTTATGACGAAAAAGCGCTGAAGCCTGTTCTGGAACAGCTTCAATCGTCTTTTTATCAATTGGAGGACGCCTCTTTTCAGCTGCGCGACTACCGCGAAGACATTGAATTCAACCCGGCAAGGCTGGAAGAAGTGGAGAACCGGCTGGATCTCATCTCCGGCCTGCGGCGTAAATACGGCGACAGCGTGGAGCAAATTCTGGAGTATTACGGGCAGATTTCCCGCGAAACCGATTTGCTTGAGAATAAGGACGAATATTTAGATAAACTTACAGTTAAACGGGATGCTCTGCTTGGCGAACTGATGGAGACAGCGGTGCAGCTTAGCGAAGCCCGGCGTCAGTGTGCGGCGGATCTGGCGTCACAGGTCGAAGGTGAACTAAAGGACCTTCAAATGGAGCGGACTTCCCTTGAAGTTAAAATAGATACGCTTGATGATCCACGGGGAGTGGAATACGAAGGACGCCGCATCCGGTTAACCCGGCAGGGTATCGACAGTGCAGAGTTCATGATTTCACCCAATCCGGGCGAGCCGCTGCGTCCATTAAGCAAAATCGCTTCGGGCGGCGAGCTGTCGCGTATCATGCTGGCAATGAAGAGCATCTTCGCAAGGCATGAGGATATCCCCGTTCTGATATTCGACGAAGTGGATACTGGGGTTAGCGGACGTGCGGCTCAATCCATCGCTGATAAGCTCTTCCGGCTGTCCTCAACATGCCAGGTCTTTTCCATTACTCACCTGCCGCAGGTGGCCTGCATGGCGGACCATCAGTATCTTATCCGCAAAAAGGTGCAGGAAGGCCGTACAATGACTGAAGTGGAAGCTCTTTCCGAAGAAGGACGGGTTAAGGAACTGGCCAGAATGCTGGGCGGGGTGGAGATTACCGAAAAAACGCTGCATCATTCACAGGAAATGCTTAATCTGGCGGAGGCCAGCAAGGCTGGGGAGGCCCAACCGGTTAAGTATTGACAGTAATAAAAGCCTGGGGGCGGGGTTATCTTATAGGTACGCAATTGGCGACCACTTTTTTCGTCAAGCGAAAGAAGCAAAAGGGAGCGTGACAGCCTTTGAAGCCCAACCTCAGGAAGTTAATGCCAGGTCTTTTATTTGCGTTCTTTCTTAGCGTTTCAGGATTGACCGTTCCAAGTCCCGGCTATGCCTCAAATGCCGAAATCATTCATGGGCGCGCAGCGGCCCAACACGGAGCGGAGCAGGATATCAGGGTGTTTCCCGGCGGACAGACAATCGGCGTTAAGGTAAAGTCGGCAGGTGTGCTGGTTGTGGGACATCATCTTGTCAATGTATCGGGGCAAACCAAAATATCACCGGGCGAGACGAGCGGACTGCTGCCAGGCGATCTTATGGTATCCATTGACGGCGTCAAGCTGAACGAGATAAGCAGGGTGTCGAATCTGGTAAAGCAGGCAGGAGGTACCGGCAGAGAACTCAACATCCGTTATATTCGTGAAGGTAAAGAGCGAACAGCCAGACTTAAACCGGCTTACGATCAAAATGACAAGGTATGGCGCCTCGGCTTATATATCAGGGATTCCGCTGCGGGCGTCGGAACACTGACTTTTTATGCTCCCCGCGAAGGCGTTTATGGTGCGCTGGGACATATCATTACCGATATGAATACCGGTACTCCGATTGTTGTGGGGAGCGGTCATATCGTCGAATCGAACGTAACCTCCATCTCCAAAAGCCAAGACGGCGATCCTGGAGAGAAACGTGCGGTGTTCATGAAGGAAGGCCAAGTACTCGGCAACGTTCAAAGCAACACCGATTTCGGAATTTTCGGCAAAATGGGGCGTAATCCGGATCACAGCTTGTATCGTGAACCCATTCCTGTGGCTAGGAGCAGCGAGGTTAAGGAAGGTCCAGCGCAAATTCTCACTGTAGTTGAAGGCCAGCGGGTCGAGCGGTTCAATGTTGAAATTATCCATGTATCCCGTCAACAGGAGCCGGCTACTAAAGGGATGGTCCTGCGGATCACCGATCCAAGGCTGATCGATAAGACCGGGGGAATTGTACAGGGCATGAGCGGCAGCCCTATTCTTCAGCAAGGTAAGCTGGTCGGCGCAGTGACGCATGTCTTCGTCAATGATCCTAAATCGGGCTACGGCTGTTTCATCGAATGGATGCTCAAAGATTCAGGCGCGGCACAGCAGCATAGTTTTCAACCAGATCTTAAGGCGGTTTAGCCTTAAGATTTTTTTGTCGAACGTTCATGAAGATAATCGAAAAGTGTAATAAAATTATTAATTATAAATCATGGCTAAAAAAAAATAAAGAAAAATAATTTTCGACAGAAGGAAATTCATTCCACATGTCGAAATCATTATACAGAGAAGATAAAATGCTGTTTGAAAAAAGCAGATATTCATAAGGAGGAAACAACCAGTGCAAAATATTGAAGTATTGTTAGCTGATGATAATCGGGAATTCACTAATTTGCTTGCTGAGTATATTTCCGAGCAGGAAGATATGACGGTTACTGGAATTGCGTACAATGGTGAAGAAGTGGTTCAATTATTAAGCCAAGCCCGCAAGATTCCCGACGTTCTCATCCTTGATATCATTATGCCGCATCTTGACGGACTTGGTGTTCTCGAACGCCTGCGGGAGATGGACTTGAGTCCCCAACCTAAGATTATTATGCTGACTGCATTCGGTCAGGAGAATATCACACAAAGAGCAGTACAGCTCGGAGCATCCTATTATATTTTGAAACCGTTTGATATGGAAGTGCTCGCGAACCGTGTGCGGCAGCTTGTTGGAACCCAGATTGGCAATGTTATGGCCAGTTCTCCTTCCGGTTCTCAAATCTTCTCGTCGGTTAAATCTAATGTCGTTCCGCTATCCAAAGGTAAAAATTTGGATGCCAATATCACTTCGATCATACATGAAATCGGTGTTCCTGCGCATATTAAGGGATATCAGTATTTACGTGAGGCCATTACGATGGTATATAACAACATTGAAATTCTCGGTGCCATCACGAAGACGCTCTATCCAGCCATCGCCGAAAAATTTAAGACAACGCCGTCACGCGTAGAGCGGGCGATCCGCCACGCCATCGAGGTAGCCTGGACGCGCGGCAACATCGACTCCATCAGCCACCTGTTCGGCTATACCATCAACATCAGCAAGTCCAAACCGACCAATAGCGAGTTCATCGCGATGGTGGCAGACAAGCTGCGGATTGAGCATAAGGTGTCGTGAAAGGGTAAGGATCAGTGAGCTGAATGTAAACACCGATCGAACCAATACCGCTTTTTATTGGGCTTGCCAAAAATCCAATAAAAGCGGTATTTGTTGTGACAGATTTTAAGAGATGTTATAGGCTGCTCATTTGGTAAAAATACTTGCTCTATTGACTTGCAGTTCTCTTGATGTCAGTTGAATAATCAATTCCTCAAGCGCGGATAGACTGGCCGCAACACAAATGATATCCATCAACACAGTTGGGTGAAAATAGGGAAGCATGAATGGAAATATGAATAATGCGATGCCGGTAAATTTATTTCCGTAGGTGTGAAGCATAGCAAAGGTTCTATACTTTTTGAAGGCTGCAATCATCGATGCCAGTCTGATTATGCCAATTGAAATTATCCAAATGAAAAATTCAGCTGCAGGATTTACGATTGGGAAGAGAACAACTACTAATACACCAGTCATTATTAGGTCTGCGATAGAGTCGAGCTTCTCACCAAGTCTGCTCGTTGTCCCTGTGCTTCTGGCAATAAATCCATCCATAATATCAGTGAATCCACAAATACTGTATATTGTGTAAAAAGCTGTGCTTAATGGGGCAACAAAAATCAAAATTAGCGAAAAAATAATTCTGCTAGACGATATGTAATTTGGAACTGCTTTCATGTTGTCACCTCCCTATACATATTTTACATCAACTCAATCAGGATAGGAGTCAAAAGCATTGAATGCAGTCATGAATTCACAAGGTTTTCAGAGTTTCAGGAATGTATGGCGTAATGTTCTAATTACGATGCTGCTCTTATTGTTCTGCTTGCCTATAAGCAAGACCGAGGCAGCCCCAGCCACTAGCATGGAGTCTTATGATGTGATCGTCATCGGGAGCGAGATCCAAGGAATGCTGCTCGCCAAGGAAGCGCGGACGCTGGGTTTGAACGTGTTAGTGCTGGACCCGCGCAGCAGGCCGGGAGGAGAGCTGATTCAGAGCCAAATGTTTTTTTTGGATGATGTAAACGATAACCGGAAAAATAGCCTCGTACAGGGCGAAATTAAGCATCTATTCGATGGATATAAAGCTGGAACCATAGCTGCATCAAGCGATATTGGAGGATTACCCGCTGACTCACGTCCGCGCCAAATACGGTTACGATCCTTTGAACTTAAATCTTATGATAACGTGCTGGTGATCGGCAAAAATATAGGGACAACCAATAAAGCATACGGCAGCGCACGAATCATGCCGACCAATGCTTTGGCCGCCCAAACGATCGGTATCATTCTCGGAAGGGAAAGAAACAAACCGCTTAATGAATTGACCGAATCGGATTTCTACAGAATCCACAGCTATCTGAAAAAAGATTACCATATTGTCTTGAAGTAGCGGGGATGCATCGGTGGAGAACTTGGAATAAAGAGGATAAGATTCGGGCGAAGCACGCAAAACAACCCACCAGAATGGAAGCAACTGCCTCATGCATAGAGGAAGCGGCTTCTTTCTGGTATTCTTCTTTATTTGAGGCGCATGCTAGAAACTTTCACAGTGCTCCGGTCTTCTTTTCATCAGAACGTCTTCGATAATCTCTATAAATTCGGGAGCTACCTTCGCCTCTACCGCCAACTCATAGATGTTAAATAGCTGTTCATCGGTTAACAATTCAAGCGAGGAGGGGCGCGGAGAAGGAGTAAAATGATAGTCCATTAGATTCCTCCATAAGTTAATTAGTTTCTTGAAAATACATCCTTTCCAAATGGTACCATCTATTCCTCTCCCTGTCCTCCCTGATTCCCCCTCTCAATTTCTCTTTACAAATGATGGGTAATATGGCATAATAATTGTTTTTCTTGAAGCAGCTACATAATAAAAAAGCAGCGCGAAAATTGACCAGCAATTTGTCGCGCTGCTTTTTTATTGGGTATAGCAGTTTAAACTTACGGCTTTTTGTCTACCGCTGCTAGGAGCCTTTGGACACGTCTTTCGTTTGCCTCCGAAACTGTTGCGAATTGTTCTCCCGATTGGAAGTGCACAATCTTGCGACCAGCATCGTAATCGTTAATATTATTCATATTGACGACATTGCTTCGGTCAAGACGCTCAAATCCTTGGCTTTCATAGGCGGCAAACAGGTCAGACAAAGTTGTGGGGAGAACAAACTCGCCTTCTTTCGTATGGACGTATATTGTATTCTTGTAGTTGGAGAAATACAATATTTCTTCCTCTTTGACTTCCATGGAGGAACCGTCTTTTAGTAGAACACGCATGTTTTCCCCATCCTTAATCGATTACTTGCGCAGTTCTTGCGGAACTTCAGGGCTGTTTAAGCCGTATTTCATGATCGAAGCAAAGAAACGAGCGGAAGCAGTAAGAGCAGAAGAGGCATGTTTTGCAACAGTTTTTTTCATGATCGCAACCTCCTTTCCCAGGGTATAATGGTTAACGATTGGATGAAAAATGCTAACGCCATATTAGAAGATCCAATCCAGAAGTTGAAGCAGACCAGCAAAATTGAAGCGCATTTAAGGTATGGGAACCAATTTACTGGAACCTGAGCATTTTTATCCGGATTGGGAGCAAAAAGAATCATTATAATCAGAGATACGGCATTTATGGTCCAAAGCATAGTTCCGCTAACCGCAAAAAAATAAGGAATGAAGGAATAGATCAAGGTAGAGACTATATTACAAGCAGTGGCTGTCTTTAGATGAAAGCCTCCAGAACATAATCGCAATAGATTAAAACATAGCATAAAGGTTAGTGTCGCTTCAAAATTTCCTAATAACCAGCTAATTAATGAAGATGCGGCAAAAGTGAGAAGAGCGTTCATAATGATGCCCAGGGAGTATGCCATCACTTCAATGGAACTGGTCTCTTCCGGATTCGTGCGTTTAATAGCGATAGCGATTTTGTTGGCCAAGGTGTTCAGAATATATCACCACGATCTTTTTTGTTGGATAAATACAAATAACCAATTAATATGGTTCCATAGAACAAAGGAACAATAAAGGCAAACTGATATAAATTTTTAAGGAAATACATCATTAAGAATAAACAGGCAACTGAGGGAACAGATAATGTGAATAATATAATATCTCGCTTGCTGATTATGAGTCTAGCATCGGGTTTATCAGGGATATAATCAAAGCCTTTTCTCTTTTTGCCAATGTAGTAACCTATAAATATAACAAAAGAGTCAGTTATTAATTGCATCAGAATTATTCCAGTTGAGACGATAGGGAAGTTCCGTTGATAAATCCCGGTGATATTTATGACTATGTAGAACAGTGATTGTACCAACATAAAAGCCTGTTGAGCTGTACCAGCCATAATCGTAGCGTAAAAGACATGTATCCGAAACAGCATCCATAAAAAACAGATGAATAATACAAATTGAATGAAAACATCCAGATATGCGTAACCATGCTCTACTCTAATTACGTATGAGCAGAAAGCCATGATCAAGCTTGCGAAGATGATTTCTTTTAGATAAAGATCAATCTTAAAAAGCTTCAAAGCAATATAAAAGAGTGAAGCAGTATCTAAAACCGAAAAAAACAAGTAAAAAATTAAATTAATCAATTCAGACACTCTCCAAGTATGCAAACTCTCATTTTCCCTAATTCTTGAAATTAGTATAGCGAATAATATACAATTTAACAACAGATAATTACACTTTCCACCAAATATTTCTTTTTATCCGCAATTTGAGAGGAGATATGCTATGAGTCAGCGTCCGTTAAGAGGAGAATATGACGAAAATTGTGAAAAATACCTTAAATTGGTGACTGAAAAGGGAGAGCTCGCCGATGTGCTTCAGGAACAATCGAAGGCTGCATTCGCCTTGTTTGAAGGATTGACCGAAGAGCAGGGGAATTACCAGTATGCCCCGGAAAAATGGAGCGTCAAGCAGCTGCTCGGTCATTTGACCGACAGTGACCGGATTTTTGCCTATCGTGTGCTGCGGATATCAAGGGGAGATCAGACGCCGCTTCCCGGGTATGATGAGAATGATTTCGTGAATGCAGCCGGGTTCGATTCCTATTCGCTGGTGGAGCTGCTCGGGCAATTTAAAGCCTCGCGCCAATCGACTCTGTCTTTGCTTGCGGCCATTCCGGATGAAGCGTGGACCCGCAAAGGCTCTTCGAACGGCTATCCTATTTCGGCAAGAGCGCAGGCCTGCCTGTTGATCGGTCATGAGCTTCATCATCTGAATGTAATTAAGGAACGTTATTTGTATTAAAAGCTTGGGGGGAGAACGGTATGGGCTTCTTCAAAAGAATACTGAGGCTGTTTGCAGATGGTGAGCGGACGCTGGTGTGCAATACTTTTGATCAGTTCATTTATCTAAAAAGCCGAGAAGACTCCTTCCTCTAC
>NZ_ASSD01000060.1 GCF_000520715.1 Paenibacillus zanthoxyli JH29
TTCTTAATGAGGTATTGACCGCCTCGTTCATATCAGTTCAATGCCATGGGGTAGACATTAGTTAAATCACATATCGGACGACCATTGTCGCTGTTTTGGTGCTTACTTTTACTACCACAGGCAAGGTTACTTTCGCTAGTGAAGTTTCGGCGGCTCCGGAACCTACAAGCTCAACCTCACTTTCAACTGAGGCCCCAGCGGCGGATTATCTCGTTGATATACAGGATGTGCTGGTCACACCGTTAAATACTAATGCCTTTTCACCTAAAATATTAGTTTCAGCCCCTGAATCTAAAGTAGGCCCCTTATCAGTAGTAGGCCCAGTATGGGTAACCAAAACATGGACAGTAGATAAACTTTCTGATGGAGCAACCGTATCGGTCGTTTGGAAGCTTGCAACGGATTCAACTAAAGCTTCATTGGCGATATCTAGAAGGCCGGAACGACGGCCACACCGTATTTATCTTCGATAAATTTTTTGACATCCGGACTGGTCAGGGCTGCATCCAGCTTCTTGATCTCCTCGCGGTTCTCATCGCCTTTGCGGACAACGACTACATTGGCGTAAGGCGAATTCGCATCTTCGCGGAACAGCGCTGTCTTCGGATCGATCTTCGCCTCCAGAACGAGGTTAGTGTTGATGATGGCCCCGTCCAGATCGGGCAGCGAACGCGGCAGCGTGGCCGAATCGGCTTCGACGAACTCTAAGTTGTGCGGGTTATCCACGATATCTTTGGGAGTCGCCTCGTAAGTCGTAATACCGTCCTTCAGCTTGATCAGCCCCTGCTGCTGAAGCAGCACAAGCGCCCGGTATTCGTTGGAGGGATTGTTCGGAATGCCGATTTTCGCTCCGTGCGGGATTTCGTCCTTGCTCTTCAGCTTCTCGGAATAGAAGCCGATCGGTTCGACATGCACCTTGGCGGTAACTACGAAATCATAACCCTTCTCCCCTTTGACGGAATCCAGATAAGGGACGTGCTGGAAGTAGTTGGCGTCGATCTGCTTCTCCTGCAGCGCAGGATTAAGCTGTCCGTCATCATCCAGCGTAACAATTTCCAGATTAACGCCTTCTTCCTTCAGCATCGGTTTTATGAATTCCAAAATCTCGGCATGCGGCACAGCCGACGCCCCGACCTTAATTGTCACTTCCTTAGGCGCTGCACTTTCTGCCGGGCTTGTCTGCGGGGCGGCCGCTTCCCCGTTTCCGTTCTGCGACCCGCAACCGGCCAAGATTCCTGTCGCCACAATGACCGCCGCAAACCATAAGCTTCTTTTTCTCGCCATCCTAATCCCTGCTTTCTCTGAAAATGTATGTAAAAGAATGTACAACCGGTATATCCTCGAAGGCCCTCGGCCCTCGTCTAGAACGGGGAACCTAAACCCGGGCGGCAGCAGCCTCCCTACCCGTTCTTAAAGCGCCGCCGGTCAATGGAACGGGCGATATAGTCGCCGGACCATTGCAAAATCTGGACGATCAAAATGATAAGAAGGACCGTCCCAAGCAAAATATCGGTGCGGAACCGCTGATAACCGAAGCGGATGGCCAAGCTTCCGAGTCCTCCCGCTCCGATGGCTCCCGCTACCGCCGTGAATTCGGTGATGGAGATGACGGCAATCGTCATTCCCCGAACCAGAGCGGGTAAAGCTTCGGGTATAAGCACCTGCAAGATGATAGTGAACGGTCCAGCGCCTACCGATTTGGCCGCTTCAATCTTGCCGTCTCCCACTTCGCGAAGGGCATTCTCGATGATTCGCCCCAGAAACGGCGCCGCACCGATGGATAAAGAGACAATCGCCGCCGCCGGGCCGAGCGTAGTACCCACAATCAGCCGGGATAAAGGCAGCAGCAGCACAATCAGGATAATGAACGGAATGGAACGTACGCCGTTAATTGCGGTGCTGATCACCTTGTTCACTCCGGGAGCGGCAAGAATCCCGCCTTTATCCGTAACTACCAGCGTAATCCCGAGCAGCGTGCCCAGGAGCAGCGCAAAAACCGACGACCATGCCACCATGTACAGCGTCTGCCGCAGCCCTTCCCACAGCAAATCGACTACATCTTCTCTCATCGCAGCACAGCCTCTCTTTGCTCCGGCTTCGGAACTTCGAGCTGTCCGCTATTCCCGGTATTGTTGTAGAAGTCGTAAATTCCGGCGAACCGCTTGGCTGTATCGCTTTGCGGGTTATGGAACAACTCCCGGACCGGAGCGTTCTCTACGATTCGGCCCGCCTCAATTACGGCGGCATTGCCGCATATATGGCGCAGAACATCCATCTCATGCGTGATCAGCACAACGGTAAGGCCCAGCCTGCGGTTAATATCCGCGAGCAGCTCCAGGATGGAATGGGTCGTCTGCGGATCAAGCGCCGATGTCGCTTCATCTGACAGCAGCACATCCGGTTCACCGGCGAGCGCCCTTGCTATGCCTACCCTCTGCTTTTGTCCGCCGCTCAGTTCGGAAGGATAGCTTCCGGCCTTGCCGCCAAGCTCGACCAGGTCGAGAATTTCGCCCACCCGCCGCTCGATCTCGGGCTTCTTATAACCCGCTGCCTTCAGCGGAAATGCAACGTTGCCAAAGACCGTCTTGGAATCAAACAGATTGAACTGTTGAAAAATCATCCCGATTTTACGGCGGGCCAGCCGCAGCTCACGCTCTTTCAGATCGGTAATGACCGTTTCGCCAATCCGAATGCTGCCCGAATCCGGCTCCTCAAGCCGGTTCAGACAGCGGATAAGTGTAGATTTTCCGGCGCCGCTGAAGCCGATAATGCCGAATATTTCGCCTTTTTCGATATGCAGATTTATATCCGTTAGCGCCGAAACCGTCCCGCTGCGCGTCCGGTAGCTCTTGTTCAGATTCGTGACGGTTATCATGCTTGAACCTACCTTCTTTCCAAGGAATAAAAAAAATCAAGCCCTAATACGCCTAACGGCGTTTCCAGCTTGATTTCCAGTGATCTGGTCAATCAATCATAATTCCTATTAATTCAATATGTTTAATCGATAATCAATAATATAGAGTACCCGCTATTTGATGTCAATCCCCATTTTCAGCATCTTTTTCAGAAAACCCGTTATCGCCAAAAAAGCGTACCCCCAAGGCTGTCGGGTGTACGCTTTTTAATGTGCAGGGAGACGGCTACTGCGCCTTCTGCAAGCCTGCAAAAACCAGCGTCGTCACATATTTCCGGGCGTCCGCCGTCAGAAGAAGCAGCTCTACGCTCTCACTCCCCGGCTCCTCTTGGTCAAATTTCACTTTGGCTCCATCCAGCGTTTCCAGCATGCCGGTAACGGTATAACCTTGAAGCAGCAAATCGTCGACCTCCTGCTTCTCCTTGGCAAAATCATCGTATGCGGACATTAGACAACACCTCCGCTAACCTCGGCTTTGGCCGGAAGTACCGGAGCGGCTCCGAACCGTTTACGGCGCAGATACTTGCCGGAGCCCGGCTTGCCAACGAACTGCTTGTTGCGGATGACGAAATCGCCGCGGCTGAGGACGGACACCGGTTCTCCCTTGACCTCGAAGCCCTCAAACGCGTTGTAATCGACGTTCATATGATGGGTTTCGGCGGAAAGGGTCCGCTGCACGGCAGGGTCGAAAATGACAATATCGGCGTCGCTTCCGACAGCGATCGTCCCTTTTTGCGGGAAAAGGCCGAACAGCTTCGCGCTGGAGGTGGAGATAATATCCACGAATTTATTCAGCGAGATGCGGCCTTTTTCCACACCCTCAGAGTACAAAATGGTGAACCGGTCTTCAATCGTCGGCCCGCCGTTCGGTATCTTGGAGAAATCGCCAAGGCCCAGTTCCTTCTGGCCCTTGAAGTTAAAGGAGCACTGGTCGGAGCCGATCGTTTGCAGACTGCCGTTCCACAAGGATTTCCACAGCACATCCTGGTTCCACTGCTCGCGCAGCGGCGGAGACCAGACGTATTTGGCCCCTTCGAAGTTCGGCTTCTCAAGCGCCGTCTGGTCAAGCACAAGATACTGCGGGCAGGTCTCGCCGTAGACGCGCAGCCCCTTCTTGCGGGCCTCCTCGATCTTCCACGCCGCTTCGGCGCAGGTCACATGCACCACATACAGCTGCGAATCGGTCAGCTCGGTCAAATAGGCGGCGCGGCCCGTGGCTTCGCCTTCAAGCTCCGCAGGCCGGGTCAGCGCATGGTAGATCGGATCGGTATTGCCCTCGGCCAGCGCTTTGGTCACGAGATAGTCGATCACATCGCCGTTCTCGGCGTGGACCATCACGAGTGCGCCTTCTTGCTTGGCGGCCTGGAGCGTCTTGAAGAGTGTGCCGTCATCGGCCTGGAGCACATTTTTGTAAGCCATGAACACTTTAAGGGAGGTAATGCCTTCGTTCTCAATAATTTGCGGCAGCTCCGCAAGCACGGTGTCGTTCAGCTCGGACACCATCAGGTGGAAGCCGTAATCGATCACGGCTTTGTCCTGCGATTTCTCATGCCAGGTGTTCACCGCCTGCTGAAGAGGCAGCCCCTTGCTCGTCAGGCAGAAGTCGATCACTGTCGTCGTTCCGCCATAGGCGGCGGCGATGGTGCCCGTCTCGAAGTCATCGGCGGTTACGGTTCCGCCAAACGGCATATCCAGATGCGTATGCGGATCAACCCCGCCCGGGAAGACGTAGCAGCCGGAAGCGTCGATAATCTCGGCCCCGTCCGCCTTCAGATTAAGGCCGATTTCCGTAATAATCCCGTTCTCGATCGCGACATCCCCGGTAAACGTATCCGCCGCCGTTACAATCGTCCCATTCTTGATCAGTTTCTTCATTCTCAAAACACCTCCGCTTTGGAATAAGAACCGCTTAGACTGCCAACGACGCGCTGGCGCTCGTTCCAGGTCATCGGCGGCAGGCCGCTGTCGACCTCTACCATGTCGATAGCGCCTTCCGCCGGGCAGACGATCGAGCACAGGTTGCAGCCGACGCAGTCTTCCTCGCGCACCTTCAGAATCGCTTTACCCTCTGCATTGGTCAGCATGTCGATGCATTGATGCGAAGTGTCCTCGCAGGCAATATGGCATTTGTTACAGTTGATGCAGTTGTCCTCATTGATCCGGGCCACCACTTTGTAGTTGAGGTTAAGGTCGCCCCAGTTTGAGTATTTGGACACCGATTTGCCGGTCAGTTCGGTCACGGATGCGAGACCCTTCTCATCCAAATAATTGTTCAGGCCGTCGATCATTTCCTCTACGATCCGGAAGCCGTGATGCATAGCCGCCGTACACACCTGAATGGCGGTGGAGCCCATCAGCATAAATTCAACGACATCCTGCCAGGTGGAGATGCCGCCGATGCCGGAGATCGGAACGGTCACCTCCGGGTGGCGGGCGCATTCGGCAACCATGTTGAGCGCAATCGGCTTCACGGCCGGGCCGCAGTAGCCGCCGTGAGCACCCTTGCCGCCGATATGGGGAATCGTGTTCCAGGTATGAATGTCCACTCCCGCGAGACTGTTGATCGTGTTGATCAGGCTGATCGCGTCGGCGCCTCCCTTGACGGCGTGGCGGGCCGTAACCGTAATGTCGGTAATGTTGGGAGTCAGCTTGACGATAACCGGTGTCTTTGCTACTTCTTTTACCCAATACGTCTGCGCTTCTACCAGATCGGGCTGCTGCCCGGATGCGGCACCCATGCCGCGCTCCGCCATCCCGTGCGGACAGCCGAAATTCAGCTCCAGTCCGTCTACGCCGACATCCTCGACTCTTTTGACGATTTCATGCCACTTCTCCTGTTTGGGTTCCACCATCAGGGAGGCGACCACGGCGTGATTCGGGAAGCGCTTCTTGGTCTCGTAGATTTCCTTGAGGTTGACATCCAGCGGACGGTCCGTAATCAGCTCGATATTGTTGAAGCCGGCTACGCGCTGGCCGTTGAAATTGACGGCCGCAAAGCGCGCGGACGTGTTGATAATCGGGTCGCCGAGCGTCTTCCATACGGCGCCGCCCCAGCCCGCTTCAAAAGCGCGCTGCACTTGATAGCCTGTATTAGTTGGCGGCGCGGAGGCCAGCCAGAACGGATTAGGTGACTTGATCCCTGCTAGATTAATGCTCAAATCTGCCATTGATAATTCCCTCCCTGAAAAATATTTTTATACCGCAGAGCCGACAACGTTGTCCTGCTGCGGCGTAAATTGCTTAACAATCGCGTGAGCGGCGAGCTTGCCTTGCTGGGCCGCAGATACGACCATCGCTTCGCCTTTGCCGAAGCCGAAGACGATGTCGCCAACGGCATAAATTTGCGGATCGGAGGTCCGGTGGGTCTCCTCGTCGATCTTCACGACGCCCCATTCATGGTCAAGCCCGAGATGCTCGATCAGGCCCGTATGGCGCTTCTGACCAATCGCCAGCACGACAGCTTCCACCGGCATAATGAATTCGGAGCCTTCCACCGGCACCGGCTTAAGTCTGCCATCGCTGCCAGCCTCGCCGCTCAGCTTCATCGTTACACATTCAAGGCCGGTTACCTTGCCGAGCTCGTCGCCGATAATGCGCTTAGGCAGCGTCAGCCAGCTGAACTCGACGCCTTCCTGCTTGGCGAATTCATATTCGAAGTCGTAGGCTGTCATCTCCTCGCGGGTGCGGCGGTAGACCATCTTCACATTGGCCGCGCCGAGCCGTACGGAGCAGGTTGCGGCGTCAATCGCCGTGTTGCCCGCGCCGATAATGGCAACGCGCTGTCCCATCAGCTGTACGTTCGACACACCCGTCTTCGTCGATTCAACCAGCTTGATCGCGTCGTACACGCCTTCCAGCTCCTCGCCAGGGATGCCGAGCTCGGGCACGTAGCCCATACCGGCGGCAAGCACGATGGCGTCATATTCCGCCTTCAGCTCATCCACCGTTACATCCGTCCCTACCTTTACGCCTGTGCGGATGTCCACGCCAAGCTTCTCGACCTGCTCTACTTCCCACAGGGAGACGGACTGTGGCAGACGGAAGGATACAATGCCATGGGTATCTAGTCCTCCGGCCAGTTCCCTCGCTTCGTAGATCACGACGGAGAAGCCTTCGCGGGCCAGCTCTCTGGCAGCCGACAATCCGGCCGGGCCGCCGCCGATCACGGCAACCTTTTTCCCGCTCGGAGCACCCGCCTTGAACAGCTTCACGTCATTATTCATTGCCCAATCGGTCGCATAGCGCTGGAGGAGGCCGATCTGGATCGGCTCGGAAGCATCGTTCAGCACGCAGGCTCCTTCGCACAGCTCTTCGGTCGGGCAGACGCGCGAGCAGCTTGCGCCTACCGGGTTGGACTCCATTATCGTATGCGCGGCGCCCCGCAGGTTGTCCGTGGCAATACGCTTAATAAAGGAGGGAATGTTAATGCCCGTCGGGCAAGCCTTGATACAAGGAGCGTCGTAGCAGTAAAGACAGCGGTTGGATTCTTCGGCCGCGCCCTTGCGGGTGAGCCCCGGTTCGGCCTCAGCGAAATTTCGCATGAACATGTCAGGTGAAAACGCGGTCAACGGTGAAGCGTGTTCCATCAGTTATCCCTCCTAGATGTATGTTACATAATATAACACAATTACGATTTTTGCCTTATAATTCTACTTACTTCGACAGATTTATATAGTAAAATAAGCTGTATCCCTTTTAAAACAAGCTTATCTCTGCCTATTTAGGTTAGTTATTCTAACATTTATATTCACACTATAGTCAATTCATTTTTTCGTTACATTAGACATAATGTCTAATTTCAAAAGTGTATTTTTTACGTGAGGGAACTAGGCTCAAAATGGACTTCGGTACAAGAAAAATATACGGCGTCTGCCAAGACGAGGAGGATGACTATGGACTGGGAACTTATGTTTACGATTCGGGAAGCACTGAAAAGACCGCTGTTTGCCGACGCCAAAGTCGTCGGAGGGAGCTCGGGCCTCGACCGGGCGATCCGCTGGGTGCATGTGCTGGAAAGCTCCAGCATCGAGAGCCTGATTCACGGACAGGAAATGATACTCACAACAGGCATCGGGATGAGCGCCGATCTCCCCGCCTCGCTTGAATTTCTCGAATACTTGATCCAGAAAAACGCCGCTTGTCTGTGCATCGAGCTGGGAACTTATATCAGCGCCGTGCCTGAAGAGCTGGTCTCACTGGCGGATGAACATGATTTTCCCCTTATAGTGTTCAACCGCACGGTTCGGTTCGTCGATATTACGCTCGATCTGCATTCGCTTATTATCAACCGCCATCACCGCATGCTCGGGGAGCTGGAGAGCATCTCCCGCGAGTTCCACCGGCTGACGCTGACCTCGCAGGGAACGGTAAAGGTGCTGCAGCTGCTGTCCAGAAGCACGCGCACGCAAATTCTCTACATGCAGCTCCAAGGCAAGCCGCAGTTCTTCCCCTCGCTGCCGCCGGAGGAGCAGGAGCCTCTGCTCCGCTTCTTCTCGGCTTTTTATGAAGAAATGGAAGGAATCCACCAGCCGGACGCCGCTCCCAGCTTCCGCGAATTCGGCGGCAAGACGGTCGTGCTCAAGCCGGTCGGCGCTCTGGACCAGACGTGGGCCTACATTCTGATGGTATGCCCCCATAAACCGCAGGAGTTCGACTGTCTGCTGCTCGACTCCGCCGCGCTGTCCATCGCCCAAGAGCTGCTGCGCACACGCTACATGGAGGAGCGCAAGCTTTTTTCCGAAAATTTGTGGGTCGACGAATTGATCAACGGGCGCATTGACGATGAGAACCGGCTCAAGAGCCTGATCGGACCGGATTTCGGCGTTGTCAACGAGCTTGCTTACCGCGTATGCCTGATCGAGATCGAAAATCCCCGAAACGTAAAATGGAACAGCTCGGAAAATGAATGGGAGTCGATTACGTTTCACCTTTCACTTGTCCTGCGTTCCATTTTTGAGAAATATTCACTCCGGCCGCTCATTACGCTAAAGAACAACCGCCTGACCGTCATTGCGCTGGACATTCAGTCCAAGGTGCCCGGACGGACCCGGCTGCAGCAGGCGCTGGAAGCCCTGCAAAATATCCGCTCCGACGAGAAGCTGAAGGATCTTCAGCTCGTCATCGGCGTGGGCAAATCGCATACTCAGCTTAAGAATGCTCCAGCCGGCTACCGGGAAGCGGTGCAGGCGCTGTCGCTCTACCCCTGCCACCAGAAGCCGACCCTGTTCTACGAAGAGCTTGGCGTCTTCCAGCTGCTGCTGAGCCTGAACGACGGCAAGACGCTGCAGAACTTTATCCGCACCTATCTCGGTCCGCTGATCGACCATGACCAGCAGAAGGGCAGCGAGCTGCTGCTGACGCTGCGGGTCTACCTGGATCATGACGGGTCGAAGCAGATTGCGGCGCGGAAGCTGTTCATCGTCAGACAATCGCTGTACTACCGTCTGGACAAAATTACGGAGCTGCTCGGCGAGGACTTTATGTCGCCGGAGAACCGCATTTCGATCCAGGTCGCCTTGCGGGCCTACCAGTTCCTGAACCCGGAGAAGCTTACTTTGCCCAGCTCCCGTTCAGTACCTCTGTGAACGTGTCCAGGATGAACTGGATGTCCTCGTCGGTCGAGGCAAGCGGCGGAGCGAAGGTCAGCACGTTGTTGTAGCCCGCTACCGTATCGCCGTTCTTGCCGATAATCAGACCCTTGGCCTTGCAATCGGCGATGATGCCCTTCACCGTATCCAGCGGAGCCGGCTCCTTGGTCGTCTTATCCGCCACAAGCTCGACGCCGGTGATCAGGCCGAAGCTGCGGACATCGCCGACCAGCTTGTGCTCCAGCAGTTCGGACAGCCCTTTGCCCAGGCGCTGGCCGAGCAGGTCGCCGCGTTCGACGAGCTTCTCCTGCTCCATGATTTCCAGATTGCGCAGCCCCAGGGCGCAGGCGGCCGGATTGCCGCCGAACGTATTGATATGCCGGAAGTAGCCGTAGTCGTCGCTGTTATCCTTGAAGACTTCGTAAATTTCTTTGCGGACGGCGGTCGCCGACAGCGGAAGATAGGCGCTGGTCAGCCCTTTGGCCATCGTCACGATATCCGGCTTCACGCCGAAGTTGTGGTGACCGAATTTACGCCCCGACCGGCCGAAGCCGCAGATGACTTCGTCGATAATGAGCAGCACGCCGTGCTTCTTGCAGATTTCCTGCACGCGGTCCATATAGATCTGATGCGGCACGATGACGCCGCCGCCGGTAATCACCGGCTCCATGATGACCGCCGCTACCGTCTCCGCCCCCTCCCAGACAATGGTGTCCTCGATCTGCTGGGCCATCAGCAGGTTGAATTCCTCTACCGACTGCCCGGCGGGGCGGCGGTAGCTGTCGGGCGGCGCCACATGCAGGAAGCCCCCGCTGAGCGGTTCGTATTTGTATTTGCGCTGAGCCTGACCTGTCGCGGACAGGGCGCCGAAGGAATTACCGTGATAGCCCCGGTAACGGGCAATGAACTTGTGCCGGTAATGCTGTCCGCTCTGCTGGTGGTACTGGCGCACCATTTTAAAGGCGGCCTCATTCGCTTCCGATCCGCTGTTGGAGAAGAAGATCACATATTCATCTCCCAGCCATTCGTTCAGCTTCTCCGCCAGCAGAATGGCCGGCATATGGCTCTGCGTCAGCGGAAAATAAGGCAGGCTGAGCAGTTGATTATATGCGGCTTCAGCCAGTTCCTTGCGCCCGTAGCCCACATTGACGCACCACAGGCCCGACATGCCGTCCAAATACTTCTTTCCGTCGATATCGGTAACCCAGGAACCGCTGGCGGACGCGGCGATCATCGGCGGATTGGCTTCACTGTAAGGCGAAATGTGGTGCCACAGATACTTCCGGTCTTTGCTGATTGCAAGTTCGCTCTCTTTCCCCGTTTTGAGCATTGCACTTATCCCCTCTCCATGGCCCGCGCAGCTTTAGTAGCGGGCTGTGATCATTTTTTTGCGTGTATAGAACTCTACGCCGTCGCGCCCGTTCGCATGCAGGTCCCCGTAGAACGATTTCTTGTAGCCCGAGAACGGGAAGAACGCCATTGGCGCGGGTACGCCCAGATTGACTCCCAGCATGCCCGCGTCGATCTCTTCGCGGAACTCGCGGATGGCCTTGGCGCTGTCGGTATAGATGCAGGCGCCGTTGGCGAACGGCGACTGATTGGTGACGGAAATCGCCTCCGCCAGATCCTTCACGCGAACGACAGCCAGCACCGGTGCAAAAATCTCATCCCGCCAAATCGTCATCCCCGGCTTCACATGATCGAAGATCGTCGGGCCGATGAAGTAGCCCGCTCCTTCAGTCGCGGCGTCTTTCCGGCCGTCCCGGACAAGCTTCGCCTGCTCTCGCTCCCCGGTTTCAATATACGACACAGTCCTTTCCTTGTTGGACCCCCGGATAACCGGCCCCAGGAACACCCCCGCGTCCAGGCCGCTGCCGATCTTGAGATTGTCGGCGGCAGTCTGGAGGCGCGCTACCAGCTCGTCGGCGATCTCTTCATGAGCAACTACGACCGAGCAGGCCATGCAGCGTTCACCGGCGGAGCCGAAGGCGGCGGAGGTGATGTTCTTGACCGCATTATCCATGTCGGCATCAGGCAGAACGATCGAGTGATTCTTCGCTCCGGCCAGCGCCTGAACCCTTTTGCCATGCGCGCTTCCGTTCTTGTAGACGTATTCCGCGACCGGCTGGGAGCCGACAAAGGATATCGCCTTGATATCCTCATGCTCCAGCATTCCGTTAACGACCTCATGCGCCCCGTGAACGACATTCAGCACGCCAGGCGGGAATCCCGCCTCCGCGAACAGCTCGGCCAGACGGCCCACCAGGAGCGGCGTCCGCTCTGACGGCTTCAGCACGAACGTATTGCCGCAGGCAATCGCCAGCGGGAACATCCAGCACGGCACCATCATCGGGAAATTGAACGGTGCTACCCCGCCCACAACGCCGAGCGGATAGCGGTACATTCCCGACTCAATGCCCGTGGCAATGTCCGGCAGCTGGCTGCCCATCATCAGGGTTGGAGCGCCTGCGGCAAATTCGACGCATTCGATGCCGCGCTGAACTTCTCCGCGCGCTTCTTCGAGGCTCTTGCCATTTTCCAGCGTAATCAGTTCAGCAAGCTCTTCCGCATGCTTCAGCAGCAGCTGCTGGTATTCGAAGAAGTAACGAGCCCGGCGGGGTACAGCAACCTTTTTCCAGCTGTAAAACGCCGCCTTCGCTGCGGCAACCCCGGCATCCAGCTCCTCACGGCTGGACAGCGGCACATAAGCGATCACTTCCTCCGTTGCGGGATTGAATACTTCTTCCTCCCGCCCGGAAGACGACTCCACCCATTGCCCGTTGATAAAATTTCTCACTTTCTCGGTCTGTCTGACCAGCAGAGACATGCAAGGCACCTCATTTCCCGTAAAATTAAATTACCCCCGATAACCGAAGCTTGGCGCTTCAGCGCTATCCATTGACATGACGGCTTTGAAAAAAACCGCCTCCGCAAAATCAGATCCGCTTCTAGGCAAGGCGGGCTGTCAGGAATTTCGCGGAGGCTCCAGGATCAAGCCTAAGGAGGCTCATCCTGCGGATTGCATTATTTTGAAGCCATGTCCATAATTTCGTTCGTGTACGCCTCGGACAAATTGGCCTCTTTCTTGATTACACCGAACTTAAAGGCGATGTCTGCGGTTTGCTTGAATGCGGCTTCGTCCGTGTAGCCCAGCTTGGAGATGTCGAAGCCTTCCGGCTGAATCAACTTGGCGACTTCCTCCATCATTTTCAGCTGATGCTCTTTCGTTGTGCTGCCGGCTTCCGCCTGTTCCATCACAATATCGACTGCCGCCGCCGGATCGGCGATGGCATCCTTCCAGCCTTTAAGCGAAGCGCGGACGAATTTCGCCGCCGTCTCTTTATTGGCTGCCAGCCATTCCTTGTTGGCGAACAGATTGTCTTCCAGCATGGCGACGCCCTCGTCGTTCATGTCGATGACATTCAGATCTTCGGCTTTGACGCCCGACTCAAGCACAACCTGGTATTCGTTGTACGTCATCGCGGAAGCCGCGTCCAGCTCGCCGCCGAGGAATTGGTCCATGGTAAAGCCTTGTTTCGTAAATTTGATATCCTTGTTCGAATCGAGCTTGTATTTGTCGAACAGCGCCAGCAGCTCGAACTCATTGCCGCCCATCCAGTTGCCGACCCGTTTGCCTTTCAGATCAGCCGGGCTGTTGATATTCGCCGATTTTTTGGAGACCAGCACGAGACCACTCTTTTGGTAGATTTGGGCAATTTGCACCAGCGGCATTTCCTGCTCCTGGCTCGTCAGCAAGCTCGCTACCCAATCGACGCCGATGTCGGCCGATCCGCCCGCAACCTGCTGCTCAGGCACAATATCCGGTCCGCCAGGCAGAATTTGAACGTCCAGACCTTCGTCCTTATAGTAGCCTTTGCTGAGCGCGACGTAGTACCCGGCAAATTGAGCCTGCGGCACCCATTTCAGCTGCAGCTTAACGGGAACAAGGTCAGCCGAAGGCGCTGTGCTTGCTGCCGGAGCGGCCGAGCTTCCTGCGGAAGCAGTTGGCTCACTTCCCGAAGAACTGTTGTTGCCGCCGCAACCTGCAAGAACCGACAGCACCAACGCCATTACCGCCATTAACAGCACACCGCGAAATTTTCTGTTTTTTACGCTCATCAATCGAATTCCCCCCACTGAAAAGTTTAAATACATTTAAAAAACGACTCCTGGAACAGTATGGCTGCCATCATAATGCGCTGTATGCAAACGGCCGGTCCTGATATTCAGGGGGAAGCCTAGCGGCCGGTTGTACCGTTTTTTCCTTGGCTTATGAAGCCCGCCGTGAAGGATGCCAGCGGATGAACACCTTCTCCAGCCTTTCCACCACCAGGTAAAAAATGACCCCGGCAATCGCCGCAAGCACGATGCATGACCAGCCGAGCGGCATTTTGGCGACCTTAATGGAGTTGGACAGCAGATAACCGAGCCCTCTTGAGGAGAAGAAGAATTCGCCGACAATCGCCCCGATCATGCTCGCCGTCGCGTTAATTTTCAGCGCGGTGAACACATAAGGCAGGCTGTTCTTGATCCGCAGGTGGCGGAACACCGCCGATTTGGGCGCGGCGTAGGAATGCATCAGATCCAGCGCCAGCGGATCGATCGCCGCCATTCCTTTATAGGCGTTGATCGCCATCGCGGCCATCGTCGTCGCCGCCACAATCGCGATGCGGGAGCCCAGCCCATCGCCGAACCACAGGTTCATGATCGGCGCAAGCGCCACGATCGGAACGGCGTTCAGCGCGGCGACCAGCGTCAGGCTGCCGCCGCCCCAGCGCGGCCAGGCCGTGGCGGCCAGGGCAATGACGAAACCAAGCGCCGAACCGATGAGCATACCCAGCACCGCTTCAGTAAGCGTATATCCCGTATAGGACAGCAGCAGGCTTATATTATCGCCCATCGCCTCCGCAATCGCCGAAGGCAGCGGGAGCTGATATTTCTTCAAATCGAATATCTTATGGATGACCTCCAATTCCCACAGTGCCAAAAACAGAACACCCGCGAGTACAGGAAGGATGACGCGAAAGATTGCGGCTTTCCGCGCACGGCGGCGCGGTCTGCCGTTCTGCACAGGGGCTGCCGAAGGCGGTTGGGCCGTCATAGCGGGTTGCGGACGGCTTCCATCCTCTTGGCTGCGAGAAGAAACCAATGTTGCTTCACCAACTGTGTTGCCTTCCATCAGCGGCTGCCCCCTTTCGGACGGAATTCAGGCTGCCACGGAGAAACGAGCCGCTCGATCAGGCTCATAAGACCATAGCTGGCCATGCCGAGAAACGCACCGACCAGAATGGTCGACCAGAACATGTAAGTATGTGAAGGACCGTAATACAGATTGCGCAGCATAATGACGCCGATCCCATGCTGCGCGCCCATCAGCTCGAC
>NZ_ASSD01000061.1 GCF_000520715.1 Paenibacillus zanthoxyli JH29
CGCTCGACGACTTCGCGGAGCCGCTGGAGGAACCGGGGATTTCGCGGCTGATGGATCTCGGCGAAGCCCCCGATGAGAGCGTGACGGTTACGGCGGGAATGGTCGTATCCGTCAAGGAAATTATGACAAAAGCCGGCAAGGCGATGGCCTTTGTTGAATGGGAAGACCAGATCGAGCGCTGTGAGGTCGTGCTGTTCCCCGAGGTGTGGAAGCGCAGCCGAGCGCTTGTCGCCAAGGGCGCGCTGCTTGCTCTGCGCGCCAAGGTGCAGCAGCAGGACGAAGGCTTCAAGCTGCTGGCCGACGAGGTGGCGCAGCTGTCGCCGGAGACGCTGCGCGGCCTGCTGCAGCGGCGCGCGGCCATGGCTGCG
>NZ_ASSD01000062.1 GCF_000520715.1 Paenibacillus zanthoxyli JH29
CGTAGCCGGCAGCGGCAACGGCTCGCTGTCCACGGCCTCGGAAAAGGGCGCGGCGAGGGCAGTGAGCAAGGGAGTTGTGGTTGTCCGTTCTACACGTACGGGCAGCGGCGTCGTTACTCATTCCGCCAATGATGATAAGTCGGGCTTTGTCTCCTCCGATTCCTTGAATCCGCAGAAAGCCCGTATTCTATTGATGCTTGCTCTGACGAAATCCAAGAATCCGGCAGTGATCCAATCCTTCTTTGACGAATACTAATTTTGAATCTCTAAGCAGACGGGGCTATTCCAACAGTTATCGAAGATGATGACGGGTGGCCCCGTCCTTTTTTATGTGCAGGTGCAGCCAACGGTTCCATCAAAGACTTGTTCATACTGCTAAGATCACTCAAAGAAACAGAGGATGTCCTAATGGGATGTCCTCTATTTATTTAAGAAAACTTCAATATTGCAGACGTATATTTGGTTTATCCGTTAGAGAGAACACTTGGAGTGGAGGGACTTAAGATAGCGAAGATGAAGAAGAAGTGGGCAGTCTAACTTCAGTTCTACTCCTGAAATGGAAGCAGAACGGTGGTTTCAAATTGCTTATCTTTGGTTTCCGTTCTCATATACCCGCCATATTTTTCGGCAACTTTTTGAATATTCGATAGGCCAATTCCATGGAAAGCAGGGTTTTCTTTTAGGGTTCGCTCCTGATTCGGAGACACAGGGCGTGAATTGACAACGTGAATAGATAGAATATGGTTGTTAGAAGATATTTTCAAGTGGATGGATTTATTTTCAATTTCAGGGACGAGTTGAGCAGCTTCAATGGCATTATCCAGTATATTGCCGATAACGATGCATAAATCATAGCGGTCAACCCTGATATCCGCGTCTGCAACATGAATATCGTGCTTCATCGTAATGTGGTTATCGTTAGCACAATTTAGGGCATTGCTGACAAGAGCATTGATGACCAAACTCCCCGTAGTTACTCTTTGATAAGAAGTATTGACTTTATCCAAAGTTTGGTTGATATGTCGAATCGCCTCTTCGTATTCATTTTCCCGGATACAAGTCCGAATATATACCAATTGTTTGTTTGTATCATGAATGATTCGCTTAATATTTTTGAAAGACTGCAATGTCTCTTCGTAAGTGTTATTCTGTTCAACCATCTGCTTCTGTAATTGATGATTCTCATCTGCGAGTCTGAATCTTTCGATCATTCTGTCAAATAGGAAAATGGTAAGAAGATTGATAAACAATATACCGATGACAGATAAGATATAATAGAGATTTTTCTCCATGTAAAATAACAATGTATTCAAAATAAATAAGCTAATCAAAATAATCAAGATTATAACGAAATAATGCCCATTGTGGATTTTGTAATCATGGCCCCGTTTGATAAACCTGATGATCTGGCTGAAGAAAAGCATAATGAAATTAGACAGAAGCAAGATGAGCACACGAGTCCCAAGCTCTGATAGATGGTCTGCTTCCGGTACCAAACCGAACCTCCGGATCAAGAAGCAAGAAAGAGACTCCGCAATGAGCCCCAGGGTCAGAAATAGAGTGGAAAAGATCAACCGGAATTCCAATCGGACCGGGTATAGACGCGCAATAAGGTAGGCGCTGCCGATAAATAAGATGCTAGTAACAATTACGGGATACAAAAAGGCGGATGATGCGAATTGAATCCCTCCTACCAGTAAGTAGCTGGCAAAAATGGTCTTTTTGCTCACATTTGGTGCGTTGAACAGAACGGAAAAGTAACGATTTAACAAAGCCAGTTGTAACAAGGTTGTTCCGATAAACAATCCGTAGTACATGGCGGTCATCCTCGTTCCTTGAAATGTGCAGCCATATAAAGGGCATAAGCATCTTTGATACTTTTTGCCCGTGAGCGCCCAAGCGGAAATTGGTCTTGATTGGACATCACTACAGAAACAGAGGTGAACTTGCGGATATGCTCCAGATTAATGATGACGGAACGGTGAATCAACAAAAATAAATCACCCAGCGAGTTTAAGAACTCCGTCAGTGTGCCTGTTATTGTGTACTGCTGCTGTGAAGTGATGACCTTCAGTTTGTTTTGAACAAGCGAATGCTTTATTTTGAGAATGGCAATGATATCAGAGCTTCTTAGAATGATCTGCTCTTTTTTAGTTTTAACACAGAGAAAGCGAGTAACAGAGGAAAGGATATAGTCGCAAACTTTTACCATCTTTGTAGAAAACAACTCATAGGAAATGGGTTTGATTAGGTATTGAAAGGTCTGAACATCAAAGCTGTCCATCAAATACTCCGGATAACTTGTCAGAAATATGATATGTACGTCACGATCAGGAAGGGAACGAATACTCCTAGCGGTTTCAATTCCGTTCATTCCACTCATCTCCACATCCAGAAAGAGGACATGAAAAGCATAAGGGCCCTTATCTTTGTAATATTGAAGCAGCTTCTCCCCTGATGAAAAGCAACGGATATTAAATGTATAAGGTGTTTGTGCGGAAAACTGTGTAAAGAAATGCTGCAGCTGCGCATGCATCTCTACTTCATCATCACAGACCCCGACATGGAACATGGCTCCCTCTCCTCTCGAAATACAAAATTATATTAAATATAGATTATTTTACCTATCCGGCGAAACTGATAATATGACATAAATAACAAATCTTGTACTATCGAAGAGCAGCAATAGCTGGGAATCCGTTGATCTCTTACATGAACCCACGATAAAATGCAGTTCACATGGTTTTTTATACAATTTACATGAAAAATATTCCATTATTCTAGATTTTGGGATATAGTAACTACAGGGGATATGATAGTGATAGAAAACATTGTGAATAGAATTACATACTTACTGACACTAATTAAGTTGTTTCTTCTATGCCATTTTCATACGAGTGACTGAATGGATAGAATGGACATACAACCAAATTCTGTAAGGAGGATTCATAGTGAAAAAAGGCTCCAAGGTATTTATCGGATTTTTGATGGTGTCTACGTTGTTGTCGGGTGCCGCTTTTGCTAGTACTCAGAGTTTCTCATTCTCACTGAGCCCAGGTCAACTTGATTACACTGGTTATTATTCAAAAGCGGATAGTGAAGCAAAAGCATATGTCACCACCTCAAGTGGAAATCTTCTTGCAGGCTCTGACAAACTTTGGTATAAAGTAAGGAATTCGGCTAATACCGTATACACCGAAGCAAAATGGATTGATACGTATGGAACGATTACTTTGAATTATCTGCAATCCGTTTCAGCAGGCGGTTCGTATCGTCTGAATGCTCAACAGGATTCAACTGCTCCTTACAGTGTTAGCGTAAGCGGTAGATGGACTCCGTAAAAAAGGAGCCGAAGTCAAGCTGGTGTACTCGTCACCAGCTTGACTTTCCTTGTGTTAGACTCTCATTAAAGAGGAAGTGGAATAAAATGTTTAAGGGAAGATTTTGGGTGATGATAGCTGTACTTATGCTTGTATGTTCAGCATGTTCGACAACCGAAAAGGTGGAATCTAATCGTAACAGTGCGGAGAATAGCAGCGGTGCCCCCACACCATCCAGCACGGGTAATATCAGCAGTACAACCAAAATTTATAAGGCAGCATTGGCAGACAATCTCAAGGCAGATGCAAGCATGGAAATACCGGATGTGAAGGATATACCGATCTTGCAGGTTGCGGAGAATGGGTTTGATGAGAATCATTTGCTTGATGTATTTTTAGGATCGAAAGATGCACAGGTGAAAAATAATGATGGGGAAACCGACTATACCTTAAACGGCAAGACGCTTAAAGTTTTTAAAGATTCAGGTTCCTTTAATTTAATTACACCTGCCGGTGATTACATTAACTCGATAATAGATAACATGAATGGCGGAATTGATACTGCATTTGAATCAAAAGAACTGGATTTTATGACGATTTCAAAAGCTACAGAACAGGTTGCCGGCATCTTCAACCAACTTCATATCACGCCTCATCTGCCTCCAAAGGTATATACATTGGATTACGCCACTCTCCAGAGAGAACAGGATACATTAATCCAGGATCAAGATTTCAAATATTTTGTTGATCTGGGTAAAATAAAACTCAAAGAGAAATGGAATAAAGAGGATGAAGCCTATTATATGGTTTTTAGAATAGATATTCATGGTATTCCATGTACTCCAACCGGATATACTCTGCAGAGTTCGGAGGTCGAGGTCCCAGGTAGTGAAGTAAGAGTGATTGTCTCCAAAAATGGGATCGAGTCCTTTGATATTGAGGGATCCATTTATAAAGAGCTGAATGCCAAAGCAAATCCCTCTTTCTTGATTTCATTGGAACAAGCGTTGGATTCTTTAAAGAAAAAATTCGACACTATCATCCTTAAGGATGAACTGACAGTCCGTAACATTTCCATAATGTATGTGCCTCAAATCACAAGCTCCAATGTAGACCCCAAAACAGGAGTCCTGCTTAACAAAAAATTGGAAATGATTCCGGCCTGGTGTTTTAATATTGAACAAAAGTATACGAAAGGCGGCAAAGTCAATACCGGATCCATCGTGGTAAATATCAACGCCGTCACAGGTGAGGAAATTCTCTGATTGATAGGGGTAGTATCTTATGAAGCAAACATTCCAAATGCTTTCAACGGATTTAAAACGGGCCTTTGGTTCTATTGGTTTTCTTATTGCGGCAGCCGGCATCTGGATCGTTTATTATTCAGGTGCCAGAACGGAAATGCTTCATGCACCCGATGTATTATTGTTATTTAAATATTCTGCCGGAGCCAGTGGTATTAACACAATACAAATATTACTTTGCGTTTTACCGTATACCACAAGTTTTTGCAGTGACTGGAATAGTAAATATATTATGCCGGTTGTCATTCGAAGCGGTACATACAGGTATGCTTGGAGCAAAATCATATCCTGTGCGTTGTCTTCCGGAGCTTCTATAGCTTTGGGGATTTTATTATTTATTCTTCCATTTACGCTGCGGATTCCCCTGGTATCTGCTGAAGCAGGGAACTTTGAGGCGTTTGCAACTCGAACCCTGGGAGGGGAGCTTTTACAAAATGACCATTATATTGCGTACTTTGCCATTTACATTTACTTGGCTTTCTTGTCAGGAGCTTTCTGGTCTGTTGTGGGCCTTTGTGCATCCGCGTATATTTCGAATAAATTTGTAGCATTATTTACACCCTTTATCGGTTTGTACGTGCTTAGTTTAATTACATATCAATTTCCACCCTATCTGCAATTGAATAAAGTAACCAATGGAGATTTTAGAATTGGCAGCACTTCCGCAAGCTTGATTTATGCTACGCTATTGATCGTGGCACTTCTAGCTGTAGTTGGATTCTTTTTTGTTAAAACGGTTAAGAAGAGGTTATCCAATGAATAGTATACCTAATTACTTTTCTATATCAGGAAACAATATACGCAGGTGGTTTACAAATCCCCGTATTTATATTCTTATTGCATTATTACTAATCCTTATGTGGACGTATTTAGGTCCAATATTATTTTTTTCAAAGGGTATAGGGTATAGGGTTGCTCCATGGGTGTTTCCGTTTATATCCAACTTCTCATATACACAAAGATTCATGATGTTGGGAATTGTATTTCTCTTTTGTGATGCGCCCTTTGTAAATGAAGGACAGCCTTATCTTCTGATAAGAAGCGGACGCACCCATTGGGCGCTGGGTCAGATCCTATACATCATGCTGGCTACGGCTATCTATTTTTTATTCTTGGCCGTTATCAGCATACTGATGCTTACTCCAAATCTATTTTTAAGTACAGACTGGGGAAAATTATTAGGTACTCTCGCTCAGACCAGTGTTGGCCAAGACTTTAATGTCCACTTGCCTATTAGCTATAAAATACAGACAATGTATACGCCTGTTCAAGCTTTTAGTCTAAGTCTCCTGCTGGACTGGTGTGCCGGAACCCTATTAGGTCTTACCATATTTATAACTAATATCTATCTCAATCGGGCAATCGGGGCTATCCTGGCATCGGCCATTATCTTGTTGGATGTAGCCGTTTATAATAACTTCACTGATTATGCCTATCATTTTTCACCGGTATCCATGGCGCGTTTGGCTGTCCTTGATCCGAGCGGCATGTCACTGAGGCCAACCTTTTTATATGCTTGTATTTTCTTTATGGCAGCCATTATTGTATTGAGTATTATTGCGGTTTTATCCGTACATAAACGCGAGATTGAGATTTCTCCGCAAATTTGATTGGAAGAAGGATGGGATAAATTATGGAGTTGGCCATTCGCATAAATGATGTTTGTAAGGTCTATAAGAACAACTCCGTTTTAAATCATGTATCGGTTAATTTTGAGAAAAATAAGATACATGGTTTGGTGGGTCGAAACGGTTCTGGTAAAACGATGCTTCTAAAATGTATTTGCGGATTTACTTCAGTAACATCCGGAGAAATTATTGTAAATGGAAAATATATTGGCAAGGATATTGATATTCCTGAAAAAGTAGGGATCATTATAGAATCTCCGGGCTTTTTGCCCCATTATAACGGTTATAAAAATTTAAAGTTTTTGGCGGATATTAATAAACTTATTTCAAAAGATGAGGTTAAGGCAGCCATAGAACGTGTCGGACTAGATCCCGATAGCAAAAAATGGGTAAGCAAATATTCTCTAGGGATGAGGCAAAGGCTGGGTATTGCACAGGCTATCATGGAACGTCCCTCTATCCTATTGCTGGATGAACCAATGAACGGCATTGATAAACATGGTGTTACGGAAATTCGTGAACTGTTGCTGCAGTTGCGCAATGAAGGAATAACCATTCTTCTGGCCAGTCATAGCTCAGAGGATATCGATGTACTTTGCGATACGGTATGCGAAATGGATCAAGGGAAACTTAAAGTGATTCGTTGAATATAAAAGAAGCCTGTCCCTTGTCCAGGATGGGCTTCTGCTAAACGCAGGCCCCGCGAGCCGCTTGGAGAGCGGTGATTTCCGCACTTTATCAACGTCCTCTTGCACCGCTATGTTTACGAACAGCAGCAACGATCAACAAGATAATGGGAACCACGATATAGAGCGGGAAAAAGATATAAGGTATGGATATGCTCCAGCCAAGATTGATATGCTGTGTGTAATTAGACGCAATGATAAGGGACATCGCCAGAATAATCATGCCCCATGGAATAAGAATGGAATGATAGGATTCCAATTTGAACAGCTGCGCAGTTCCGAGCACGGTACCATACATAAACGCCCCTAGTTTAAAAAACCCCCCCAGTACCATCAACAGAATCGCAAGCGCATCCAGATTCATAATAAAATCCCCCAGACTTACCATGCCTATAGCGGTATACAGAGGAAATTCCGTTTCTTCAAGAACCTTAGGACCCAATACGGCAATGAGTCCCAGCATATTTAAGGATAGTATGATGCCAGAGGCAAGAACCGCAATCATCCCCGCTTTTTTGATGCTGCTGCGGTCATTCGAATTGAGGGTAAACATCATGAACAGCAGCGTTTGGCCGAACGGAAATACGATAAGGAAGGGGAATACCGCGCTCAATACCGGTCTTAACCCTTTCGAGAACACGGGTTGTACATATTCAAAATGATGGATTTGGGAAGCAAAGATAAGAATCCACCCCAGGATAAGGGAAAGAAAGGCAACTGGAAACAAGATTTCCCCCAAACGCGCGAGTGCTTCCAGCCCGCCGCGCAAGCAGTAGACGACACTGAGGATGAACCCTGCCATAACCACTAGGATCGGCGTATCCGTTAAGATCGTCTGCACGATGAGTTCCCCAAAGTCTCGTAATACCCGTGAAGACTCATAGGCAAAATTCAGTATATAAATAAGTGACAGCGGATATCCGATCCATTTTCCAACAATCTCGGGAATCATCTGGACAAGCGTTCGGTTTGGATAATATTCGCTTAGCTTGGTGTAGACCCACATTAACCCAAGTCCGCCGAGCATCGCAGCCAAGATCGCCAGCCATTCATCCTGCTTGGCCTGCATACGTAACCCGAAGAGCACCGTAGTCCCGATTTCAAACAAAAAGATGATGGAAATGAGCTGCCACCTGCTAATCTTCTCCTGTGCCATGTAATGTCCCTCCCCGCGGAAAATAATAAACCCAGTATTTGCAGTTGAGGTAAAAATAAACATTTCATGAAGCGGTTATTTAAACCGCTATTAGGAAAATATTCTAAGTATGCTTTGGATATTGGAGGGACAATCATGCTTGACCGTGGAAAGATTAGTGCTGGGCAGGCTGGGGCTTTGATGTTTACGTTCCTAGAGGGAGGCGTCGCTGTAATCGTTCCGGCTAGTGCCACTTCTTTTGCCAAACAGGACGGTTGGCTTACTATCATTTTTGCCGCCTTGGTTGGAATAGTGGTTGTTCTTCTATTTACCAATTTGGGGCTTTTATTTCCGAAGCAGAGCATCATCCAGTACAGCGAAATCATTTTAGGAAAATGGTTTGGGAAAATAGTCGGTCTTCTGTACGTGCTGTACACGTTTTATTTGGGGTCGCTTGTGATCGGGGGTTTTCGCGATTATGTGACGACAACCGCACTGCCGCGTACACCGCCAATTGTCGTAAGCGGACCGCTGCTCTTCGTAATCGCTTATGCGGTTTGGGGAGGGATTGAAACGCTTGGGCGGGTCAATCAATTGATTTTGCCTTTTCGTGAACTAATCGTCATGCTCACTATCTTTTTGCTTGTAACGGAATTCAAATGGGACAATCTGACTCCGTTTATGGGACAAGGAATCGTTCCTGTTATGAAAGGCTCGATCTCGGTGGCTTCGCTTCCATTTGGCGAGACCATTCTGTTTGCGATGCTGCTGCCCAATATCAGCAATATTCAGAAAGTGAAGAGGTACTATATCGTAGCTGTTGTATTTGGCGGCATGCTCCTGACGATAGCCGTGCTGATCTCTATTCTCGTGTTGGGTCCGGCGATCGCTGCCAGACTAAATTATCCCACTCACGAAATTATCAAGTACATCGAAAAGTTGGGTTTCTTAACGGACATGGATATACTTGGCGTGCTGATATGGATAACGTCAGGCTTTATGAAGATAGCCATCTGCTATTACTGCACCGTAGTCGGGTTAGCTCAGTGGTGCAGGCTTTCGGATTACCGCTCCATCGTCATTCCTGTGGGTATTCTGCTCTTTATTTTCTCCATCGTTGCTTATGGAACGATCATGGACGATGCTGTATTCGCATCCACCATCTGGCCGTTCTTCTCCTTTCCTTTCGTCATCCTATTTCCTCTGCTGATGCTGATTATTGCCAAGATCAGGCGTCTGGGTGGCAGGAAGCAGAAGGGATAAGCGAAATGGATGATGTAAAATCAGGATTTTGGAGAGCATATGGGTAGAGGCTTCCGTAGAAAGGGTGAAATAGAAATGGAGCACGGGACACCGCCAAATAACGAGATGATAAGCGGGAAAATAACACAGGACATACAATTGCTTAAAGCGATATTTGACCGGTCAATCGATATCGTATTCCGGGAATTTCAGTTAGGCGATGTTCAAACTGCAATGCTTATTTTCCTGGACGGAATGGTTAACACCATCATTATAGATTCGGATATCATGCGGCCTCTGCTCGAGTATGGTGAAACCATGCTGCAGAAGTCCAGGCTTTCACCGAACGGACTTGAGAGCCTGCTCCAGAATCAGGTCATTACCGCAGCGCAAGTCAGCTCTGGCGAGCGGATTCAGGAGGTCGTTGACCATGTTCTGAGCGGAGATACGGTGCTGCTTATTGATGGTGTGAACAAAGCCCTGTTCATCAGCGCGAAGGGCTGGGGGAAGCGGGCGGTTGAGGAGCCGGCTACAGAAGCGGTCATTCGCGGTTCAAGGGAAGGATTTACGGAACATCTGCTGACTAACATAACCCTCATTCGCCGTAGGTTGAGAACTCCGAAGTTGAAGATAGAAGGATTGCAGTTGGGGCAATTATCAAAGACCGATGTCGCGATTGCGTACCTGGAAGGGATCGCGGACGATGCTATCGTCGAGGAAGTCAGGAAACGAGTGAACCGGATCGATATCGACGCCATTTTGGAGAGCGGCTATGTGGAGGAGTTGATTGAGGACAACTCGTTCTCTATCTTTCCCCAGGTTAATTACACAGAGCGGCCCGACAAGATCGTGGCAAATCTGCTGGAAGGCAAGGTCGCAATACTCGTTGACAATACCCCCTTTGCGCTGATCGTGCCGGTCACTTTCTTTGAAATGATGCAGGCCAGCGAAGATTATTACCAAAGATATGTAATCTCGACGTTAATCCGGCTGCTCCGCTATCTATTTCTGATCATTGCACTGCTATTGCCCTCTCTCTACATCGCTCTGCTGACGTTCCATCAGGAGATGCTGCCAACGTCCCTGCTGCTCAGCGCTGCCGCTTCCCGGGAGGCGGTTCCGTTTCCGGCTCTTGTCGAAGCGCTGCTGATGGAAATCTCATTCGAGGCACTTCGGGAAGCAGGGGTGCGCCTGCCGCGTCCGGTCGGACAAGCGGTCAGCATCGTCGGGGCGCTCGTTATTGGCGAGGCTTCCGTAAGCGCCGGAATCGTGTCCGCGCCAATGGTCATTATCGTTTCCATTACGGGTATTGCGTCTTTCATTATTCCGAGCTATTCCCAGGCCATTACCATTCGGCTGCTTCGGTTTCCAATGATGTTTCTGGCCGGATCGCTCGGGCTGTATGGTGTGCTGCTCGGGGTGCTGTTCATTCTAATCCATATGACGCGCCTTCGTTCGTTCGGGGTTCCTTATTTATCGCCGATAGCTCCTCTGCATATAAGTGATTTGAAAGATGTTCTTGTGCGTGTGCCTTGGTGGGGTATGATCAAACGTTCGACTGAGGTCAGCAAGAACAATACTCGGCGCATAAAAGGAACAATACAGCCACGTCCCCCCAAGCGCGGCGGTTAGCCCTGTTTATGGAAGGAGGGTGATGATGAGAAAATTAGGGATTCTGCTGTTAATCATCGCGATGCTGCCGGTAACCGGCTGCTGGAGCCGGGTTGAATTAAATGATCTGTCGATTGTGACTGCGGCCGCTATTGACAAGAGGGACGACGGGAAGTATCTGTTAACGCTGCAGATTGCCGTTCCAAAGATGCTCGGACCGGATGGAGGCTCCGGAAAAAGCGGGGGCGGCGGGGGAGGTGGGGCTGGCGGCGGTGGAAATAAACCAACCGTTATCGTATCGGAAAAGGGAGAGACGATAATGGACGCTATGCGTAAGCTGCAAAAAAAGCTCCCCCGCAGATTGTTTTTCTCCCACAGCCGGATTATTGTGATCGGGGAGAAGCAGGCCCGGGAGGGGGTTGCGCCCGTACTTGATTTTTTTACCCGTTACCGGGAATCACGGCTGCGCAGTTTTATTCTAGTTAGTGAAGGAGAAGCGGCGAATATTTTGAGTCTCAATGCCAAATGGGAAAAGATTTCCGCCGAGGAGATCAGGGAAGAGGAGAAGCGTCATATCGGACTCCAGATCTACTTAAAAGACTTTATTCATATGCTGCTTACAGACGGGGTCGAGCCGGTTACGGCCCAGGTGATGCTACAACGCGCGGAGGTTGACGGCGGAGAGAACTCTTCCGAACAAGAGATGAACGCCGCTATTTCCGGGTCAGCTGTGTTCCGCAAAGACAAACTGGTCGGTTGGCTGGATGATGCGGAGACACGAGGGGTGCTGTGGCTGCGCAATGAATTGAAGACCGGTATTGTGACGGTGGATATTCCAGAGGATAAAGGGGGAGGGAAGATCAGCGCGATTTTATTTAATGCAACGACGAAAATTAAACCGGTTCTCAGGAATAACAAGCTCAAAATCAATGTGGAAACCCGTACGGAAAATATTCTGTTTGAGAATAGCTCCAAGCTGGATATTGGCAATCCGAAGGTCATTCAATATGTCGAACAAGAAATGGAACAAGCGACTAAAGAAAGAATAGAATCAACGCTCTACAAGGCACAAAAAACGTTCAATTCGGATATATTCGGGTTAGGCACCGCCGTATATCGGACCTACCCGAAAGCGTGGAACCGGAAGTATAAAGACAGATGGGATGATGAATTCTCCAGGGTGGAAGTGGACATTCATCCTCATGCCAAAGTGGTTCGCACAGGTCTGACGAACAAATCAATGATTATGGTGGAAGAGGAGCATAAATAAGGATGAAGATCATGGCGATTATACTCCTGTTTATCCTGCTGGCCGGCGTGGACTTTCCCCTATTGATTAAAAAGAGACAGAAAAAAGATGTGGTCGTTTATTCCGTGCTTATCCTAACGGGCTTAACGTTAAGCATTTTAGTTTCGTTTGATGTCCATCTGCCCAATCCAACTAAAGCCGTGGAATCGGTTCTGGAACCACTCGGTTCATTGTTGAAAACGGAGTGACTAGAGTGTGGGCGGCTAGTGAATCCTGGCTGAAATGGTCTTGACAACAAGAACCTTCAACCCCTGTTAAAAATAAGGGATTGAAGGTTCTTTAGGCGTGGCATCAGGCCCGCTATGCCAGACGAGAAGGGGATAGCGTCTTATTGCCGCAGGCAGCCGATCCTGTTACGCTCGAACTTCTTTAACTTCTTCCTGGCTGCCGGTTTTCTTTTTCTGAAGGCTTTGTTTGGCGTAATAGCAAATATAGCATAAGGCAACAAAGGGTATAGTGTAGAATAATGCCGCTCTTTGCGCCGGATCGAACACGATCAATACACAGGACAGGAAGCATAGAATGAATGCGGCAATAGGGACGACCGGATACAGCGGCGTTTTGAATTTTAAATCGTTCACATCATTTCCCGCTTTGAGGTAAGCCCGGCGGAACATAAATTGGGAAGCGGCGATGCCCATCCATACAATAACGACGGCCAAACCCGAAATGGAAACCAGGATAATATAAACTTGTTGAGCGGGGATCACACTGGAGATCAGAGACAGCACACCGCCTAAAGTCGTAAGAATCAGAGCGGGCATAGGGACGCCTTTTTTGTTTACCTTCCCGAAGACGCCCGAAATCATTTTTTCATTGGACAACGACCAGAGCATACGGGTGGCGGCATATAATCCGGAATTTGCGCAGGAGAGAATAGCCGTTAAGACAACAAAATTCATAATCGTTCCGGCATAAGGGATTCCTATGCTATTAAAAACCAGAACGAAGGGACTTTGATCGACTCCGGCTTCCTTCCAGGGAATTAGGGCCGAGATCACCGTAATACTGCCAATGAAAAAGATAATTAGCCGTATAAGGGTGGTATGGATGGTTTTGGGGATTACTTTTTCAGGGTCGGCCGTTTCGCCGGACGCCACTCCAATTAGTTCTGTGCCTGAAAATGCAAAGTTTACCGCGAGCATTGTCAAGAACACTGCACCAAATCCGTTCGGAAAGAGACCGTCTTTGACAAAATTGGTGAACAAGGGAGCTTCGCTGGTTCCAGACATCGGAATGATCCCGAATACGGCCAATCCCCCGATAACGATAAACAAGAGAATCGCGATGACTTTGATACTGGAGAACCAAAACTCGGTTTCCGCAAACAATCGGACGGAAAAAGCATTAAGGGCAAAAAGCAATACAACGAAGAATGCGCTCCATTCCCACACCGAGATGGATGGAAACCAGCCTTCCATGATTAAGCCGGCTGCCGTAAATTCAGAGCCGAGCGCCACGGTCCACGTTAACCAATAGAGCCATGCCATCGTAAACCCCGTCCCGGGACCAATAAACTTCGTGGCGTAGGTATGAAAGGAGCCGGTCACCGGCATCTTAACTACTAGTTCACCCAAGCAAAGCATGACCAGGTAGACGATAACAGAACCGATTAGGTAAGCAAGCAGCGTTCCTACCGGTCCGGCTTGATTGATGGTATAGCCCGAGCTTAGAAAAAGCCCTGTTCCAATCACACCCCCAAGTGAAATCATAAACAAATGCCTGCTTTTCATGGTCCGCTTCAATTGGTTGCCCGCTATATCCTTCGTCTCTAACATTCAATTGCCTCCTTTTTTAGCTGCACTAATAAAATACAATACATTTAATATTGTATATTGTATTTTTAAAAATATAGCACCTCTCTTATAATTGCACAATAAGTTTGTCAGAAAATCTAACAAAAAATCCTTTGTGACGTACTGGGCAACCTGTTAGAGTACTTATATTTCGCTGAAAAAAGGTGTTATACCAGATATTTTACTGAGCTTCACTAGCGAAACGTTATCTTTTATGACATATAAGTTCATTCTGTATCCTTTTGAAAAGAGGTTTACAAATCGTTTGTTATGATGGTAGGATTTAAAAAATACAATATACAATATACAATTCGAATGAATAGATACTCGGAGGCGACTTATATGAACCAGAACTTTAATACGATGTTGACCCGATTAGGAAATCACAACCCCATGTCATTATCCGTTCCGGAGACGATTCCGCTCACCTTGAGTTCGGTATTCGCTTTTGAGGATGTGGATAGTCTAAATCGAGTTTACGACGGCGAAGCGGAGGGCTTTATTTATTCCCGAATGACGAATCCCGTTCATGAAGCGCTAAAGGAGGTCATGCGTACCATTGACGGCGGAGAAGACGCGCTCGTGTTTTCTTCGGGAATGGCCGCCATTACTTCAACTCTAATCACCCATCTTAAAGCCGGCGACCATGTCCTGGCCTCTCAAGCCTTGTATGGCGAGACCTATGAGTTTCTCAAATATCAACTGAGTAAATTTAATATTGATGTAACTTTTATCAATTTTGATGATGAGGATATCGATCTGTATTTCACTCCCAATACCCGGCTGGTATACACAGAAACGATCTCCAACCCGTTAATGGCCGTGAACGACCTTCGAAAGCTGGCGGAAGTCGCTCATGAGTACGGGGCCAAATTGGTAGTGGATAATACTTTCGCTACGCCTGTGGTATGCCAACCGCTCGGGCTAGGAGCAGACATTGTTGTCTACAGCGCAACCAAGTATTTATGTGGACATGGAGATGTAACGGGGGGCATCGTCGTGTCCGATCAAGAGACCATTCGGGCCATAGACAAGGTGGGGACGCTTTACGGCGGCTGTATGAGTCCATTCGATGCCTGGATTCTTATTCGGAGCTTAAAAACATTGGAGCTGCGAATGAAGGAGCATTCCGGCAACGCTTTGAAATTAGCCGCTTTTTTTAACAGCCACTCCAAAATTAACAAGGTGTTTTATCCGGGGCTGGAATCATCACCCTTTTTCGACCGGGCGGGTTCTTTGTTTAACAACCAGTTATTTGGCGGCATGCTGACCATTGATTTAAAGGGAGAGACCGACAGCTATCGCACCTTCATTGACAACCTGGAGGGGATCAAATTTGTGCCTAGCTTGGCGGGTGTCAAAACCTCCGTCTGTTCACCGGCTATCACCTCGCATCGCAACTTGAATGATCAAGAGTTGAAAGAAGCGGGCATCGGGAAAAGCTTCATCCGGATTTCGACCGGTCTTGAACATATTGAAGATCTGATTGCTGAATTTGACAATGTCTTAAACCTTATCTAAGAGGGGAATTTCAAATATGAAAAAATACTGGGTTATTTTATTTCTCGTCATAGCGAATTTATTTTGGGGCGGGCATTATGTATTCGGCAAGTATGTGGTTGCAGAAATGGACCCTTTGCAAATTACATTTACCCGGTGGATCATCGCCGTTGCCCTTTTGTTTCCGATTGCGCAGCTCATTGAGCGTCCGGATTGGAGGAAGGTGTGGAAGCAGTGGAGGCACCTGCTGCTCATGGCCGTGTTCGGTATTATAGGGTATAACTTTTTCTTGTATACGGCCCTGCAATACACCTCTTCCTTGGAAGCCGCGATGATTAATTCTCTAAACCCGGCATTAATTGTGTTGTTTTCGGTGATTTTTTTGAAGGAAAAGCTGAATCTGGTAAACGTTGCGGGATTGTTTATCTCACTGCTTGGTGTCCTGCTCATTTTAACGAAAGGAAACTTACAGCAAATCTTTAGCATTGACTATAATCAAGGGGACCTGATTATGCTGTTTGTTATCCTGAATTGGACCCTGTATTCCATTTTGGGACGAAAAATGAAAGGGATTCCGCCCATTTCGGCAACGGCGGCGTCGGTATTGCTTGGCATCCTGTTATTGATTCCGTTTATGCTGTTCTATGGGATTCACCTTCCGCACAGCAAGCCTGCCATAATCGGGATACTCTATATCGGTATTTTGCCGTCCGTAGGATCCTTTGTGTTCTGGAATATAGCCATCAGCAAGGTGGGAGCCAGCCGTGCAGGGATCTATTTAAATTTAATTACCGTGTTTACGGCCATCATCAGCGCATTTCTGGGGCAATCGATTCCGTTCACTCAGGTGGTTGGAGGGCTGCTCGTTTTTCTGGGCGTCTATCTATCCAATAAAAGAAGGAAAAGCAGAGAACTCAAAGTGCAAGCGGAGGCTTTGGGCTGACAGGAAGGAAACCGATACAGCCATGGCATTACCATTGCATATATTATATATTGTATAATGAATGTATAACCGTATGTAGGGGGATAGCTATGACTAAGAGATATCAATCCTTGAAAGATCATGTCTATGATCACATCGCAACCGAAATTCAAAATGGCACATTACTTCCCAATCATAAAATAAATGAAGTCGCATTAAGTAAGAAACTGGAAGTCAGCCGCACCCCCGTCAGAGAAGCTTTGATCCAGCTTGCTTCAGATAATCTTCTTGAATATCTGCCCAGAAGGGGATTCATTGTTAAAGATTTGGATACTAAAAAGAAGCTGGATGTATTCAAAATTGTGAGTGTGCTGGATGCATTGGCGGCTACGCTCGCTTTAGAGCTAATTACGGAAGATGATATAGAAAAAATGGAAGACTTTGTTAAGATCATAGACCACTCTATTGCTGAAAAAAACTATTCCGACTATCAAAAATATCAAAAGAAATTCCATAATGTATATATTAGTAAAAGCAATAATTCTACGTTGACCGAAATGTTGGAGATGCTGCAAAACAGCTTCGTAAGACAGGTTTATTTAAGCGATGACGCGGATCGTCTGTTTGCCGTATCGGCGCAGCTCAATGAAGAACATAAAGAAATCATAAAGTGCTTTAAGAATAAAGATAAGCATAAGCTGGAGCAGCTGATTAGGAAGCATTGGGAAATTGAACATACGGATATGATATAGAGGTGAGCTTCAAATCGGGAGTCGTTCTGCTTCACTATGGAGTGGGGGGGAGCCGGCAAATGAAGAATGGATAGGTAGTGAAAATTCCTCCTTTACATCCTTAGCCGTTATTGATTATATTAATATTTAAAATATTAATATCAAAGGATTACTGGAGGAATGCAAAGGTGAGAAGAGCCACAGCAATGTTAATCGTATTTTGTATGGTAGTAATTAGCAGCTTCACCTATCATCCGTCGGCTGCCGCCGCGAAGAGTACTGTAAAGGCCCCAATCGCTATACAGGGAGCGCTAGATGTCGAAATCGAATCGCTGCTCAAAGCAATGGGCCAATACAAAACGCAAAAAGTCGGCATGTACAGCTACTACATAGGCAAAATTGACGGAATCCCGGTCGTAGTAAGCCGGACGGAGATGGGGATGGTCAATGCGGCCACATCGACAACGCTGCTTATTAACACCTTCCATCCGCGCGCGATCATTAACCAAGGGACAGCCGGAGGCCATGATGAGAAGACGCATCTGTACGACATTGTCGTCGGTAAAGAGCTGATCAATTATATCAACACGATCTCCCCGACCCGAAAAGCGGGAGAAGGCAGCAAGCCGGAAACGTGGAATATGATGACGACCGATGTGCGGGATGATGAAGACAACCTGATGAAATACAAAACGTTCAAAAGCACGCCGGAGCTGGTCGAAGCCGCGATGTCGGTACAGAACAAGTATGCGCATGGGCATGTGTACGCCGGGACGATCGGCAGCGCCGACCAATTCAATAATGAAGTGGACCGGATTCTGTGGACCAATGAAGTGCTTGGTATGATGGCGGAGGATATGGAGACAGCTTCCGTTGCTCAAGTGGCGAACGGCTTTCACGTTCCTTTCGTAGGCATCAGAGGGATGTCCGATGCAGGCAGACATGATGAGCACTGGAATCCTACAAGCGGCAGAAACGCCGGCATCTGGACAGGCGAATTTGTCGTTGAAGTTATTAAGGCGATCGACAAGCAAGTTAACTTCGCCACGATTACCCAAGTGAATGGCTTCAACCTCTATGTGAACGGCGTTAAACAGGATGTTTACATGCTGACTTACAAAGGGAAAGCCTTAATTCCAATCCGCAGTCTGGCGGGCGTGCTCTCCGGAACGAAGGCGTCCAGCGCAACCTTCAATCCGAAGACAAAGTCTATTACGTTCAAATATGATATGAAATCAGCGACTTTCAAAGCGGGAGACAGCTTCTTCCTCGATACCCAAGGAGTGAAGCAGCAGGTCGAGTCCCCAACGGTGGTCGTTAACGGCAAAACCTATGTGAGCCTGGATCTCGTCTCGAAAGCATTTGGACTAGAGACGAAAACCGAAGGCGTGGATTTATCGATCACGGCGCAATAAAATCGTGAAGAGGGGCGTTCATACCGGGCGCCTTGGAAAACAAAGCGTGAGACATACACTTGCTATCCCCTCTGCAAAGGTTCAAAATATAGATACTCAGTTTTGATATAAGAGGGGAGCACTGCCAATGGAGATAGGCATCAGCACATTTGTCGAGACGTCGCCGGATGTGCATACCGGAGAAGTAATGAGTCACGCGCAGCGGCTGCGCGAGGTCGTAGAAGAAATTGTGCTGGCCGATCAGGTGGGGCTGGATGTGTATGGTGTGGGCGAGCATCATCGTAAAGACTTTGCGGCGTCCTCGCCTGCGGTTGTGCTGGCTGCTGCGGCGGCGCAGACGAAGCGAATCCGGCTGACCAGCGCCGTTACAGTGCTGTCGTCCGATGATCCGGTGCGGGTGTTTCAGGATTTTGCCACGCTGGATGGCATCTCGGGCGGACGCGCGGAGATCATGGCGGGCCGGGGTTCTTTTATCGAGTCATTTCCCTTGTTTGGTTATGACCTGGATGAGTATGATGAGCTGTTCGATGAGAAGCTGGAGCTGCTGCTCAAGATCCGGGAGTCGGAACAAGTCACCTGGAAAGGCGGACACCGTCCGGCCATTCCGAATTTAGGCGTGTATCCGCGTCCGGTACAGAACCCTTTGCCGGTGTGGATTGGCAGCGGAGGAAATCAGGAGTCCGTGATCCGCGCCGGGCTGCTCGGACTGCCGCTGGTGCTGGCGATTATTGGGGGCCGCCCGCTTCAGTTCGCGCCGCTTGTAGAGCTATATAAGAGAGCGGCGGCCAAAGCCGGTCATGACGTCTCGCGTCTGCCTGTTGCCTCGCACTCGCACGGATTTATTGCGGAGGACACTGAGGCGGCGGAGGACATGTTTTTTCCTTCCACCCAAGCTGCGTTGAATGTGATCGGGCAGGAGCGGGGATGGGGACATTATGACCGTTCCAGCTTCGATGCCGCGCGCAGCCCTGAAGGGGCGCTGTATGTCGGCGATCCGGAGACGGTGGCGAGCAAGATCATTCATTTGCGAAAAAACGTAGGCATCACCCGCTTTTTCCTGCATACTCCGCTTGGGACAATGCCTCATGAGGATGTTATGCGGGCTATCAAGCTGCTGGGAACGGAGGTCGCGCCGCGGGTTCGGGAGGAAATCTCCCGGTGGGAAGCGGCGGGGGGGGCG
>NZ_ASSD01000063.1 GCF_000520715.1 Paenibacillus zanthoxyli JH29
AGGGCATGACTCCGGATTTAAGGGGCCTAGCCGCTTCATCAGTCTAAAAGCAGTTAAATCATGGAATCGATGATATAGTCAAAGTAAAAGAGGTCGAACCGATGAAAAAACGAGACTATATCGTAAGTCTAACCGCTGAACAACAAGAGGAACTGAAACGCATGTGTAGCCAAGGAAAGTCGACGGCGCGCGCGTTGCGGCGAGCCCAAATTCTACTGTGGGCCGATGAATATCGGCGAGGCGGTAAACTTTCGGATGTGGAAATCGCTGAACGCTTAAACGTGCATACCAACACGGTCCATCTCGTTCGAAAGCGGTTTGCCGAGCAGGGACTTCAGGCCACCCTTGAGCGAAAAAAGCGGTTAACCCCACCGAATTCTCCCAAAGTTACAGGCGAACTGGAAGACCAAATCATTGCACTCAGTTGCAGTCCCCCGCCCGAAGGAAAGAGCCGCTGGTCCTTGCGAATGCTGGCCGACAAAGCCGTCGAACTGAACTACATCGACAGTCTTTCCTATGACACGGTAGATAAAATTTAAAAAAAACGAGCTCAAGCCTCATCTTCGTAAATGCTGGTGCATTCCGCCAAAGCAAAATGCCGCGTTCGTTGCCACCATGGAAGACGTATTGGAAGTGTATCGACCGCCTTACGATCCGGCTTGTCCCGTCATCTGCATGGACGAAAAACCGTACCCGCTTCTGGATGAAACCCGGGCGCCCATTCCGATGAAACCCACTAAACCGCTGCGAGAAGATGCGGAGTACGTGCGCAAAGGAACGTGCTGTGGCCGAACTGGACAGAAGCAAATATTGCCGCAGGATGACTCTTGACGGGCCTGATCGTAAAGCAGGATTTCAAACTTCTTCGTGCTTTACGAAATCGCGAAGCGGTTGATGCCAAGCGAAGAAATATCAAACGGGATTTTAGGGCCGACATTGAAATTTCGAAGCTCTCTAGTCAGTTGAAATTTATCACCGACCATCAATTAAAAAGCCAAAGCGACCTAAAGCAAGCTGCGGAGAAAGCGGAACATCAGATCAACCAGATCAATTCCGTATTAAAAGAAGCTGCGGAAATTAATCGTACTACGATACTTGCTATCCAGACGATTGACACATACAACAAATACAAACTTATTCACGATGAAGTTCAAGCTTCTGTATTTAAGAAAGTGTTATTGAAGAAAAAATATCAAACTGAACTGGAGACATTTGAAAAAGCGAACGTTCTTTTGAAGAAGATGGGGATTCAAGAACATGAATTTACATTGTATCGTGAAAAGCAAAAAGATAATGAATTTAAAATGGGGCAGCTAAAGGAGAGGTTGGAACAAGAAAGAGAAAAACGGGCTAAGCTGGCGGAGATTGAAAAGACGCTGAATCAAAGAAATCAAAGCCTGATATCGGGAAAGGAAAGAAATGGTTTAGATAAGCGACACGGCGAAAGATAGGAAAACAATTACGGGAGTGGGAAATAAATGTATTTTGAAACAAGTGGTATTATGTTACAATGACCTACAAAAAGAAAAGGTGATTAACATTAATGCCTGGTTGTCTAAAGGTGTTGACCGATATGTTCTTTATTCACTACACAAGGAAAGAAGTTGGGAAGACCAATATTACCCGTTTCGCGACGAATTATCAGATCGGAGTACCTTTTATCCAGAACCTCATGAAACCGATATTGACATTAACATACTTAAAGATGATCTAAGCTGTTCCTTTGGGGTCTTCTCATATCCAAGTCAGATTAAAACTGGGGATACCTTTAACGATCAATCCGTAGGGGAGTTTTGTTTAAATAAGGACAATCCAACAGCTCCCCATATCATTTTGGTTCATGGTTGGCGAATGAAAAATCTTGATCGAATGAAAAGGGTCTTTTTAAAAAGTTTGACGGATCAAGGTTGGAACGTCTATTTTCCATCTTTGCCGTATCACTATGGACGAAAACCCGAAAGTTCCTTATATAGTGGAGAGTTTATGGTCAGTGCGAATATCCCTCGGACATTAGAGTCCGTTCGGCAGGCTGTTACAGATTTACGGGTTTTAATCCGTTGGATCAAGAACAAACATAACCAAGCACCTGTATTCTTAGTAGGTGTTAGTATCGGTGGTTACATTACCAATTTAACAGCAACTGTTGAACCAGAAATTAATAAGCTTGTTTCTATTTTCTATGCGAATCGATTACCTCATTCCATCTGGAATACAATACCGGGTAAATACATCAAAGCGGACTTGGAACACCATGGGGTTTCTTATGAGGAACTATCTAAATACTGGACAAGCATTGATCCTAGTCAAACCACTCCTTTAATTTCAAAAGAAAAAATCCTTCTTTTATCTGCAAAATATGATCAGTACATTGATATTCGAGATGCAGATCGGCTATGGGAAGCTTGGGGAAGGCCCCTGCGCTACGTTTATGAGTGTGGTCATGCAGGAATCGAACTGTACAAAAAAAGGATTGCTAAAGATACCATATCGTTTCTAAATTCGCAGATATGAGGTATGGGCCATGCTACTCCTTTGGTTTGCTTTATGGGTGATGGCAGCGCTCCTTTATTTTTCTGATCGCCACAATGAAAAAAATCGGTGGGGTAGCCTCCTCAGCTTTTTGTGTGGGTGTGGTGGCTTGGGTGTGGTCGTTCATGAAGATATCTATCGTTATTTTCAATCCCCATACCTTTACTTCTTTTATACTTTATTATCTTCGCTCGCTTATTTCGTGTCCCCGTATGTTCTGATGATTTTCAGTATTGTGGAGTATGGCTTTGCTCACAGAAAAATTTTCAAATTTATATTGCTCCTGCCGGTATTAATAATGTATATAATATATCCACTCTACCCAAAGTACCAGCCTGATTATGCAGTTCTAAGTGTTTGGGTCGTCCCTTACGTCCTTAGTGCAAATATGATATTGATTTACTCCTATTGGAAAGAAAAAAATTTTATTGTAAAACGTCAAAAAATCTATATTATTTTAGTTATTTTACCTACAACATTCTTTGCAATGTCCGCGAATTACATCTTTCAGTCCATAGGTATAGATCGGCTATGGGAATTTAATGTTTTGACCATTTCTATTGGTTTTATCACTTTTTTGTATTTTTCCTTAAGGTTCGGATTTTTAGGTGTTCGGCTACGTCTTGAGCGGCAAAGATTTGATATCTCTATAAAAGCTGCTTCATCGGGTACTGCTATTTTGAACCACACAATTAAAAACGAACTCGGAAAGATCAATTTACTCGCTAATGAGTTGATACGATGCGAATATCCGGAAGCACCTGAGATATACCGCCGAAATATGGATTTAATTCAACAATCTTCACAACATGTCCTGGAGATAGCCAAGCGAATCCATTATAGACTAAACGTGATGGAATTTAAGGAATCAGTTTTCCGGTTAATTGACATTATCGAAAACTCTTTGAATTTATTAAGTCATGGACTTGAGTCGGTTCAAATCGAAAAACAATACAATACTGATCTATTAATTTTAGGTGATCCTGTACACTTACAGGAAACCATAATAAATTGTATCAAGAATGCAATTGAGGCGATGGATCGTAAGAATGGAAAACTAATACTGAAGCTATATGAAGCACGTAAGCAAGTTTATATTGAAATCACGGATAATGGTAAAGGCATCGAAACAGAAAAAATCCCGTATGTGCTAGATCCTTTCTATTCGACAAAACTAACTGATGGTAATTATGGACTTGGTTTAACTTACTGCTATAGTGTTATACAAAAACACGGGGGAGTTCTTACGCTTAGAAGTAAAATCAATCAAGGGACAACCGTAACATTGTCCCTTCCTACAAAACGTGTTCAATCTTCAAAAACGCAATCCACTACGGAGGTGTCATATGGACCGCTCGATTAAAGTATTACTGGTCGAAGATGATCCAGTATGGAGAGAAAATTTAAAATCTTTCTTAAGCCGTGAGCAGGATATAACGATTGTAGGGACTGCTAAGACAAAGGAAGGGGCTATAGACCTTTTTGAACAATCGGTTGCTGTCGATGTGGTATTGATGGATATCATGTTAACACCACCAGATCAATACGACGGAATTGATACAGCTTTACAGCTTCGGAAATTAGGGATGGAAAAAATAATTATGCTTACATCATTAGATGAAAAAGAGGTCATTTTAGATGCATTTGACAAGGGGGCAATCAATTATATTTGTAAAACGTCATATACAGATATTCCAGAGGCGATTCGAGAGGCGCATAATAATAAGGTGGCTCTTCGCGCTACTGGGTGGGTAAATGCCTATT
>NZ_ASSD01000064.1 GCF_000520715.1 Paenibacillus zanthoxyli JH29
ATGTGTCCCTGCAGGTTCAGCCCGGAGAAATGGTCGGGCTGATCGGCCTGAACGGAGCCGGCAAGAGCACTACGATGAAGCATATTCTCGGCCTGATGACGCCGCATAAAGGCGGGATCGCCGTACAGGGCAGAACGCGCGATAAAGATTCGGAAGGATATCACAGCGCGCTTTCTTTTGTGCCGGAGTCGCCGCTCTTGTACGAAGAAATGACGGTGCGTGAGCATGTAGAATTTACGGCCAGGGCCTACGGCGTGAACCGGGCTGATTACGAAGCCCGCAGCCGTCGCCTCTCGGAGCTGTTCCGCATGGAGGATAAAATGGACAGTCTTTCCGGCCATCTCTCCAAAGGGATGAAGCAAAAGGTCATGATTATGTGCGCTTTTGTCGCCAATCCGGCGCTGTATGTGATCGATGAGCCTTTTCTCGGCCTCGATCCGCTCGGCATCCGGTCCCTGCTGGACTTCATGCTGGAGATTAAGAAATCGGGTTCCTCCATTCTGCTCAGCTCTCATATTCTCTCTACGATCGAGAACTATTGCGACCGCTTCATCGTGCTGCATCAGGGCAGGGTCATCGCCGAGGGCACTTTGGCGGAGATCGGAGCTGCCGCCGGCAAGCCGGGCCTGCCGTTGGAGCAGCTGTTCTACGAGCTGGTCCAGGGAGGGGAGTAGCATGAATCTCAGAGAGCTGCAAGGGGAGCGGCGCAGCCGGGCCGCCGCCAAGCTCCTTCCCTATGCGGGATATATTATCCAGAGCGGTGTAGCAGTCGTGCTTCTGTTCATTCTGATCGCGTTTGCGGCCTGGTACACTTCGCTGCTGAAGGATGTTCCATCCGGCGTGCCGATTCGCTGGATCATGCTGGCCGTGCTGCTGCCAGCTGCGGTTCACAGCAGCTTCCGTACCTATCTGCAGCCGGCGGATGCCGTCTTCCTGCTGCCGCAGGAGCACCGGATGCAGGAGTATTTTGCATCCTCCTGGATCAGGGGAACGATTTGGAAAGGTCTGCGGCTCCTTCTCGCGCTGATCCTGTTGTGGCCTTTGTACATACGCACGGCGGAATCGCCGAAATCTCTGTTTGTCACAGCCGCGCTGCTGCTTGGCGTAAAGCTTCTCTCGGCTTACGGCTGCTGGCGGGAGCTGAAGATGCTCTCCCCGGCCGCTTCCGCCGGGTACCGCCTGCTGCGCTGGGCGGCCCTCGGGCTGATCATCGCCGCTTGGCTGTGGCAGCCGTTTCACAAGGGGCTTGGCTTCTCCATGCTGCTGGCGGCGGCTTATCTGGCTGCGCTTGCCGTGCCTGCGCGGCATGCCGTCCCCTGGGAACGGCTGATCGCCCTGGAGAAGGTACAGAGCGGACGGGCCCAGATGCTGCTCGGCTGGTTCGTCGAGGTTCCCGGACGCCAGCAGCGCGTCTATTC
>NZ_ASSD01000065.1 GCF_000520715.1 Paenibacillus zanthoxyli JH29
AACATCTGCAAATCCTGTATTGTTGTAAGTCCTACCAAACAACAAAAGGATATGACAGATGCCACTCCAGTATATCAATCAACTGCTTGAATTACCAGAACTACAACTTCAAAAAATGCTATTCATCAATGCCCAAGAGGTTCATCTGGAGGCCGAGCCCGTGGCTTACAAGCAACCCTGTCCCTTGTGCGGATCAGAACAAGGAGTGAAACGAAATGGGCAGAATCAACCGCGCAAGATTCGGCATCTGAATCTCTTCGGCAAAAGATGCTACTTGGTGCTGCCTTCTCTTCGTTTAGCCTGTTCCCGTTGTCATATTGGGTTTGTTTGGACCTACAGTTTTGTGGGTCCTAAAGAGCGGTATAGCAGACTCTTT
>NZ_ASSD01000066.1 GCF_000520715.1 Paenibacillus zanthoxyli JH29
GCAGCAGCGCCGCCAGCAGCGGCGCGGCCAGCCAGGCGGCGGGCACAAGCCGCCCGGTCCACACCCGGGCCGAAAGCTTGCTTCTCCGGCGCCCGGGTCTCCACCGCGCCGATCTGCGGCGCCAAAGGCGGAAATCTTTCATCTCTTCCGTCTCCCTTCTCGTTTGTCCTCATACTTAATATTATGAGTCTCGGATAATTGCTAGAACGAAGCATTCGAGAGAAGGAAGAGTTATATCTATGGCAGAGACTGAAGCAATGGTCTAAACATAATAAAGAGACCCGGCCGTTAGCGGACAGGTCTCTTCTCATTGTAATCTTCAATTTATTTTTGCCAGAGAGTTACACCCAGGTCGGTTGAATCTGAACCTGAAATCTTGGCTTCGTCTCCTCGCTCTTCAGTGCGGCGTTCTTTGCCGTTTCCGGTTTGAGCGATTCTTCTTTGGCTGCTTCCACTGAGCTTTCATCCAGCGTAACACGCCAAATGTCCGCACCCAGGCCAGAGAGCTTCTCTGCCAGATGCACATAGCCGCGGTCGATATGATGCGTGCCGCCTACTTCCGTCGTTCCCTCCGCAACTAAACCGGCCAGGATCAGCGCAGCGCCCGCACGCAGGTCCGTTGCGCAAACCTTCGCTCCAACCAGGCGGGCATTGCCGGTAACGATGGCGGAACGCCCTTCGATCTTGATTTCCGCATTCATGAGCTGGAATTCATCCACATGCATAAAGCGATTCTCAAAAACCGTCTCTGTAATCACGCTCGTTCCTTCCGAACGAAGCAGCAGCGCCATCATCTGGGACTGCATATCGGTAGGAAAGCCCGGATAAGGCAAAGTCTTCACATCGACAGCCTTCAGCGGCTTGTCGCTGATAACACGGACGCCGTTCTCATCCGGAATAATCGTTACGCCCATCTCTTCCATCTTGGCAATAACGGGACCGAGATGATCTGCTATGGCACCTTCCACATACACATCACCGCCCGTAATCGCCGCAGCCACCATATATGTGCCCGCTTCAACCCGGTCAGGAATGACATGATGTCTTACGCCGTGCAGACGCTCTACCCCTTCAATACGGATAACGCCTGTGCCCGCACCGCGAACGACAGCGCCCATACTGTTCAGGTAATTGGCCAAATCGACAATTTCCGGTTCCTTCGCGGCATTCTCTATCGTCGTCACGCCTTCGGCCAAAGCCGCAGCCATCATGATATTTTCGGTTGCGCCTACGCTGGCAACGTCCAGATAGATCTTTGCCCCGCGCAGCCGGCCTTTGCTCTTTGCTTCGATATAGCCCTGCCCCAAGCTAATTTCGGCACCAAGCGCCTCAAAGCCTTTCAGATGCTGATCGATGGGGCGCGTTCCGATTGCGCAGCCGCCGGGCAGAGAAATACGTGTATGGCCTAGCCGGGATAAAAGAGGTCCCATCACCAAAAAGGAAGCCCGCATTTTACGTACCCACTCGTAGGGCGCTTCACAAGTCGAGAGCTGTCGGGCATCCACTTGAATAATATCATTCTGATATGTAACTCCCGCCCCCAGAGATTCCAATACTTTACTGATTGTTAATACATCATCTAGCGGAGGAGCGTCAACAATAACGCTGTCTCCTTCTTCAGCCAATAAAGAGGCGGCTATGATCGGTAGTACGGAATTTTTTGCGCCGCTTACTTTTACGCTCCCGGTCAATCTTTTGCCACCGCGGACGATAAATTTACTCATTTTTCATTTCCCTCCGCGTCCATTATTTTCTCTGACATTGATATCATTCTCCATATCCTTGCTTGTTTGAGTACAATTACATGTAATAGTCAATTTGCAAAATTACTTCGATTCCGCTGCTTGGCCCCGGATTAGCGCGGGACGCTTCTTTAGATTAAGTTTTAACATAAAAAAATGTTATTATGCGGACCGCCTGTTCAATAAAGCATATGGCGAATTTGAGCGCTATATCCCAAATAGTCCAGCAGAAAACCCGCTACAAAATGTCCCAGTACGATAGCCAGCAGCAAATGAAGCAGCCGCCCTTGCGGGCTCTTGGGATATCTTATGATCAAATCCAGCTTAAGGTTCTGCAAAGCCCACCAGGATATTGCAACACACAATAACGACACAACCATCGACATCAAACCGCTAATCCCTATAGAACCGGTAAGTTCGGCTGTCATCCATTCATCCATCCTAAACCCCCAACCTATGCTTGCTCGGAAATCGACTCTTACATCATACTTGCGTAATGAAAAAGAATCCAGTACTTTTGAAACTTTTTTAGTTAAAAGTCTTGAGGAAAACGCTCTTATTTTTAATGTCCACCCAGAAATTACAAAATGACATCAATCGTTAAATTATTGTCACCTTATATCACTGGATTTCAAGTAAAAAAGCAGCCCGGCGCAAGGCCAGACTGCTTCTCATGTTATTGTTGTCCTTTTTTGGTGGACACTTTAATCCGTGTAACCGCACGCTGCAGTGCAAGCTCAGCGCGGCGATGGTCAATCTCGTCCTGCTTGCCCTTGGACTGCAAACGGCGCTGTGCGCGTTCTTTGGCCGCCTCGGCGCGTTCAAGATCGATATCGCTGGGCAGCTCGGCGCTCTCAGCCAGCACGGTCACTTTATCCTTATGCACTTCGATAAAACCGCCATGCACGGCAACTGTCGTCGTACCGTCGTCCGATTTGATGATCATCGGCGCAACCTGAAGCGGAGTTACAAGCGGAATATGTCCCGGCAAAATGCCCAGATCGCCTTCTGCCCCCCGTACGGTCAAGCTGTGAACCTGCTTGGCATATACGAGGTGATCCGGCGTGACAATCTCTAATAAAAAAGTGTTCACTTCGAATTCCTCCTCAAACCTTCAGGTTACAGCGTCTTGGCCTTCTCAACAGCTTCTTCGATCGTACCTACGAACAGGAATGCCGCTTCCGGAAGATCATCATGCTTGCCTTCCAGAATCTCCTTGAAGCTGCGGACCGTTTCTTTGACGGGTACATATGCACCTTTGAAGCCGGTAAACTGCTCCGCCACGTGGAAAGGCTGCGACAGGAAGCGTTCCACTTTACGGGCGCGGGCCACGATTAGCTTATCTTCCTCGCTCAGCTCGTCCATACCAAGGATGGCGATAATATCTTGAAGCTCGGTATAGCGCTGCAGCAATTGCTTAACGCCCTGAGCCACATTATAATGCTCTTCGCCTACGATTTCCGGATTCAGCATACGCGAGCTGGATGCCAGCGGGTCCACCGCCGGGAAAATACCTTTTTCGGAGATTTTACGCTCCAGGTTCGTCGTCGCGTCCAAGTGGGCAAACGCTGTTGCCGGAGCGGGGTCAGTGTAGTCATCCGCCGGCACGTAGATTGCTTGAATGGAAGTAACGGAGCCTTTTTTGGTGGAAGTGATCCGTTCCTGCAATTGGCCCATTTCCGTAGCCAGCGTAGGCTGGTAACCTACCGCGGACGGCATGCGGCCCAGCAGAGCCGATACTTCGGAGCCCGCTTGCGTGAAGCGGAAGATGTTATCGATAAAGAGCAGGGTGTCGCGGCCTTCCACGTCGCGGAAAAATTCCGCCATCGTCAGACCCGTCAGCGCAACGCGCAGCCGCGCGCCCGGCGGTTCGTTCATCTGTCCGAACACCATCGCCGTCTTCTTAATAACGCCGGAATCCGTCATTTCATGGTACAGGTCGTTACCTTCGCGTGTACGTTCGCCGACGCCCGCAAATACGGAAATACCGCCATGCTCCTGAGCGATGTTGTTGATCAGCTCCTGAATCGTTACCGTTTTACCAACACCCGCGCCGCCAAACAGGCCGATTTTACCGCCCTTGGCATAAGGAGCGAGCAGGTCGATAACCTTGATCCCGGTTTCCAGAATTTCCGCTTGCGTCGACAGCTCGTCGAACGTCGGCGCGGTCCGGTGGATCGGGTTCTTTTGCGAATCGCCAATTTCTGCTCCGTTGTCAATTGTATTACCGAGCACGTTGAATACCCGGCCAAGCGTTACATCTCCGACAGGAACCGAAATTGGGGCTCCTTGGTCTACGGCATCCAATCCGCGAACAAGTCCGTCTGTCGAGGACATGGCAATACAGCGCACCAGATTGTCGCCGAGATGATTGGATACTTCAAGTGTCAGCTCGTTCTGGCGTCCTTGAGCTGCGTCGGCGCCGATCTTGATCGCATTGAAGATTTCGGGCAGTTGGCCGCGTTCAAATTCAATATCGACAACCGGACCCATAATACTTACTACGCGTCCTACGTTCATCTATGTTTCCCTCCTTGAAAACTGTTACCTAAGAAGAAACGGCTGCGCCGTCCTCTTATAGGTCGGTACCGCTTTCTTATAAAATACAAGACAAGGATAAGCCCTCAGCTTATGCCTGCCTTATATTTTAAAACTGCGCGTTCGCGCCCGCTACGATCTCGGTAATTTCCTGCGTAATTGCCGCCTGACGGGCACGGTTGTACGTAAGCGTCAGATTTCCGATCATTTTCGAGGCATTCTTGGTCGCATTGCCCATTGCCGTCATCTTGGCGCCCAGTTCACTGGCTTTAGCGTCAAGAATGGCGCTGTAAATTAAAGTCTCCGCATATTTCGGCAGCAGAACCTCTAATACGCCTTCCGGCGACGGTTCATATTCGTAGCCCGCTTTAAGCTCATGACTTTGAGACTCTTCCACCTGTCCTACTCCGTCCATCGGCAGCAGCCGCACTACAGTCGGAACCTGGCTGATCGGATTCACAAATACGTTATAACAGATATAGATCTCGTCGAACACGCCTTCCTCGAATTGTCCCACCGCCGCATAGGCGATCGCCTTGATGTCGGCAAAAGACGGGGTGTCGGAAAGCTCAGTGACTTCCTCGACAATCGGATAATCGCGCCGGCGCAGGAAATCCCGCCCTTTGCGGCCGATAACAAACAGGCCGTATTCGTCCTTGGAGTTGTGGCGTTCCTGAATTAGCGTCGTCACCTTGCGCAAGACGTTGGCATTGGAACCTCCGGTAAGACCGCGGTCTGAAGTGACCACAATATAGCCGGTCTTCTTGACGGGACGGCTCACCAGCATCGGGTGCTTAACTCCCTTTGTGCTGGATGCGATGCTTGACACAACCTCTTTCAGCTTCTGCGAATAGGGGCGGGCCGCTTCCGCTTTCTCCTGCGCCTTTCTCAGCTTGGAGGCGGCGACCATTTCCATCGCTTTGGTGATTTGTCTGGTGTTCTGAACGCTCTTGATTTGACGTTTAATATCACGCATGCTTCTTGCCATGATTTCACCACCTTAAAGCTTTGGCAAAGCCAAAGCTGACTTCGTAAGCATTATCTTAACTTTTGCTGTGCAAAAGTTACTTCGTAAGCATAATCTAGTGCTTTGGCGAAGCCAAAGCCGGCTTCGTAAGCATATGCCAAGCCTGAGAGAAATTCTCAAGCCCGGCACACTCTTGATCTCTTCTAATTAATTTGCGTCCAAGGTTAATCCTTAGCTGGACGCAAAGCCTTTTTTGAATTTCTCGATAGCAGCCTGCAAAGCAGCTTCGTTATCAGCCGTCAGGTCCTTCGTTTCCGTGATGGATGCGGCCACTTCCGGCGCATTGCTGTCCATGTAGGAAAGGAATTCTTTTTCAAACCGTCTTACATCCTTAACCGGAATCTCATCCAGAAATCCTTTGACCGCCGTATACAAGCTGATGACTTGATGTTCAACGGAAAGAGGCTGGTTGACTCCCTGCTTCAGAATTTCCATAATCCGCGCACCGCGGTTCAGACGGGCTTGAGTCGATTTATCGAGGTCGGAGCCGAACTGGGCAAAAGCCTGCAATTCGCGGTATTGGGCAAGGTCCAGACGGAGCGAACCGGCAACCTTCTTCATCGCTTTAATCTGCGCCGATCCGCCTACGCGGGAGACGGAGATACCGACGTTAATCGCCGGACGCTGGCCGGAGTAGAACAAGTCCGATTCCAGGAAGATCTGGCCGTCAGTAATGGAAATAACGTTCGTCGGGATGTATGCCGAAATGTCGGAAGCCTGTGTCTCAATGAACGGCAGCGCGGTTAGCGAACCGCCGCCGAGCTCGTCGCTCAGCTTCGCGGCGCGTTCCAGCAGCCGGGAATGGAGATAGAATACGTCGCCAGGGAATGCCTCGCGGCCCGGAGGGCGGCGGAGCAGCAGGGACAGTTCGCGGTAAGCGGCGGCCTGTTTCGACAGGTCATCATAGATAACCAGAACGTGTTCGCCCTTGTACATGAAGTATTCGCCCATCGCGCAGCCCGCATATGGAGCGATATACAGCAGCGGCGACGGTTCGGAAGCCGACGCGGTAACTACGATCGTATAGTCCAGCGCGCCGTGGCGGCGCAGTGTTTCCACGACCTGTGCTACTGTGGATTGCTTTTGTCCGATGGCAACGTAAATACATTTCATTCCGTTGCCCTTTTGGTTGATAATGGCGTCGATGGCGATTGCCGTCTTACCGGTCTGACGGTCGCCGATGATCAGTTCGCGCTGACCGCGGCCGATCGGAACCATGGAGTCAATCGCCTTAAGGCCGGTTTGCATAGGCTCATGAACCGATTTACGCTCAATAACGCCCGGAGCGTTGTTCTCGACAGGACGGAATTCCGTCGTCTCGATCGGTCCCTTGCCGTCGAGCGGCTGGCCGAGCGGGTTAACGACACGGCCGAGCAGAGCTTCGCCTACGGGAACCTGCATAATACGGCCTGTACGCTTAACTTGGTCGCCCTCACGGATTTCAGTATACTCACCGAGGATAACGACACCGACGTTGCTTTCCTCCAGATTGAGCGCCATGCCTACTACGCCGTTGGAGAACTCAAGCAGTTCGCCCGCCATCGCATTTTCCAGACCGTATACGCGGGCGATCCCGTCGCCGACTTGAATAACGGTTCCGATTTCGGTTACTTCAATATCGGATTTATATTGTTCGATTTGACTTTTAATCAAAGTGCTGATTTCTTCAGGTCTGATGCTCAAGTACGCTCACCCCTATCTTCTGTGCTTATCGTTAAAGGATTTTTCCAGACGTTCCAGCTTGCCGGCAAGACTGCCGTCGTACAGCGTATCACCGATGACAACTTTCAGTCCGCCCAACAAGCTTTTATCGACTACATTAGTGACGCGAATTTCCCGGCCGGACAAAGCGCCGAATTCTTCAGTGACAGCTTTCTTTTCCCGCTCGTCCAGCTCATAGGTGGAATACACGGTAGCGTCGGCAAGACTCAGACTCTCGCCTTCGATCTTAACGTAGCTGTCCAGAAGGTCGGAAAGGATGCTCATTCTGCCGCGCTCAACAAGAAGTTCAAGCGTGTTGATCACGATCACCGACAGCTTGCCTTCAAGCGCTTTTTTGAGCACCGCCAGCTTGTCCTCCCCCGAAATTTTCGGAGAGCTGATGAATCTTTGAAGATCGTTATTCGAAGCCAGCGCGGAGACCAGGGCTTTTAGCTCTTGCTCCACTTCCAGCGTCTTCTTCTCTTCAACAGCCACCTCGAACAATGCCTTCGCGTATCTTTTGGCGACTACCGTATCCTGGCTCATGATCTGCCCCCAACCTCTTTGAGGTACTTATCAACGAGCTCCTCCTGCGCGGCATCCGAGCTGACTTCCTTCTCAAGCAGCTTGGATGCGATTTTTACGGATGCCGAACCCAGCTCGCTGCGCAGCGCCTCGACGGCCTTGTTTTTTTCGTTCTGAATGTCGCGGACAGCCTCATCCTTGATTCGGGCTGCTTCTGCCTTGGCCTGCTCAAGCAATTGTTCGGTCTGCTTGCTGCTTGTCTGTCTGGACTGCTCGATAATGTCATAAGCTTCTTTGCGGGCATCCTGAAGCGCCTGCTTCTGTTCCTCTACGTAAGCGACCGCCTGCTCCCGCGTCTGCGAAGCTTCACTCATTTGCTGCAACACAAGCTCACGCCGTTTCTCCATGACGGAGAACAGTGGACCGAAGGCATACTTATTAAGCAGAAAATACAAAATCAGAAATGCAATCAGCGCTAGGACGAGCGATGTGATTGAAAATTGCACTAAGGGTCACTCCTTTCCGGTAACTTCGATAACCAACCATGGACATACTATTTAAGCCAAAAAGAAAGCGCGGAGGGCCATGGCCTTCCCCGCCAAACTTTTTGTAATTCGATTAGGCACCTGCGCTTGAATAGAAAATAAAGGCAAGAACGACACCGATAATTGGCAAGGCTTCTACCAGAGCGACGCCAATGTACATTGTCGTTTGAAGAGTTCCTCTAGCTTCAGGCTGGCGGGCGATGCCTTCAACCGTCTTGCTGACAATCAGACCATTACCAATACCGGCGCCAAGTGCGCCCAAACCTACCGCGATTGCTGCCGCGATATATGCCATAACTCCCATTTGATAAATCCTCCTTAAAATTGTGTGTAGTTTGTGACTCCATATATTTCAAGATCAGACGGACTTGCGTGCGCCTTGATTGAAACTAATGATCCTCATGCGTGGCTATCGCCTGCGATATGTACAGGAATGTCAGCATGGTAAAGACAAATGCCTGGATCGAACCGACGAAGATACTGAATCCCTGCCAGACCATAAGCAGCGGGATGGAGGCAACAAACCCAATAGCCCCAGTTGAACCCAGCCGTACTAATTGAGCAATCAGTACTTCCCCTGCGAAAATATTGCCGAAAAGACGCATACCGTGTGTCAGCAGCTTGGAGAACTGTTCAATCAGGTTAATCGGCAAAAACACTGGGAACGGTTGAAGGTAATGTTTGAAATACGCTTTCGTATTGCGAGTGATTCCAAGAAAATGAACAATCAGGAAAATCAATCCAGCCAGTCCCAAGGATACGGCAGGGGGGGGGGGGGGGGGGGTT
>NZ_ASSD01000067.1 GCF_000520715.1 Paenibacillus zanthoxyli JH29
GAGAAGAAGACCTTTGTATGTCTCTACAACAGACGTTAAATCCTTTTTTACGTCAGGGGTCAGAGAAGCACGAAGTAAGGTGAGATACCATTCGTACAGACGCATGGCATGACGTTCCGAGGTCGGAATTCCTCGCTCTTTTAAGGCTTCAGAGATTTCGGTAACCGTCCTATGCTGCTTGAAACGCATGACGCCTACAAGGGCCAACACGGCGTAGGCGTACGAAGTATATTTTAAACAGAGCGCATCGGCCTCTGCCGAGGTGAAATATCGTTCCGGTTTCCCGCAAGCTGCATTCGGACAGTGGTATGCCATATTCCAGGCCTCCAGAATTCCGTCCAGAGTCGCTACAATTTTATGCGAAGCGGTATGGTGCCTTTTCAGTCGTCCCACAGTCAGGACAATGTGTAAGTTCCGGTCGAAAATAAACTCGTTTCTCAGGTGTCAGTCGATTTTTAGGTAAGCCCCTGTTAGGTTTCATGATGATCCCTCCAGAACTTGTCTTACCCTCTATTACCCATTTTCTGGGGTGTTAGCTTTTTAATCAACGGTAGTTTTTTTTTACCCGCACTTTCATGATTGGCGGGACA
>NZ_ASSD01000068.1 GCF_000520715.1 Paenibacillus zanthoxyli JH29
CTGAGGCAGCGCGAAATGTCGTTGACCTCCGCAACCTTTTGCAGATCGGTCGTACGCTCCTCGATGCGGAACAGCTTGGGCTGTTCCGTCCGGCTGGTCGTAAACATGATGACGGTCGGCGTTACGTAGCTGTGCGCCCCCGGGAATCCGAGAGCAGCGGCCATGCGCGTCATCGTATCCTCCACGCGGTAAGTCTCCGCGCCGTTTTGGAGCATGATTTTTCCGGCCAGCAGGCATAAATCTATAATTTCATAGGTCGTCCCCGATTCGGCATTGTTCAAACCTTCGTAATCCTCCCCTTGAGTGTTATATATTTGATTGTGCCTGCATCGGGCCAAAAGATCAAGCGCCAAAATATGAATCCGTTATTTATAGTGCCCGCCGATTTTTTGCGACCTGTCCTTTGCTTGCCCTGCATCGGTAAGGGATGAGGCTCTTATAATCGCGTCGCTGCCGTATCGACTTTTTATGCTGTCCGTAGCTTCATCCAAGGCCCTGTGCTTTACCTGATCCTCGAAGAGAGTGAGCTGATAAGTCTGGTCATCCACGAGATGGCTTAAGGTCACACCGACACGGCGGACGGGCATTTGATCCCAGTATTTATAAAACAGCATTCTTACGGTTTTAATTACGGTATTCGTGTGGTTCGTAGGGTCCTGCATCTTCATTTGGCGCGAAAATCCGGTCGGTGATTCATAGGGGCTGCACATACAACTGACGCTTACGACAGAGCCCATATATCCTTTGCGGCGGCAGTCACGGCATACCTCCTCAGTGAGCTCGAGCAACACCGTATCGACTTCCCGCGACTCGGCATAATCTCTGGGTAGAGTCATCATATGCCCGACTGATTTGGGCGGTGTAACAAAGGTTCCGGGTTTAACCGGACTATTATCCAGACCGTTCGCCGTCCGCCACATCACCTCCGCATGAATATCCGATTGCTTGCCGAAGCGGGCGCGAAATTTATCTTTTAGAAGCGATAGGGGCGTTCTGGCGATATCTCCGATTGTATCCATTCCAAGACGGGTAAAATGTGCGGTCATACGCGAACCGACGCCGAACATTTTATGGACCGGCTGCGGCCACAGAAGGGTTTCGATTTCGGACTCAGGCAAAGTAAAGATGCCACTTTCATTCTTCTTCGCCCAAATATCCGTTGCGATTTTAGCAAGGATTTTATTGGAGCTTATGCCGATCCTGACCCGTACTCCGGTCTGACTTAGAACCTTTTGCTGAATGGATTTGGCAATCGTTATAGGATCACCGAAGATAGGCAGGCTTGCCGTAATGTCCAAAAACTGCTCGTCAATACTAAATATTTCAACAAGGTCCGTAAACTCCTCATAAATCTTCGTAATCATCAGGGAGATATCAATATAATGCTGCATCCGGGGACGGATGACGACGAGATCGGGACATTTATGTAAAGCCTCTCCGAGACGCTCTGCGGTAGTGACTCCATATTCTTTTGCAATCGGACAGGCCGCTAAAATGATGCCGGATCTGCGGGCAGGATCGCCTGCTACAGCAACGGGCTTATCCTTACATTCCGGGTGATCGGCTTTTTCAACACTTGCATAGAAGCTTTGGCAATCCGCCAGAAATATAATCCGTTCATGTTTCTCGCTCAACCTAACCGCCTCCGCATATTCATCAGCATGGTCATCAGCTCTGCCTTAACCAAACTCCGCAGCATCGTGAAGTGGTGGATATACCCGCGAACTTTATACTCGACATGGATGCCCTGTGCATTCATTTCGGTGTTCAAAATCCGGATATCCCGTGTCCTCATCTTTCTCTTGGCATTCTGCAGCTCGGGATAAACCGCATGTTCAATTTCTTTCAGATACATAAGGACATGATTATAAATGATTTTATCTCTGTACTTCTTCAGCTCATTCATATCTCTTGCCAGCATATCCAGCAAAATCGGCAGCAACGTGTACTCCTTGATGACTTGAAAGTCCTCTTCTGTTTCAATTCTTGAATTCATATCCATAATTACACCACCATAAGGAGAACACATATTCGTATTTTCTATTATATACCGAACGCCAGTTCGTTATGCAAGCGGGATTTTTTGGATGGAAGAGTACTCAGCGAAAAAATAAATCTCAGGCAATGAACAAACAGGCGGTGTACGAAGTCTTTCCCTATATAGAACTTGAGAGGGGACTTCGAAATGAAGCGAATGATTGAAGCGGTAATGCAGCGGGCGACGATTATTCTAGTGTGTGTCGTACTGCTATTAGCGTGGGGAGCGGTTTCGGCCTTCCAAATGCAGAGAGACTACCTTCCCGGCATCAATAACACCACTTTAATGGTGTCCCTGCGCGCATCGTCCTACCAAGCGGATCAAATGAAAAGAGACATCACAACGCCTTTGGAAGACGCGATCCGTAAGACCGGCGGGTTAACCAGCCTTGAGACGACCTCGTACGATGGCGGGCTGCTGATGAATCTCTATTACCCGATGGATTACGATATGGAAAAAGCGGAGAACCTAGTTAAACAAGCGTTAAACGATGCGGCATTGCCGGATGGGGTTAACAAGCCTGTAGTAACAAGATTAACATCGAGCACGTTTCCCATTCTGAGTTACAGTCTGACTGCAAAAAATAACCAGGTGGATGATCTGACCCTGCAATCTACCCTGCAAACAGACATCGTCAAGCAGCTAAAATCCGTCCCTGGTGTGGCGGATGTCCAAACCGTTGGCGGAGCCAACAGGGGATACGTCGTTGTTCTTCGTATGAAGGATCTGGCGGCTAACGGCCTGACGGTGGACGATTTTAATAAATCCATTACGGCGGATGTGCCCAGCCTGCAGGGGAATATTGCGAATGTTAAAGCCCCTTTTCCCGTCAGAGTGGAGGGCTGGGACCTTGCCGGGCAGCAGCTGAACAATCTGGTCATCAAGAACAAAGACGGTCATAGCGTGCCTTTATCGGCCGTTGCGTCGGTATCTCAATCACTGACCGATGTGAAGACGGTCTCCAGAACCAATGGCCGGGCAAGCGTTATAATTAACGTCATCAAGACACCTGCGGCAAACATTACGGATGTCGCGCAGCATGTAAAGGAACGCGTCTCCGGCATTGCTGCGCTTCGCAGCGGCGACCTGTCTATGACTCTGCTGACCGACCGTGCGCATGATCTGAACAGTTCTCTGAAGGGGCTTGTTCGCGAGGGTTTACTGGGCTGTGTGTTCTCCATGCTCTGCGTTCTGTTCTTTTTCAGAAATGTGCGTTCAACACTCTTGATCGCCGTGACGCTTCCCATTTCCCTGCTGGCAACAACAGCTATTCTGAAATCAATAGGCGTCACATTAAACATATTGACCGTTTCCGGATTAATCGTGGCTATGGGCCGAATTGTGGATGACGCGATCGTCATCTTGGACAACATGTATCGGCGGGTTCAGGAAAATAAAGGAAATCCGGTCTTGAATGTGCTGGCTTCTGCGGTCGTAGAGATGCTGCCGGCCATTTTCGCTTCCACCGCGACGACAGTCGCCGTCTATGTTCCGATTGCCCTAGTTGGCGGCATTATTGGCGCGTCGTATGCGGGCTTTGCCTGGTCGGTTGTCATCGCGCTTCTGGTATCGTTCTTCGTCGCTATGCTGGTGATTCCGGCATTTGCATTTATGGGCTGGAGAGAGCCTAAGGCTGAAGCGGTGACGCTCGAACCTTTAATGAAGCCCCTTCTTCAGTCGGCGCTGAAGCATAAAAAGACGGTGGCTAGTATCTCGCTGATTCTATTTGCTGCCGCCGCGCTGTTCGCATCGCAGCTTCCATTTAGTCTTCTGCCCAGTACGGCGGGCGGCCAGGTTGCTGTAAAAGTGGAGCTTCCGAAGGGAACGCCGCTGTCTGAAGTGGACAAGGAAGTAAGGAAAGTGGAAGCTGTTCTGCATAGCAACATCAAAATTGCTGCATATTCAGCGACCTTCGGGTCTTCGTTTACGCCGCAGGCAGATGATGTATTCGACCAGGGCGGAGGGTTCATTCAGCAGCCGAACGTAGCCAACCTGTCCATCCAATTGAAAAATCTAAAAGAAGTGAATGCGTTCATACCGGCTTTGCAGTCTGATTTAGACAAAGTTTCAAACCGCGCTGCCATTACGGTAACCAATCAAAACATCGCAGGCGATGATTCAACGATCAAAATCATGCTAACCGGCGCGAATCAACCAACATTGGAGAACGCCGCCCAGCTTGTACGCACGAAACTGGCTGATATTGAAGGTCTAAGCGTGGCAGGGAAGACAGATCTGACGAACGGAATTCCTAAGTATGCTATAACCATTGACAAGGAGAAGGTCGCCAAGGCTGGAATCAAGCCGGACGATATCAATAAGCTGTTAGCCCGTTACATGGCAAAAGGAAAAGACTTTGACATTTCAACGTCCACAGGGTCCGGTACGATTCCCGTCGATGTATATATCGATTCTGTCAGGGCAGGTGCGGTAAACGATAAGCCGCTGCCTGTTTATTCGCCGGAACAAGTACTGGCCTCGCTTGCGGCCGAGACCATCACCGGCAGGGGTGGCCAGTCCTATCGTCTGGATCAATTGGCATCCATTCATAAAAGTGCTGCCGTGTCTTCCATTCAAGAGCGTGACGGTCAGCCCTTCTCCGTCGTGGCTGCGCAAATCACCTCCAGTGATCTAAGCAAGGTGTCAAGCGCCGTAGATCAGACTTTAAAAGACATACAGCTTCCAGCCGGAGTGACGTATTCGCTGGGCGGTATTACTGAGCAGGTTACGCAGATGATTGTTGAGATATCGATTGCGGTCGTTGTATCCATATTGCTCGTCCTGCTCATTACAAGCTTCGTATTCAAAGGATGGAAAGCGCCATTTGCGGTATTGATCAGCATTCCCCTTGCCTTATCCGGTGTTGTGCTCGCGTTATACGCGATCCATGGCCAGTGGAATCTCGCCGCATTCATCGGGGTGTTGATGCTTACAGGCATCGTGGTTACCAATGGGATCGTCTTGATTGATAAGATCGAACGCAATCGCAAAGAGGGATTAAGCCTTCGGGGAGCCGTGGTGCAGGGCAGTCTCTCGCGGGTTCGGCCCATTTTTATGACTGCAGGCACGACGGTGCTTACGCTGATTCCGCTTGCGTTATCCCATAGCGCCGATACCGTCATTTCACAAGTGCTTGGGATCGTGGTGATTGGCGGCATGATCACCTCCACATTGAACAGCTTTGTGATGATTCCAATTATTTACGAATGGATGCAGGGGAAAGCGGTGCGAAACGGTTAAAATTAAAGGAAGAGGAGGGTTCTCGTTGAACACTTTGACAACATGGCTTGAACATTACGGATACGGACTGATTCTATTGGCCTTATTCTTTGAAATGCTCGCCTTACCCCTTCCTGGCGAGATGCTGATGAGTTATACAGGCTTATTTGTTTATGAAGGAAAATTGAATGGGCTGCTCAGTATTCTATCAGCGAGCGCCGGCGCCACAGCCGGCGTTACGCTCTCCTACTGGATCGGTTACCGGCTGGGCAAACCGTTCGTCGTCAAATATGGGCATCGTATTCATCTGGGCGAGGAGAAGCTGAACCGCATATCCTTATGGTTTGAGAAATATGGCGATAAGCTGTTGTTCATCGCTTTTTTCATACCCGGTGTCAGGCATATAACAGGATACTTCTGCGGGGTAACCCGCATGCCCTTCCGCCGCTATGCCGTCTACGCATATTCCGGCGCGATTTTTTGGATCAGCTTATTCATTTCACTCGGCAGAGTGCTGGGGCCGAAATGGGAAGCCTATCATCGAACAGTGAACCGCTATATGATCATCTTTGGGGTTGCCTCGGCTTTGTTGTCCCTGCTGGTCTATCTCTACCGGAAGCACAAACGGCGTATTCTTGCATCGCTTATGACCCTGTTGAACCAAGGAGTACGCCATTTCAACTCATTGGGCAAAGTCAGATTTCTGGTGCTGTCTTCGTTTATGGCATTAGTCGTATTCGTCTCTCTGATGCTGGGGCTGATTCAGGATTTTTTGGCGCAGGAGTTCAGTCAATTCGACGAGGTTGCCTCGTACGTCGTTCACACCGTATTTGGATCCGAATGGCAGGATGCAATGAATGGCTTTGCCAAGCTGGGCTCCTTATATTTTTACGGGCCTCTTATCGTGTTAACCGCTCTTTGGGTCGTTCTCAAGGGCCGTGACCGGCTGCTGGAGCTTTCCTTTTTGCTCTGGGTTGTGCTTGGAGGGGAACTGCTTGATGCAGGGCTGCGCATGCTGTTTCATCGTCCTGGGCCTGTTGCAGCCGGGGTTCAAGTGTTTAATACTTTTCCTAGTGAAGAAACGCTTACTTCTTTAACCGTATGCGGCTTCTCCGCATTTTTACTGCTTCGGCATTATAGTGAGAGCTTGATCCGAATTTCGGTAACTTTAACTGTTATTCTATTGTGCCTGCTTGTCGGGATCAGCCGCGTTTATTTTAACGTGCAATTTCCAAGCGATGTCGCGGCAGGATATGTATTCGGCGGGGTGTGGATCAGCTTAAACATCATTCTGCTTGAGGTCTTAAGACTGCTGCGGAAGAACGAAGCCATTACTGCCTGATTTGAGGCTATTACTGGTGCGATATGGGGTATTGGCATCTTGTTATATAATGTGATGTGGTGACACAACAGGCATGATGGTGTGAAAGCTTCCGTTCTGGTAGGAGTTGAGGGCGCGAGTGGTAGACGAGGAACTAAATCATATCATTCATCGGGCTAGGCGTGGTGATAAAGAAGCATTCGCGCAGCTAGTAAACCGTTATAAAGGCCATGTATATCGATATGCTGCCGGTATGCTGGGCGACCGGATGGACGCGGAAGACGTCTCTCAGGAGGCGTTCATTAAAGTGTATTATTCATTATCCGGCCTGGACAATGAGTATGCGTTCTCGTCGTGGATCATTCGAATTGTCTCTAACCTGTGCAAGGATCGATTGAAAAAACGCGCCAAAGAACAGCGGCTCCGTGATGAGCCCGATGAAGCGATAGCGGATCGACATTTGCCCGACCCTCTGGAGAAGCTGTCTATTGAGGAAGCTATGGCAAGGCTTACTGTCGATCATCGGGAAATCCTGCTGCTGCATGAAGTGCAGGGGTACCGTTATGAAGAAATAGCCGATATCCTTGAAGTCCCTCTTGGGACGGTGAAATCCCGGCTGTTTGCCGCCCGAATGGCGCTGCGCAAGGAATTAGGAAAGGAGGACCGAGGATGATCGAACATCCGGAGGATCAATTGTCGGCTTATCTCGATGACGAGTTGAATGCTGAAGAAAGGCAGCGTGTGGAAGACCATATTGAGGAATGCGAGTCCTGTCAGGCGCTTCTGGAAGACCTATTAGTCATGCAAAGCGAGCTTGCGCAGACATTCCGCCAGATTCAGGAGCCGGCTCATTTAGAGGTCCGGGTTCTTCAGTCCATTTCAGAAGAAAAAATACCGACAGCTGCTGAAAAGGGCTGGGCATTTGGTTTTCTTATGATGGTGTTGACATTTGGCATCTTTTGGTTCCTGAGCGGATCAGTATTAGTAAAGCTGATTCATGGATTATTGAAACTCACGGCAGCTATGGTCTATGCGGCGTCGCATTTCATCCTCAGTGTACCCGTGTTAACCGGGCTGACGGTTGTACTCTCATCAGTTATCCTTGCGGTATCCGCATACTCGCTCAGGAGACTGCTGCAAACGACAGCCAATTGAAAGGGATGAACGTATTGAATAAGATTTTTTACACATTAAGCTGTTTCATCCTCCTGATGTTCCTCATCCCTGGCCTGGCATCGGCGCAGAGTATCTTCGAGCATCAAAATACAACCGTACCCGCAGGGCAGACCGTCGACGACGTATATGTTGTCGGGGGCGATGCTGATGTGTTGGGCCAAGTGAACGGTGTGGTTGTCGTTGTTAATGGCAGTCTTCGTCTTGGCAGCACCGCCAATGTAAAAGGCGTTGTCGTTGTAGTTGGGGGACGGGTACACCAGGACCCGAAAGCTGTATTGGGTGACGATGTATATACTATTTCACTTGATAACGCAACGCAAAATAGCCTGCTGATTGGCGGCGGACTTGTGCTGGGGTTGTGGGTGCTGCAGCTCGCCGGCAGTCTGCTGATGATTCTTGTGCCAGTACTCATTAGAATTATCGGAAAAACGAAAATAGCCGCCTTCACTGACCGGTACCAGCGTGAATCCATCGGACGATTGCTTTACATTGGTTTCCTAAGCGGCTTGATGATCACGGCGCTGAGCGCGCTGCTGCTCGTCACGGTTGTCGGCATTCCGATCTTAATCCTTATTCTGTTAGCTGTGCTCGTCATCGTTGCTGCGGGCATCACGGTGATGAGTTCTCGCATTGGGGAATGGTTTCGTGGACCGGCACAAAGTTCCGATTGGGTGAAAGTGCTTATCGGCGCGTCGATCATAACCGCGTTCGCGAATATCCCTTTGGTAGGCTGGATTGTTATGTGCCTTGTCGTCTTGGTGTCTATGGGGATTGGAACACAATGGATAGCCCAGAAGATGAAGAGGAATTCAATTTGACGGGAGGTATGCTTGATGCTGATAAAACATATAGATGCGCGGGCTAGGAAGGAAGCTGCCAACCTTGCCGGTCCGCTGATGGTATCCCGGGGGAAAGTCTACCAACTGGAGGAACTGCCCGGCTGCTGCGTGGAAGATACGGAAGGGAACCTGTTGGGGGCAATCTTCTACACTGTGCTGAACGGGGAGTGCGAGATCGTCTCGCTGGAGAGCAGAGCGGAGAACCAGGGCGCCGGCACCCGGCTTATCGAGGCGGTGATTACACGCGCCCGGGCGGAAGGATGCGCCAGAGTTTGGCTCATTACGTCCAATGACAATACGAAGGCCATCCGCTTTTATCAGAAAAGAGGGTTCGATTTCAAGGCCGTTCACCGGGGCGCCATAACCGAGGCGCGCAAGCTGAAGCCGTCGATTCCCCTGATCGGATATGACGGCATTCCGGTGCGCCATGAACTTGAACTGGAGTATTTATTGTAAGTCGTGATTTAGAAATATGTGGTACGATATGGAAAGGAGGGATGTTATGGCATTAGCGGTAATGAACAAGCGTGAATTCGATTCGCTGGAGGATGAAAGACTGGGCAGGGCGTGCATGGAGCCGACCTTCAGTCAAATCCGAGCCAAGGATATGGCGGTGAAGGCCAGGGTTATCTCCGGTCTTTCCGAGGGACAGCGGGCGCTGTGCATGTTCAGAGTCTTTTACGACCACGCGAAGCATTCGGATATGGAGTATTATGGCTGGATCACCCATCTGCTGCAGAATCCGGACATGTGGTCCGGGGTAATGAATGGATTAGGCTTTTTTGGCGATATGGAGATGTCCCATCTCCTGGAAGAAACGAAAGAGGTTCTGGAGACCCGAAACCGCAGGCTAGGCTTGGAGTGGAAGGACGCCGTAATTACGGACCTTGATCATGATAAGGAATTGAATGCCGAGGTGGAGCGGTTATACCGGCGGTTTCAGCTGGTTTCAACGGCAAGTTTGAAGACGATCGCCGCCCATATCCGGGCTAATGCCGATGAATTTGTGAGGTTTGAGGAGTAACCTGAATATACCAGACTAACGTTTGAGCGTCCGCTGTGCGGGCGCTTTTTTCGTCCCCATTTCTCTCATCTTGACTCCTTCATTGATCTCCCTTGACCGTTAGCCGTCCATTCCCAGCCGATAGCCGAATAATGTGCCACGACCAAAGTCCAGAACGAAACTAAACTCCGGACAGTTACGGCTAATTTCGTCATTTGCTATCCTGTTTTTAGAAGATATTGTTTCATTAAGCAGCTTGGTAAAATTTTTTGGCAGTGGGGTGAACACAATGATCTACAATACAGGAGACAATGATTCCGAGAGCAGCATTTATGTGTTGTTGACCGATACGGGCACATGGTTCACAACATTGATCAAAAGCTTCACGGCCGCTCCCTATAACCATGCATCCCTGGCGCTCGACGCGGAGCTGAATGATGTGTTCAGCTTTGGCCGCAAATGCCCAAGGAAGCCCTGGGCTGGAGGGTTTGTTGAGGAAGATATATATGAGGGAACCTTTCGTCAATTTCCCGGCACTCACTGCGTACTGCTCCGTTTGCGGATTTCGAAGCAGCAGCGTGACGCTGCCATTCGGACCGTCCGGTCTTTTCAGAAGGAGAAGCATGTCTATCGCTACAATCTGATCGGATTATTAGGCGTGCTGATGAACCTGGACATTAAGACGAAAAATGCTTACTTTTGCTCCCAGTTTGTATCCGAAGCGCTGCGCAAAAGCGGACTTTCCCTATGGGACCGGCCATCCACACTTGTGACGCCTAACGATTTTCTTCACCATCCTGCATTCGACATCGTTTACGAGGGCCTTCTGTACGATTACCCGCTTCTCAACCGGGACAGGCTAAATTACATACGAAATGTAGAAGAAGCGACAAGCGAATTGGAGGAGCAGGCGGTTTGACGGATGCAGTGCAGCTAATGCAAAAGGCGGCAGAAATCGGCGCTATTCATCAAGTGTACGGTTAAGTCTCGCCAGCATGTCCCCGAAAGTCCGGCATTCCTGGGGCGACCAGTCTTTAAATATTTGCCCATATCGGTCCAATCTGATTTTTCTCGCCTCGGCAAGCTTCCGTGAGCCTGACTCGGTGATCTGAAAATAGCTCGACCGTCCGTCCTGAGGATCAGGTATTCGCTCTATGTATCCTTTATGTTCAAGGACGCTTGTCTGTCTGCTGATCGTGGAGGTGTCCAGGCCGAGTCCTTCCGCCAGAACCTTAACCCCAATGTTGCCGTCGTTGGCCAAATGATGCAACAAGGTATAGCTAGAACGATCCAGCCCGCCATGCTTCTTGTCCAGGGAGGCGCGGCGAATCAATGTCATCATCTCATTGCTGATGAAATCCAAGTTTTTATCTTTCATAGCTCTTCCGTCCTTTAATTTATACTCTTCTCCATATTATAAGTGAAAATACCCAGCCACAAGTGAAAATACATAACCCAAAATGAAAGTACGTGAAAAAAGAAATATTGATTTTCAGCATAATAGTTGTATAATACACCTATATTAAATTAATTGTATCATACACCTATATTTTTTAGAGGAGAGAAAGCATTGAATAATTACACCGTCAGGAATTCTTCCTTCTGGCTCATTATTTTAGCGATTTTTTTTGGCAATTTCATATCCATCCTGAGTTCTACAACGATTAATGTAGCTTTTCCGGTGTTTATGAAGGACTTTCATGCGGAGGTTGGCTCCGTTCAATGGATGATTACCGGCTATCTGCTGGCAACCGGGGTTGTCGCTCCGGTCGTCGGCTATTTTGGCGATAAGTGGAGCTATAAGTACCTGTATCTGTTTGCTTTATCTGGCTTTACCCTCTTTTCCGGGCTATCTACGATCGCTTGGAGCATTCATTCTTTGATCGCCTTTCGCATCCTGCAGGGGATGTTCGGCGGCCTAATCATTCCCACGACGATGACGATGATCTATCAGTTCATTGAAAAGGAACGGCAGGCCTTCGCCATGAGCCTATGGAGTCTTTCCGCCATGCTTGCCCCGGCATTCGGGCCTACACTTGGCGGCTGGCTGACCGGGTATTTCGGCTGGCAGTCCCTGTTTATTATCAACCTGCCCATCGGAATCATTGCGATTACTGTAGCGCTTAAATGTCTGCCCTATCACCGCCAGTCCGGCAAGCTCAAAACCTTTGATTTGCCCGGCTTCGTAACCGTTATTCTAAGCAGCGCGTCCATAATCCTGGCTTTCAGTGAAGGGAATTCCTGGGGCTGGACTTCGTGGCAGACGTTATCCTTACTGGTGGTCGGGGCGTCCATGTTGACCTATTTCATCCGCAAAGAGCTCTCTCTGAAGGAGCCGCTGCTTAATCTGAAGGTATTCCGGCAAAAGCGCTTTACGTACAGCTTAATCATCAACTGCACGATTACCATCTCATTATATTCCGGAACGTTCTTGATTCCGATTTTTCTGCAGGATATTCAGCAGTCTACTCCGCTATTAACCGCCCTTGTGCTGCTTCCGGGCTCGCTGGTGATGGCGTTTCTTTCACCGGTGGTTGGTAAGCTGTATACCAAGGTGGGTCCGTTCTGGCTTATTCTTAGCGGTATTCTGCTGCTGGTCGTATCGACTTGGGAGCTTAGTCATCTTACGCTGGCTGCTACCCATGTCTATGTGGCCTCATGGATGACGCTGCGTTATGCGGGGATTTCCTTTGCTTTTATGCCGGTTACCAATGCGGGGATGTCCACCATCTCCAAGGAATATACCGGCCATGCTTCATCCGTAACGAACTGGGTGCGCCAAGCCACCGGAGCGCTGGCCATTGCGATCTTCAGCTCCATGCTGGCTGCGAGATCCGCGACCCATCTGAAAGCGCTGGCTGGGGGAGGGGCGCAAGGCTCTTCTCTGCTAAAAGCTCAGGGCATGGCGATGGGCGTGCAGGATGTGTTCCTGGCCGCTACATTGATTGGCGTTGTTGCGATTCCGTTGACCTTTCTGCTGAAGTCGAGAAAGGGCGTGGCTGCCGCCGTTCCTAAGAGCTCAGTGGTGAAGCGGGAAGCGAACGGTTGAGATTATGGTGGATTAAGACGAAGCATTTCGATACTAAAATTAAAGAAAACTAGCGGGAGGCTCTTTTGAGATTTACCACAATAAATACATGGTTTTTCGGTACACAAGTGATGGAAGATTGGGGGATATGCGCGACAGTACGGCTTATTATCAGACCACCGGAATCGGGAGAGAGCTCCGAATAATGCTTCTAAAAAATGGTTTGGTCCCACAGGCGAAAAACTTGAGCATGGAACCAAACATCCGGTACCGCTGATAACATCCATGTTAAAGAATTGAACTCATGATTTTCAGCCCTGTACAGTCATTGGGTGCTTATCACTGCTTCTATTATAGTTTCAAGAAATTGCGTAAAATAAGGGTTCTTGATTGCTCGTCTGTTCTGTTACCGCGCTTTGCAATCCATTCACATCAGTTCTGCATTACCGGGATAGGGAAGGCGAACGTAAAATATGGAGCGGTGTTCGCCTATTCAGAATATCAATCGACATGATATAATTGCTGAAGCAATAGAAGGCTTGCAAAGGCGGTCGGCGCATCTTCCGGAAGGGAGGTGATGCCTGTGGAGGTTAAGGACGCTTTGACGCTCATGATCGGCTTCGGTGCGCTACTTATCGCGCTGCTGACGTTGGTTGTGGCCATCGTCGTAGCGATTAGCCAAAACAAAAAAATAGGCCGCCCTTGGCTGGGGAACCGACCTATTTCACGGTTGAAACCTGCTTAAAGCCGCCGCCCTTAAAAGCGGATATTGCGCCGGAGAGTCGTGTTAGCCGCACGGCTCTCTTTGCATTGTGCGTCTTTTCTAGCCCTACTATACCACATTTTGATTTATAAAAGTAAAAATAATTATATGTGCAAAAATGTTTGCGATTTTATACCTGCTGAGGGGGTGGCACAACCTGTGGAATGCTGATGCATCTGCTCTTACTTAAGAAAGAAATCAGGTCACTAAAGCCGCTCGCTGGAAAAGTGGCTTGTTAGCGTATAATTATTTTTCTAGCCAACAAATCCCTCAATAGAGCAAATCCATGCGAAATTCCGTCCTCAATTCGTTCCCAATCCGCTATTTTCAACCTTTTTCAAAAAAACTGGCGATAAGCAGTCAAAAGAAAAACCCTTATAAATCAAGGGCTTTTTAAAGGATAATTGTATAGGACGGATGGGGATCGAACCCATGGCCTCTACCCTGTCAAGATTTGGATCATTGTTTCCCCATTAATCCTCTCATATCCCGTATACTTCTGCAATGCGATTTTGAAGTATTTATACCCCTTATACAAACGTCTTATTTTTACGCTAGTTTCCTAATATTTTATTTATTTCTTTTGCGTCACCAATTTTGGTACCAACTCTTTGTTCCTGCCTTCCAGCCATTTGCCCATTCTAATAAGCCAATCGCATCTCAAATGCCGGAAGCAGGACCTAATTTATCGAGACGGGGTTGCTTGTGATGATAGTCTACCAAAGAAATAGGAATAAATGATGCGAGTTTTTTAGGTTCCAGTGAAATTTTGTAGTGTTGGAATGAGTGAATATTTTCGGAGATATGCCTTTTTATTAAATTTAAGACAGTACCACAGGTAAGTAATCTCTTAAAACATAGTATAAAGTAAGGTTGGCGCCGCCTTTATAAAAAAGCATCTCATTTTGTACTAATTATTTTAGGAGGACAGGCTAATGCCGCATAAACTATCTTCAACAAATTTGATTAACCAAGCTGATTCTTCAATAAAATACCCGAATACTGCAATCTCTGCTTTTACTGACACGAGTTTCTACGCAAATTGCGGAAAGACAGCCGCAAGCGGAACCATCAAGCAATACGGATGTACGATTTGTTCATTAGCCATGTTTATTCTGTACAAAGGTGGCTTGTTCAATAGCAATGACAATACCTACAATGCCGTTGTGCAAGCAACTGTAGGGGGTACAAACAACGCTGCTGATTTTACTGGGAATAGCTTTACAGCAACAATAGGAAGCCAGAATATCAATGTAAATCTTGCAACAACGTCTGACGTATCTGAAGAAGTTGGGAATGGCAATATTTGCCTAGTAAGACTATATCAAAATGGCAACTCGCATTATGTATTAGTAGACGGCTGGAATTCCTCGGCGTCAGATTTTTACAGATATCTTGTTTGTGATCCTGACGGCGGTACTCAGAAAACACTAGCTGATACAATGATCAAAAGAGGGTTCTCGCTTAATGCTTCAGTCATAACTCAAAAATATAAAATTAGTTAAACATGTTAGTCGAGGACATTGAATTCATGTCCTCGGCTTTCTCTTAATTAGTTGGACCGAAGGAAATATAAACATTTGAGATCAGAATAACATAAGTATCGAGATAATGCGGAACAAAGCAATATTAAATGTTGCTCTGTTCCGCTTTTCTTATTAGTGAACCTTAATTTTGCCCCTTTGGTTTTCTCAAAAGTAATGGAGATATTGCCGATGCAACGGTTTTGGCCGGACAAGAAGGGGATGTTGCGTCTAAGGGGAACTATGTCTTTAACTCCGAACCGGTAAGGTTGCACGGGCAGCTGAGTTGAGGGTATGGGACAGTACCAGTTGCCGATGAGCTACACGTTCCGAGTACCGGATAAGGTCGAGATTGTGTCGCGGGTTCGGGCAGTAAATATGAGGCAGGAACCTAAACGGGGCTACATGTGGATATCGTTCGCAATTCACATTTTCTTTGGCATCTGGGATATAGTTACAGCAACAGAAAGGGAAGCGGTCCATAGCCGCTTCCCTTTCTGCGTGTGCGCCCGGCATGGGCGATAACTTGGCGGTGAAAGTCCGCTACAGGCTTGGCAGTAGGAACTGTTAGCCAAAGGCAAGGGTGTCTGCCGCGAGGCAGAATCTGAAGGAAGATTCAGACGATTATTTCCCCGTTATTCCTTTTTTATCCCATATACTACTGTAATGCGGTTTTGACGTATTTATACCCCTTTAGAAACGTCTTATTTTTACGCTATATATTCGGCATTTAATATTTAGAATTGCAGGCATAAACGTTCTACCGTGGCAGCAGGCGTTTCATTCATGCCGTCGATGTGGCAGCTGCGACGTAGATCTATAGGACCGAGGCATAGATTAAGGGGTACTGCAGGAGCTGGTGCTGCTGCTGTGGTCCGGGGCACTGGCAGGGCTGTCGGCGACCGGGTTATTCGAGCTTGCTCTAAACAAGCGTCCGGGAAGCACAAAGGAGTAATAAAAATCACTTCCTAACTTATCACCAATATGCTAAGATATCCACATAATTCGAAAGCCTCGGTGAAGGAGCCTCTGCCAAAGCAGGGGCTTTTTTCCGCTTGAATAAAGAACAAACATTCGTATATCGCGATTTTTGTAGTTAACCTGAAACGAATCTTGAAGCTGGAATCTCGACAGTTAGCAAAGAAGTAGTTAATCTGGATAAAAACGGAAATGTAATTCAGCAAGGAAATAATAGTTCCGATATTTCCATTATGTCAACAGCTCCAACAAATTATACTTTAACAATCTGGCATGATAAAAACGATAGAACACTCACTACGAATTATATTTTTGTAACTTTAAATAGTCCTTCTGGTGGGTTTGAACAGTATCCAGCTTCTTATGACGTTTTAAGTATAAATTGGGATAAAGATATCTTTACTTATGTGTCAAATAATTCGAGTAATGCATGGTTAAGTGATGCAACAAAAAGTATGGATGGAACTGTAATATTTGGTTTTGAGGACAATGACGCATATGATCCCTTCACTGTATCAGCTTGGGCTACTTTGTCTACTAAAAGTGGAAAAAGAGGGGTTTTAACTTCTGCAAATACTTTGTTTACTCATACTTATGACTCAACCCAGTCTAGTACCTTGACCGCATCAAATTTGAGGATAAAGA
>NZ_ASSD01000069.1 GCF_000520715.1 Paenibacillus zanthoxyli JH29
AGAAAAACCACCCCAGCCAGTCCCAAGGATACGGCAGGATCGGCTGTAGGCGATTTCCACCAGCTTACTCCGACTTCTGCCTCCCCTGACGGATTAGCGGCATGGACCTTATGAATTTCCTCCACAACATTTACAAGCGGCTGGTTAAAGAACGTCGCTTTGCTGGCATCGTGGTACTCGGTAACGATACCGAACGGCAATCCAAGCATATTCCCGACAAAAATAAACAGGATCAGCGTGAGACCAAGACTGAGAAAAGGTTTGCCTTTCTTCAAATCCATGGTACTTGCCATCATACCTTGTACAAATTCAACGAGCCATTCCATGAAGTTTTGCATTTTGCCAGGGTTCTCCACGGAAAGATTCCGCGTCGCCAAGCGGGCAATAATCAAGACGATTGTACAGGTAACGACCAGCATCAGCACGATGGACAGATCAAATTCGAGTCCAGCCAGTTTAATATTTGGTGATAAATGCATGTTTCTCACCCCTTTCCGTCAGTGTGTTTGCGTTCCTCAATTTGCAGCAAAATAAATCCCACGATAGGAAGCACGAAATAACCGGTTGCAAGACTGGCACATACGGCGATTTCATTGAAGTAATGCGGAAATTCAAGCGCGAGTACAACCGCCAATATGGAGGTTGCTATTCTCCACCCGAAACCCAGCGTAGCGCGGGCTTTGCTCTCACCGGAGGCGGATTTTGCAATTCCTTTCACTTTGTACGCCATGTAAAAAACGTTAAGACAGCTTACACTGGCGCCAAGCACGATACCGTGAAGGACGGTGCGGCGATGGGGCATCAATTCAGCGATGATAGCACAAACCACGATAATACCTGCAATGCTCATCAACATCAGTTTGTTCATTCTGGCTGCATCATTCATCGCTATCCCTCGTCACCTTTTTAATAAGACTCACAATAGCTGCGGCTCCTGACAACATGCCGAAAAGAACACCTAGACCAACCCACAAACCTTGGTTACCCCACATGCTCCCAAGCCATTTTCCGAAAAAATATCCGCCTATGGTACAGCCGGCAAGATCGACACCAATGGCACTGACAAGACCCATAGCCTGAAAGGATTTTCGCAATTTCCGGTTCTCGTCATTTGGTTGTTCAGGATGTTTCATAGCACCCCACCCTTGGAATTCCAATTCATTTTACTGAATGTAACAAGAGTTTGTCAACGTGTCATAAACAGGCTTGAAAAACAGCTGAAAGTATGAAAAAAATCACAGTAAATTATTCCAAAACCATATCAACCGTACAGTTGTACTGTATGCTCACAAAAACTTTTTCACAACTAAGCCTCTTCTGATTCCAAATTATTTGTGAACATTCTGTGAAATTGGTCAGGGCGCTCTTCAATAACTCCGAAGTGGTGCAAAATCGCATTGACAATACGTTGCGATGCTTTGCCGTCTCCGTACGGGTTGGCGGCCCGGCTCATGGATTGATAGAGGTCTTGATCCGTCAGCAAAGCATGTGTCCGTTGATACACCTTCTCCTCGTCCGTACCTACCAGTTCCAGCGTTCCAGCCTCGATGCCTTCCGGGCGCTCCGTTGTGTCGCGCAGCACGAGAACAGGAACTCCGAAGGAGGGAGCTTCTTCCTGTAAGCCGCCTGAATCGGTCAAAATCAAGTGGGTATGCGGATAAAAATTGTGCAAGTCTACGACATCCAGCGGATCGATCAGCTTAATTCTGGGATGCCCGCCCAAAATCTCGTATGCCGGTTCCTTAACCGCAGGACTCGGATGCACGGGATAACAGATGGCGACATCTTCGAATTCATCAGCAATCCTTTTGACGGCACGGAAAATATGACGGTGCGGTTCGCCTTGAGATTCCCTGCGGTGCGCCGTCATCAAAATAAGTCTTTTTCCTGCAGCCCATTCCAGTACCGGATGCCGGTAGCCCGGCTGTACGGTATATTGAAACACATCGGTCACCGTATTGCCTGTGATATAAACACTTGATTCTTTTTTGTTTTCATGTCTCAAATTCCCTGCCGACCAGTCGGTCGGAGCGAAGTGCAGATCGGCGATCACACCAGTCAATTGCCGGTTCATTTCTTCAGGATACGGAGAGAGCTTGTTCCAGGTTCTGAGCCCTGCTTCCACATGGCCTACCTGTATTTGCTGCAAAAAGGAAGCGTAGCTCGCTAGAAATGTCGTCAGCGTGTCTCCGTGAACAAGCACCAAATCCGGCTTAGCTTCCCGCAGCACGGGTTCCAGCCCCGCAAGAACACGAATGGAAATTTCGTTCAGCGTCTGCCGGTCCTTCATGACGTCCAAATCGTAGTCGGGCACAATGTTAAATACTTCAAGCACCTGATCAAGCAGCTGCCGATGCTGCGCCGTAACGCATACGAGCGATTCAATATGTTCGGGATGCTTTTGAAGCTCAAGAACCAGAGGAGCCATCTTGATCGCCTCGGGACGGACGCCGAAAATCGTCATAACTTTAATCTTGGACATAATCCATATCCTTTCTTCTGCTGCTTCTATTAGTCACTTCGTTCCGTACAGCCGGTCTCCGGCATCGCCAAGACCCGGTACGATATAGCCATGATCGTTCAGATGATCATCAAGCGCGGCGACATAAATGTCGACATCGGGATGGGCTTCCTGAACGGCGGCAACGCCTTCGGGAGCGGCGATCAGATTCATCATCTTGATCTGCGTGCAGCCGCGGTTCTTGAGCGAAGTAATGGCCGCGATCGCGGACCCGCCGGTCGCCAGCATCGGATCGATGACAATTAGTTCACGCTCCTGCACATCCGTAGGCAGCTTGATGTAATATTCGACGGGCTGAAGCGTTTCCGGATCACGGAACAGGCCGACATGGCCCACCTTCGCCGCCGGAAGCAGCTTCAGAACGCCTTCCAGCATCCCAAGGCCGGCGCGCAGGATCGGGATAAGTCCCAGCATTCTGCCGGAGATGACCTTGCTTTCGGTTTCAGCGACCGGAGTTTGCACTGTAATTGTTTCCAAAGGAATATCACGCGTAATCTCATAGGCCATCAAAGTCGCTACTTCATCTACATGCTCCCTAAATTCCTTCGTATTGGTTCGCACATCGCGTATAAAAGTCAGTTTGTGCTGAATCAAAGGATGATCGCAAATCACCAGTTTTCCCATTCGTTTGTCCCTCCGGTAGCAGTAAGTTTTGTCCAGGCCGCAAGCCCGGGCTAACTCTTTCTCAGCTAAATCCTGTATATTATATCATCACTGATGGCGCATTTCATCTAGGAAAGGAGGGATTGCCGGTCTGGAAGAATCGAAGTTCCAGTTCTCAGTCTTTCGTCGTTTATTTACATTTCCTAATTTTCAGGGTTTACATACTTTTCACACTTTCTTCACGATATTTCATGAAAATTAGTTGAACATCCTCATTCACTTTCTGCAACTTTCATATATTTACCACGCGTTTCTGTGAACATTCTGTCAAAATAAGCCCCGGCAAGTCTCTTTTTTTGATTTTCAACGACCTAATTTTTTTCTTGACTAAATGATCCGGAATGGATAAGATAGGTATCAGAAAGGAGGTGTTCAATACTTGGGCAGAAGCATTCGTTAACCCAGGCTGCTAAATTAACCTCAGACCTCGGAGGTTTTGGACGATATTGCAACTGTCACTCTCTCTGCGCTTGACCCTTAGTGGAGCGGTATTGGACGCTTCATTAATATTTTAGTCATATTAGATCGTTTGATCTAGAAATCCATCATTCCAACACCGGTTTTCAGTCGCAGAGTCACTATTTTAATCTAGATTGACTATTCATGAATATTTCGGACCTATAAGTCTAAAAAAGAAAGGGAGTAATTGATATGGTGAATAACAGTAAAATTCTAGTGACTGGCGGAAGAGGCAAAACAGGAAGCCGTATAGCTAAGCGACTTACCGATCTGGGCTATGCCGTTCGTACGGCCGATCGCGGAACTTCCGCTTCAGGAAGCACAAATGAGCATGTAACCTTTGATTGGTACGATGAAACAACATATGAACCGGCTATAAAAAACGTGGATAGCATCTATTTGGTGGGTCCCGTTGCAGTTATGGAGCCATCCAAGCTGATGGTGCCGTTTCTGGAGAGGGCTGTAGAGGCCGGCGTCCGCCGAGTGGTTTTGCTGAGCAGCGCTTCCGTGCCCGAAGGTGGGCCTGTGTTCGGCAAGGTGCATCAGGCATTACGTCAGCTTGTGCCGGAGTGGGCGGTACTGCGTCCTTCTTATTTTATGCAAAATTTCACGGAGGGTCATCACGGCGCCCAAATCAACAGTGACGGGGTGATGATTACGGCTACAGGATCAGGCCGGGTTGGATTCGTTGATGCCGACGATATTGCTGAGGTGGGCGTAAGAGCGCTGATTGATGAGCGGCCTCATAATACAGATCATGTCATTACAGGTCCGGATTCGTTTAGTTACGCGGAAGCTGGAGAAATCATCGGCGCTGTTGCAGGACGAACCATCCAACATGTGAATATTAGCACGGAAGAACTGGCGGCCGGAATGATGAAATTCGGGATGCCGGAGGACTATGCTCAGTTTCTCGCTGGGCTGGATGAAGCGATCAAGCTTCACGGTACTGAAGATCAGGTTACGGATACAGTTGAGCGTGTGACCGGACGACCACCTAAGTCTCTGAATGACTTCGCTATCGCTCACGTCTCACATTGGAAACAGAAATAAAAGCCAGTTATCAAAAAAATAATAATGTGGAGGTTAAAAAAATGACACAACGAGCAGTTTCACAAGGATGGATTCTGGATATCGCACTTGCACAAGGGGGATTTGACGCTCTGCATCCCGAAGCAAAGGCAACGTTGGAAGAATGCGGCCACAATCATAGAGACTTTGACAGGGTATTTGAATTGGTTAAAAGCGGGGTCATGATCCCGAAAGCATGGTCGACCGTTGCGGCCCAGGCAGAAGAACGCGCAAAGCATTACGAAAGCGAGGGTTTCCCGGCAACCGCCAAAGACTTGTATCAGCGTGCTGCGGTGATGTGGGGTAGAGCGCAATATTCATTTTTTAACGATGATCCCAGAAAAACCGTATTTCGTCAGCGCTGCAATGAGTCCGTCGAAGCGATTTCGCGTCTAAGCAATCAAACCATCCAGAGGGTTGAGCTGGATTTTGAAGGCAAAAAAATCTTCGGTCTGTTGTTTCTCCCTGAAGGAAATATATCAAATGCTCCTGCTGTCATTCTTGGCCCGGGCATGGACATGATCAAAGAGGATTATATTCAAATTGCCCAGCGCTACTACACGTCCCGGGGGATGATCGCTTTGTCCATTGAAGGACCAGGACAAGGAGAATCCGGGTCATCCGGACTCAAAGTCACCTTGACCAACTACCAGCGCGCCATCAGCCGGTATATTGACTTTCTTGAAGAACTTCCGCAGGTCGACAAGAATCGGATCGGCTTGTTTGGAGTCAGTATGGGCGCGATCTGGGGATTACGGGGAGCTGCCCACGACAACCGCTTGAAATCTTTAGCTACCTTTATGACAGGCCCCGGTGAACTGGAGAAGTCTTTCAGCAAAGCCCAACCAAGTTTCAAGGCCAATATGATGTATATGTCCGGATACACCGATGAAGAGAAGTTTGATAAAGAAATGGCAGCGAATTACAGCATTTGGCATCTCGTTTCGAACATCACTTGTCCGGTTCTGATCGGCAACGGGGAATTTGACGAGCTGATCCCCGTTGAGGATGCCCTTGCTCTATACGAGCTCATCAAGGCTCCTAAGGAGCTGCGGATCTATGAGAATGAATTCCATCCCCTTGGCGGCGTTGCAGCGGAGATCTTCCGTTACGGTTCGGAATGGAGCCTACGAGCGCTGAATGGCGATTTCGCACAAAGACCCGATAAACGCTATTATGTGCATACGGATGGGCGTGTCATCGAGGGATCGGCAAATCTGGCATGGTGGCTTGGCGCCCAGCCTCCCGAGATCCTTGCGCGGAAACAATCGTCGGAGTCGTAAGACGGGGCATTCCGGTTGCAGAGTCAATATTTCAATTTTGATAAGGAGTGGTAATTATGACATTCAATCTGGCAGATAACGAAAAGGTAATGGAAGCCTCACGGGAGATCTTCCATAAGTTTTGCAAGTCTCTTTTGGAAAAAGACATGAATCAATTTATTGAACTTTTTGATGACAATGCGCTGTTCGAGTTTCCTTACGCTCTCAAAGGTTTTACTCAAAAACTTGAAGGGAAGGCTGCCATTTATGAATATATTAAAGACTTTCCTCAAAGCTTTGATATCACGCGGTTTAGTGAACCAACGTTTCACTTTACGTTGAATCCCAATATTATGATAATCGAATTCGGAATAGAGGATGGGCGAAACCTGACTACTGGCAAGCCTTATCTTCAGAAATATATCTCCGTGATCGAAACCAAGGACAATAAAATTGTACACTACAAAGATTATTGGAATCCGGTCGTGGCGCTTGTAGCGCTTCTGGATGCAGAGACATTGCAGAAAGTATTAAACGAGCAGTAATACCGCGAATGAACATCAAATAAGAAAAGGTACGAGATTATCATTGATTTCTTCAGGGCAAAGTCCATTTCGTTGTTTTAATTCTTCTGTTGTTTTAATTCTTCTTTGGACTTAACTCGAAGATGGCAAAGCATCTGCTTTGCCATCTTCGAAAATTCAATGAGATTCGGGCCAAGCACTCATGCCCTTGCTTACCCGCATTCTCTCGAACATGTTCAGCAAGGCGACGTTGAGCTCAGACTTCATTAGGTTTAGTACTGCAAAGAAGGGTAAATTGGAAAGCGATCCGTCAGCGCAGCGACCCGGCGGGCAGCGTCTTGCAGCGTGGCTTCATCTTTAGGATTCTTCAGCACGGCGGCGATGAGCTTGCCGATCTCGGTCATCGCCTGCTCATCCATGCCGCGCGAGGTAACCGCTGGCGTGCCGATCCGGATGCCGCTTGTAATGAACGGGCTGGTCGGATCGAACGGAATCGCATTTTTGTTGACGGTGATGCCAATGGAATCGAGCACTTTTTCCGCATCCTTGCCGGTAATGTTCAAATTACGCGTATCAACCAGCATCAGATGGTTGTCGGTTCCGCCAGAGACGATATTGACGCCTTCGCCGATCAGAGTTTCCGCCAGCACTTTGGCATTTTTCACAACATTCTCCGCATAAGTCTTAAAGGACGGCTGAAGGGCTTCACCCAAGGCTACCGCCTTGGACGCGATGACATGCATCAGCGGACCGCCTTGTGAGCCCGGGAATACGGCCTTGTCAATCGCCGCAGCCCACGGCTGTTTGCAGAGAATCATGCCGCCACGCGGTCCACGCAGCGTCTTATGGGTGGTCGTGGTCACAAAATGGGCATGCGGAACAGGACTCGGATGCAGTCCTGTGGCTACCAGACCGGCGATATGCGCCATGTCGACCATGAACAGCGATCCGACATCGCTTGCGATCGAAGCCAGAGCTTCGAAGTCGATCGTGCGCGGATAGGCGCTCGCACCGGCAACGATCAGCTTCGGACGATGCTTGAACGCGGCTTTGCGCACTTCGTCGTAGTCGATAAGGAAGGTATCTTCCTGAACGCCGTATGCGACAAAATTATAGAGAAGGCCGGATGCGTTAACCGGGCTGCCGTGCGTCAGGTGCCCGCCGTGAGCCAGGTTCATGCCGAGCACCGTATCTCCCGGATTGAGCGCGGCGAGGTACACCGCCATGTTCGCCTGCGCGCCGGAGTGCGGCTGCACGTTGGCATGATCGGCGCCGAATAGCTGCTTGGCGCGGTCACGGGCCAAATTCTCCACGATGTCCACATCTTCACAGCCGCCGTAGTAACGTTTGCCCGGGTAACCTTCCGCATATTTATTCGTCAATACGGAGCCCATAGCCTCAATGACAGCTTCGCTCACGATATTCTCCGAAGCAATCAGCTCGATATTGGCTTTCTGACGCTGAAGTTCCAGTCCCATCGCTTTCAGCACTTCTGGGTCACTCTTGCGCAATTGTTCCATTTTTGTTGTTTCCTCCCTGAATATAATTTATGAGATGGGGTTATTCTTCCCTAATCACACAGCTTCGAGCCGCCATCCTCCTGCTGCCGATACACCGCGCGTTCTCCGCCGATCAGCGGCGGTCGGGTGTAGGCCGAATTGACGCGGGCTTCTCCGATATAGCGCAGCGATGTCCGGAAAGGCACCGCGACGCGCCGAAGATGCATTCCTATAAGAGTCTCGCCGATATCGACGCCGGCGTGCGCCTGCACCGTTTCAGCCAGCACGGGATCGGTCATCGAGCGGTATGCCGCCGCGCCAAGAGACCCTCCCGCTCCGGGAATCGGCACTGCCGACACCTCGGTCAGACCAAGCTGCTCCAGCAGACTTCGTTCCATCACAATCGCCCGGTTCAGATGCTCGCAGCACTGATATACCGGTGAGAAGCCAAACTCCCCGGCAGCCCTGCGGACGCCGGACAGAAGCTGCTGCGCTACCTCAAGCGCCCCCCCGGTGCCGATCCGCACACCGGCTACCTCGCTTGTGCTGGCGCCGACAATGAGCACTTTGCCTTGTCCAATCCCGCCGGCTTCCGCCAGTTCCCGCAGCACGAGATAAGTCTGTTCGGCAATAGACGGATCTGCCTTGGCAGCGTGACCGCTCCCGGACAAATCCTTGGCCGAAGAAATGAGTTCCTCCGCCCGATCTTCGTCATGTTTCACCGCTTTACCTCCTAAAAGAGAACCAATGTGTCTTATACGGATAAGGATGATATATGTGACTTCTATCACTTTCAAACATTTAAACAAAAAAGAGCAGTCCGCAGACAGCTGCGGAATTGCTCTTTCGCCCAGGCGACCGGCCGTCTACTCCAGTGCTCCATCGTGGTTTATCCACACTTGTCGCCAGTTACACCGGAACCGATATTTGTCTATATCTTAAATCATCATGCTCGGAAAATCAACCAGCTCAAGAAGAAAGGGGCTTGCCCTCGGTTCATGGAGACATTTTACAAACGGCGTAAGACTTCAAGCTTATCCAGCAGCCTGTGAAGCGACGAACGGATTTCAGCGGCCGCATATTCATAGTCCTCTCGGCTTCCGCCGAACGGGTCCATGATATCCGCGCTCGGAATCCGCTGACGGATCTCGATGATCCGCTGCAGGTCGGCAGCCTTCGGTTCTTGCCCCAGCGAAGCGGTCAGCTCCGTTCCGGCATAGAGACTGTCCAGCTCTTCCAGGTCCCTGCGGACCGCTTCCTCATCCTGCACATATTCCTTGAGCGTATGCGTCTTGGATACGGCGTTCGGAAAATAATGAAGCACATGTCTTTTATGGCTCTGGGTAAGGGTCAGCACCAGATCGGCCCAAGTGAGCAGTTCACCCGAAAGCTGGGAGGAAGTAATATGATCATTGATACCCTCATCCCGCAATATAGCCGCCGCATGCCTTGACATCGACGTTCCGGCGATCGCGGAAACCCCGGCTGACCGCACCTCCAGATCGAATCCCCGCTCCGCTGCCAGCTTGCGTAGAAGCCCTTCAGCCATAGGACTGCGGCATGTATTGCCGGTGCAGACGAACAAAATATGAAGCATGCAGATCACCTCCATGGGATAACTCTTTTGCCGCTATTGTATCAGAAGATGAACAGCAAGCCAAACCCAAGCAGAATAGCCCCGCCTAGCGCCTCCCCGTATTCTCCGAGTCCACGGCTTACATGCCGTCCAATCAGCAGCCCGGTGATTGACATCAGCCCCCCGCTGGCCCCGAAGGCCAGCACGGTCAGCAAGACATTGCTCACAAATACGCCAAGCGAGACGCCAATAGAGAACGAATCGATGCTAACACTGAGAGAAATGAGCAGCATTCCCCACATTGTGCGATGGTCCACCCCTCTCATTCCTGCTCCCTCTCCGGTGCGGAACGAGCCGAGCACCATGTGCCCGCCTAGCGCAACAAGCAGCACCCCGGCGGCAATCCCCGCAACCCGGCCCAGCAAATGCCCAACATAGCTCCCGGTAACAAGCCCAAGCAGAGGCATCAGCACATGAAAAAAAGCAATGAGCAAGCTCATTTGCAGCACATGAAGAAGACGGATGCCTTTCATCCCGATTCCTACGCCAAGCGAAAAGGCATCCATTCCCAGAGCGAGCGCCATGATTGCAATGGTTACGATCTGGCCCCATCCGGCCGGTACTTCTCCCATGCCTCCCATGCTCATGCCCATCACCATTACCCCCAAGTCCGAATATCTTGTACAATCACAATATGCGGACAAGAGGGCAATCATGCTGTCATCCAAAAAGAAACGGCTGCACCGTCCTGTTAGGGACAGTATCGTTTCTCAGAAATATAAGGCAAATGATAAGCGCTCAGCTTATAAATTCTTATATTT
>NZ_ASSD01000070.1 GCF_000520715.1 Paenibacillus zanthoxyli JH29
GGATCAGATTGCCGATGAACTGGCTGATGTGCTGGTGTATGCGGTCTACTTGGCTCAGTCGTTAGACCTGAATATGGAGGATGTCATCCTTGCCAAGCTGAAGAAGAATGCAAAGTATGCAGCTATACGTAATGAAACTTCATAAGAAATAAACTATTAAAAAACCGATTTAAGCTTATTAAATAGCCACCCTTAGTGAGGCCCCTTAAATTTCGCCCTAGCTGTTACGATATCATAAGTAGCAGCATGTTTTTTGGTGGAGAACCGCGTAAAAGGCGTGGAAAAGGATTTGTATAGCAGGGGTTTATCCCTAAGTCACTTTCTGTAAAAAAGCCTGTTATAGAGGCGATAAGCTCCGATTTGAAGGCGGGGTGCCGGAAGTGACTTATTCATTATTAGGTGTCCGATGCCTTCGGTTTTCTGGCCTTTTTTCACATGAATCTGCTTTACGATCGTCTGAAGCAGGTTCATTTGCGTATTCACATCGGTGCTGTTGATAGCCAGCTTTACTTGATGCAGAGGAACCGGATCGGCAGAGCTTTGTTCTAGCTGCCATGAGGCATCCAGCGTTCCGAGTTCCTTGTCAACGGCAGCAATTTCTTTTTGCAGAGGTACAACACGCATGATAGGGAGGGAGATACCAATGCATTTGCACCGTTTCACTTTCTACCTACTTATATTCTCTATTCTTTTCGTTTCTGTAGAGGCTTTTATATCTGTTTGGAAAAGCCACTACACCTTTGGGCTTTACAGCATGAACATGCTGGCACCTGCAATATCATTTATGGTTTTGGTTTTTGTCATCCGTAAGCAAATTGGGACTTCAAAGCGATTTTGGGTTATCATCGCAATCGGGGTCGCTTGTGAATGGATTGCTCAGACGATTTGGGGGTCCTACGAATGGGTATGGTCGATGGAAGCTCCCGAAATCGGCATCGCCGATCTATTTTGGTATTCGAACTCTTTTCTATACCTGATCGCGCTTTATGTCCGGCTGAAGAACTCTGGCGAAAGGACCCGGCATCTACTCGATTCCGCCATTCTGCTCATCAGTATATCAGTCATTAGCTGGGGGTACCTGGTGAAACCGGCTTACTACGGAAACGATGACCTAGATTTTTTTACACTTGGGGTAGATTTGTTCTATCCTGTGACCTCAGTTCTAAGGTTTTTTATATTGGTCGTTTGGCTGCTCAACGGTGAGCGGAGGTTTAACAGCAAGACACTATTGTTTCTTATGGGCGGATTCGTATGTTACGTCTTTGGAGATTTGCTATATGTGTTTCTCATCGACGTACATCATATGGATTCGCTAGCGACATGGATCGATCCATTCTGGGCATCTGCCTCCTTCTGCTTGGCCTTGGCTGGCTTGTATTCGCTGAATCCGGCTTCGCGACCGATCCTGACTGGTGACACGCGCAGCGTCCGGATTCTCCGTTTTTCCGTTCCTTATATCGGTCTTCTCCTGTTCGTCGGGCTCTTCAGTGCTGGGCAGCCTTTGAACAGTATCTTTCTTGCAGGCATTACCAGTATTGTTGTGCTGATCTTTGTCAGGCAGGTGATGTTTCTGCTAGATCGTGAGAAGCTGCTTGAGCAGTTGAAGCATGCGCTCGAACGGTCGGAATACCTGGCCAGCTACGATAGCCTAACGGGACTGCTCAACCGCAGGACGTTCGAACAAGAGCTCACTATCATGCTTTCATCTGCCGCAGTGAGGCAGGAGCAGGTGGCCGTCCTATTCTTCGATTTGGACAAGTTCAAAATCGTTAATGACCTGTATGGTCACCATACGGGAGATCTGCTGCTGCAGGCCGTCGCGGAACATATGACTCTGCTACAGCATGAAGGTATGCGCTGCGCGCGATTCGGCGGTGATGAATTCGTGATAAGTATCACCACTCCAAGTGAATGGATCGGCCGATTGGATGAAATCACCGGCATTATTATACAGGGTATCCCCCAACGTTTCGAGCTAGAGGGAAATGTCATCTACACTTCGCTGAGTGTAGGCATAGCAGTTTTTCCCGATCATGCCCTTAACGTGACTGATTTGATCAAAAGAGCTGACCAAAACATGTACCTTGCTAAACGTGGTGCTAGCTTCTCACTCTAGATATACGCTGTCTTGTACAAAGCTTTAGTAACGGCAATTTGGGAAATCCTAACTTACAGGACATTAGCCTTGAATCATGAGGGCTATTGGTTTTGCTGGATCATGACGGCTATGGCTGATGTGATTGCGGTTGGCGTATATGTACAGTATTGGTTCGATATCCCGCAGTGGGTACCTGCTATCGTCTGCTTAATTATTTTATTAGGACTCAATCTGTTAACGGTAAAAAATTTCGGAGAACTGGAATTTTGGTTTGCCTTAATCAAAGTGATCACGATTCTTGCATTGATTGGCATTGGGGTCATTTTGCTGGTCATGGGATTTAAGACGGATGCAGGATCGGTGAAGATACTAAACCTTTGGGAACACGGGGGCGTTTTTCCGAACGGCATTTCAGGCTTTTTATTTTCCTTTCAAATGGTGGTATTCGCCTATGTTGGTGTGGAATTGGTGGGGGTATCGGCAGCGGAAACGGCGAATCCGGAAAAAAATATCCCATCGGCTATCAATAAAATTCCTCTGCGGATTTTATTTTTCTACGTTGGCGCGCTGTTCGTCCTTTGAGAACCTGATTTGGCTAGCCTCACGTTTGGTGG
>NZ_ASSD01000071.1 GCF_000520715.1 Paenibacillus zanthoxyli JH29
GCTGGTGGTTATGCACCGGGCACTGCGGACGGTTGATCGGGAGCTGATTATGGTTCGGGCCTACCCGGTAGCGGTGGGCGTCGGCATAGGCGAACAAACGGCCCTGAAGCATTTTGTCAGGAGAAGCCTCGATGCCTGGAACGAAGGAACCTGGGGAGAAGGTAGCCTGCTCTACTTCGGCAAAATAGTTCTCCGGATTACGGTCCAGAACCATGCGGCCGACCTCAATCAGCGGATAGTCTTTTTGCGACCATACTTTGGTGACGTCGAACGGATCGAACCGGTACGTATCCGCGTCTTCGATCGGCATAATCTGCACGTACAGCTTCCATGCCGGGAAATCCCCGTTTGCGATTGCGTTGAACAGGTCCTCCGTATGGTAATCCGGATTCTCACCGGCGATTTTGGCCGCCACATCGACATCCATGTTCTGAATACCCTGCTCGGTTTTAAAATGGTATTTCACCCAAACTGCTTGTCCTTCGGCGTTGACCCATTTGAACGTATGGCTGCCAAAGCCGTGCATATGGCGCAGCGTTGCCGGAATGCCGCGGTCGGACATCAGAATGGTAACCTGATGCAGCGACTCGGGCGATAGGGACCAGAAATCCCAGACGGCAGTCGGATTCTTCAGATGGGTCTGAGGATGGCGCTTCTGCGTATGGATAAAGTCCGGGAATTTAATCGCATCACGGATGAAGAAGACCGGCGTGTTGTTGCCGACCAGATCATAGTTTCCTTCCTCGGTGTAGAACTTGACGGCAAAGCCGCGCGGATCGCGGACGGTATCGGCCGAGCCCAGCTCACCGGCAACGGTGGAAAAGCGGATGAACATGGGCGTGCGTTTGCCGATGTGGGAGAGGAAGGCTGCCTTTGTGTATTGAGAAAGATCCTGAGTGACTTCAAAATATCCGTGAGCTCCGGCTCCTTTGGCATGAACGACACGTTCCGGGATGCGTTCTCTGTTGAAGTGAGCCAGTTTTTCCAGCAGATGGACGTCTTGGATCAAGGTCGGGCCTCGCGAGCCTGCGGTAAGCGAATTTTGGTTGTCTCCTACTGGAGCACCCCAACTGGTCGTTAAGCGGTCATGGTTTGAACTCATGCACATGTCACCTCATATGATTAAATTTAGATTTAGTATAAGTATCATGATAAATAGTGTTTTTAGAAAAAGCAATATTTTTAGATCATTTTTTTATAAAAGGTTTTTAAAAAGTTGGCAGGCAGAGGGTGCAAGACAGTTAAAAAGGCGGAAAGTATACGGTAGTATTAAAGACCCCGTCCGATTCGGACGGGGGTGATGAGGGAGAACAGTCAGGAGGAGATATACATTTTGGCGTAGTACTCCTCCAGCATACGTTTGGTCGCGAATTCCGTGCGGGTCGTCTCGATGCTTATGCGCATCATTTGCGTCCATTTCTCGCGGTTGTCGTAATAAGTCGGCAGGACGCGGCCGAGAAGCGTATCGTACAGCGCTTCGCTGTCATGACGGTCCAGCAGCTCGAAGTCGGTCGTCTCGAAGCCGTCGCCGATCTGCCAGCCGTTCTCGCCGTCGATGCAGGCCTCCGGCCACCAGCCGTCCAGAATGGAGCAGTTGAGCACGCCATTCATGGCGGCCTTCATCCCAGAGGTTCCGCTCGCTTCAAGCGGTCTGCGCGGATTATTAAGCCACACGTCGGAGCCGCGGGTCAGCATTGCGCCAATCGTCATGTCGTAGTTCTCCAGGAACACGACGCTTTTCGGATACTTTTTCATCATGGCGACTAGGTTGCTGACGATTTTTTTGCCGGTGTCGTCCAGCGGATGCGCCTTGCCGGAGAAGACGATTTGCACTTTGCCCGATTTCAGGTAGGGCTCGATGATATCGGGGCGCGAGAAGATGAGATCACTTCGTTTGTAAGGGGCGGCTCTGCGGGAGAAGCCTATCAACAGATTATCCTCATTCAGCCGGATGCCGGAACGTTCTTCGATAAACCCGATCAGTTCGCTCTTGATCTCCGCATGGGCGCCCCACAGGTCGCCGTTCTCTTCGTAGGCGCGTGTGATGCGTTCGTCCACCCAAGTAGGCGTATGAATCGCGTTGGTGATGGCAATGATCGGCGAGCGGCCGGGAACTTCCTTCCACATTTTATTCGCGGTCTCAGCATGGAGCTTGGCAACCCCGTTGGAAATGCGGGAGAGACGCAGACCGGCGACGGTCATGTTAAAGGGCTCTCCGCCGATACGCTCCATCTGGCTGCGGGTCAGCCCGTTGAAGGCGCCCATATACTCCAAACGGCTTAGCGGATGTGACTCGTTGCCTTCCATGATCGGCGTATGCGTGGTGAACACAACCTCCTGCCGGGTCGCTTTCCAGGCTTCTTCAAAGGTGTCGCCGCCGGCCATTTTTTCGCGGATCAGTTCAACCGCCGCCAGCGCGGCATGCCCTTCGTTAAAATGATACACATCCACCGGGATTTCCAGCGCCCGCAGGGCTTTTACCCCGCCGATCCCAAGCACGATTTCCTGGGCGATCCGTTCTTCGCCGAACCAGCCGTACAGCTGGCCTGTAATCCATGCGTCGGCATTCTCCGGTATGTCCGTATCCAGCAGGTAGAGCGGATTATTGCCAAAATGCTCCGTCTTCCAAACCTTGCAGATAACGTCTAACCCGCGGATCTTGACAGTGACTTTTACGCCGGTATCTTCGAGAAAGTCGTACACATAGTTGTGGTAAGAGTCATACGGATTGCCGTTCACGTCGATTTTTTGGTCGGTATAGCCCTGCTTCCATTTCAGGCCAATGGGAATGATCGGGACATGGATATCCTTGGCACCCTTGATGTAATCACCGGCCAGAATGCCAAGCCCCCCGGCGTACATTTTGAAATCGGAATGCAGCCCGTACTCCATGCTGAAATAAGCGACTGACGGTAAGTTCTTCTCGTTCAAGCGGATAAGCCTCCCTAATCTTCGGATTAGAATGAATTGCAGCGAATTCTTGCGGCTGTATCGTAGATGCAAACGTTTGACTCATAAACATGAATCGCTTATCTGAAAACGATTTCAGGTATATTTTAGCACAAATACAGCGTGTGTGTAACAACGTTTTTTGTGGAGATGTCGGTTAAAGACCCAACGCGATTCCGAAAAATGAAATGGCGGACCGAGGATTAAGCTTGAACCGCCTTTTCGCCTTTTATGGTTAGACATGCTTATGCGTTTTTAGAAAAAATTTCTTTCCATAATTGATGGCAAAATTCCGGAACTCCGTGGCGGCGGGAGATAAATAGCGGTTGCGGACGCTCGCGACGTAAATAAAGCGTTCGTAAGACGGGCTGCTGATATTGAGAATATCCACATCAAAATGGGAAAGGGCGGAGATACGGGGCATCACCGCAATGCCGTATCCTACTGATACAAGACCCGCCATGGCGGTGTCCTCTTCAATTTCACAAACGATGTTTGGTCTTGCGCCCACCCTGGCGAACAAGCTGTCGATGATCGGCCGCAGGCCGCTTTTTGGGTTGAAATAAACCATAGGATAGGGAGTCGTTTCTTTAAGATCGATACTGCCCAGTTCAGATAAAGGATGATTCTTGGGCGTGATGACGACCAGTTCTTGCTCGGCCAAAGGAATAAACTCGATTTCGGGTTCATGTTCCATATAAGAGCAGAAGGCGATATCGTATTGGTCGTCCTTTAAACCTTGTATGATATTTTTCGTGTTTCCCTGATGGAAGGTGAAGGACATTTTCTTATGTTCATCCAGCAAGGAAAAAGACTGCACCAGCGCAGGTACGAAATGAGCGCCAAGCGTATAGATAAAAGCAAGGTCGATCACCCCGGTGGATGGGCTGGTCAGCTCGCGGACCTTCTTCTCGCCTTTCTCCAACTCGTCCAGAGCGCGGTTAACATAGCTAAGGAAGAGCTTGCCGTACTTGGTAAGCCGGATATTCCGTCCCTGCTTCTCAAATAAATAAGTTCCCAGTTCCTTCTCAAGCTCCGATATGGCATGGCTGAGGCTTGGCTGGGTAATGGATAATTTGATCGCCGCCTGTGTGATATGTTCCGTTTCGGCAATGACCCGAAAATACTGCAAATGACGTAAGTTCATAGGGGATTCACTCCTTTATACATAGATATATTCTATTAAAAAAGCTTGAAATATGAATTAGATTTATAATAACATGTCCTCTATAATAAGCTGTGAAGATTTTCACTTGAACGTACAAGCTTATTATGGAGGGGACAACATGTATCAACATCTTTTTTCACCGCTGACCGTTAAAAGCATGACGACAAAGAATCGCATTGTAATGCCGCCTATGGGTACGAACTACGGTGATCCGAACGGTGAATTTACTGAGGATCATATGAAATATTACGAGCGGCGGGCAAAAGGCGGCGTTGGACTCATCATTGTGGAAAATGCATGTATTCAGTTCCCGATGGGCTCCAACGGAACGACGCAGATCCGCATCGACCACGACCGCTATATTCCGGGCATGTACAGATTGACCGAGAAGCTGCACAAGCACGGAGCGTGCGTCGCGCTGCAAATCAACCATGCCGGAGCTTCCGCGGTGCCTGAACGGATTGGCGGCCAGCCGGTATCTTCTTCTAACATTCCTTCGAAGACAGGGGGAGCCGTCCCCCGCCCGCTGGAGAAGGACGAGATTCTTGATATCGTCGAGCATTACGGCAAAGCAGCGAAGCGCGTGGTTGCCGCCGGCTTCGATGCGATTGAAATCCATGCGGGACACTCGTACCTTCTCTGCCAATTCCTGTCGCCGGTCTATAACAAACGGACCGATGAGTTCGGCGGCAGCTTTGAGAACAGAGCGAGATTTGCGCGGATGGTTATCGACCGGATCAGAAAGGAAGTCGGACCTTTCTTCCCGATTATGATGCGCTTCAGCGCGGACGAGTTTATCGAGGGCGGTAATACGCTGGAGGATACGCTGCAAATTCTCGAGTTCTTGAATGATGAAGTCGATATCTTTAACGTTTCGGCGGCGCTGAACGATTCCCTGCAATACCAGATCGACCAAATGAATCTGCCGGACGGCTGGCGCGCATATCTGTCCAAAGCGGTCAGAGACAAGTTCGGCAAGCCGACCATTGCCACCGGCAACTTCCGCGATCCGGCCGTACTTGAAAAGGCACTTGCAGACGGCGATGCGGACCTGATCGGTATCGGCCGCGGACTGATCGCCGACCCGGATTGGGTGGGCAAGGTGCAGACCGGACATGAAGAGATGATTCGCAAATGCATCTCCTGCAACATTGGCTGCGCCGGACACCGGATCGCGCTCAACCGTCCGATCCGCTGCACGATCAATCCTGAAGTTATTCACGGCGAGGATTACAAAGAGCACAAAGTAACCCGGCAGACCAATGTTGTCGTCATCGGGGGCGGTACTGCCGGACTCGAAGCGGCTTGCACGGCTGCAGAAGTGGGCTGCACCACATTCCTGTTCGAGCAAAGACCGCGTGTAGGCGGGCTTGCACGTGAAATCGCCAAGCTCCCGGATAAGAAAAGAATCGTTGATTTCCCGAATTACCTGGAAAAGAGAAGCCAGCAGCTGAAAAACCTGATTACCTTTACCAATACGAAAGCCGACGCGCAGCTTATTGAAAACTTCAAGCCGGATGTTATTATTAATGCTACCGGTTCGAAGCCGCTCCTGCCGCCGATTGCCGGACTGCTTGAGCATATTGACAAGGAAGGAGAGAATATTCTCTCTATCTTCGGTCTGCTGAGCCGCGTCGACGAATTCTCAGCCATGGATCTGGAAGGCAAAAAAATCGTCGTTATCGGCGGGGGGGGCGGTGGGT
>NZ_ASSD01000072.1 GCF_000520715.1 Paenibacillus zanthoxyli JH29
TTTTTTTTTACCCGCACTTTCATGATTGGCGGGACAAACTCCCACCCATGATGCCAGATGGGCATCACTAGGAAATTTGGACATATCCGGACCGATTTCCGCCAAGATGCTCGCCGCTGCATCTTGATTAATTCCAGGAATCGTATCCAGCAATTCGATTTCCTGAGGGTAAGGCTGTATCAACGTATCGATTTCCTGCTCCAACTGCTGAATTTCCTTGTCTAAATAGTCGAGGTGATCCAAGTGACGTTTGATCATCCGCCGGTGGTGTAAACGAAGACGTCCATTCAAAGCCTCGATTAACTGAGGTACTTTGTTCTTCAATTTGGTCTTGACCATTTTACGAATGTCTTCCGCTTCTAATCCTTCGCCGTCGACAATGGACTCTAGCAAGGCCCGTCCCGATACACCAAATATGTCGGATACGAATGTCGTCAGTTTGATGTTCGCATCCTGCAGGATCTTGTGAATGCGATTTTTCTCCTGTGTGCCATGTTGCACCAGTTTCCGACGATAACGGGTCAGATCGCGGAGGTCTCGAATCTCTTCTTCGGGAACAAAGCTTCCTTCGATGAGTCCGCATCGATGCAGTTGAGCAATCCATACGGCATCCTTGACATCGGTCTTCTTGCCTGGCATATTCCGAATTTTGGCGGGATTGGCCAAGGTCAGTCGACAGGTATCTTCAAGGATATTCCATATGGGTTTCCAGTATACACCGGTGCTTTCCATTGCGACATTCACGCATTCACACTCACTCAACCAGTCTTGCAGTTGAAGTAATTCTGCGGTTGTGGTGCCGAATGTCCTTACTTCTTGTTTCGGTTTCTTATCCAAGGGACCCTTCAATATACAGGCTACAACTGTCTCTTGATGAACGTCTAGACCAGCGCATGTTTCTAAAATAGCATCCATGGATGAGTCACGACCTTTTGTTTTATTGCAGATCATGCAACCTGTATCAGAGAATTGTTATACTCGTGCTCAAGGCAACAATCGGCGATTCTCAAGGTTGCAATTGGTCAGATTAGTTCTCGGGCTCGCGC
>NZ_ASSD01000073.1 GCF_000520715.1 Paenibacillus zanthoxyli JH29
TTCATTTAGTTTCTCTTCACATATTGGAGCGCTCCGTCAGCGGGCGATTTCCGGCTTGGTGCATGCCTTGAAGCCAATCAGATTCTGCGCTTCCTCGTAGCCGGACAGTGCGGCGCACTCCCGGAAGGCAGCGTGGCGGCAGCCGATGCACTGCTCCCGGGAAATGGTGCGGAGAGCTTCATTGATGGCTTCCCCGGTATGATCGTAGAACCGGGCAGCGCCGATCCGCTCATAGAGGCCCGTCTTTCGGAGCAGTTCAAGCGGCTGGGGCTGAATAGAGGAGATAAGCAGCTTCCCGCCGGAACTCTCCAGATGCCGGACGAGCCCCGCCAGATTGCTCTCCCCTGTTGTATCCATGAACGGCACCTTGCTCATCCTTAGCAGGACCACACTCGGCTGCTCAGGCCCGGCTCCGGGCATCGTATTCTCGAAGCGGTAAGCCGCCCCGAAGAACAGCGGGCCTTCCACGTTGTAAATGCCGATCTGCGGGCAATCATGCTCCTTCGAGACCATATGCGGTCCCACTTTGACGGACTCCGGATCAGGAAGTACCTTGGACACGAGATGAACCTCGCCCATCCGCTTGACGAACAGGATGACGGCCAGCACGAGCCCCACTTCCACGGCCATCGTCAGATCGGCGAAGACCGTAAGCAGGAAGGTGATTAGCAGCACCAGCGAATCCCCCGTCTTCGTCTTGAGCAGATGAAGAAACGCCTTACGCTCGCTCATATTCCAGGCAACCACCATCAGGATCGGCGACATAGCCGCCAGAGGGATGCTTGAGGCATACGGAGCGAACAGCAGCAGAATCAGGAATACGACAACGCTATGGATCACGCCGGACAGCGGAGAAGCGGCTCCGCTCTTGATATTGGTGGCGGTCCGGGCAATCGCGCCTGTCGCCGGAATTCCGCCAAGCAGCGGAGCCGCGATATTGGCGATGCCTTGTCCGATCAGTTCGCGGTTGCTGTCATGCCGGCTTCCGGTCATACCATCAGCCACAACGGCCGACAGCAGAGACTCGATTGCGCCCAGCATGGCGATCAGGAACGCAGGCCGCAGCAGCGACCGGATACGCTCCCAGGTAATGACCGGGAAGTGAAAGCTCGGCAGCGTGCTTGGAATGTCTCCATAAGCCGAGCCGATCGTCGTGACCTTGCCGCTGAAGAACAGCGCCGCCAAGACGCTGGCAATAACGAGCCCGATCAACGAGCCCGGCACCTTGGGAGCGTACCGTTTACCCAGCAGCAGTACGGCCAGGCAGACTGCCGCCGTCACAATGCTGTATACGTTAACTGTAGAGAGATGAATACCGATTTCACGCATATTGTCCACGAACTTCTCATGCCGCTCCACACCCTTCAGGCCGAGGAAGCTGGCGATTTGCCCGGTAAAGATGATGACGGCGATTCCGGCGGTAAATCCGATCGTGACGGGCTTCGGAATGAATTTGATCAGCACGCCCAGCCGGAGCACGCCCATCAGGATAAGCATAATGCCGGCCATTATACCCGCGATAAGCAGATTCTCGTAGCCGTACTGCGCCCCGATGGCGAACAGAATCGGGATAAAAGCGCCGGTCGGGCCTCCGATCTGAAACTTCGAACCGCCGAATAGCGAGATCAGAATGCCGGCGACAATCGTCGTGTAAATGCCGTATTCCGGCTTAACGCCTGAGGCAATAGCAAAAGCCATTCCCAGAGGAATGGCAATAACGCCGACAATTATACCGGAAACAAGATCCTTTCGCAGAGAGCTCATACCATAGTTCTGAAATCGGCTCCATCCTATCATCTTTTAACCTTCTTTTCTTTGAATATCTGATTATTTGAATATATATGAAACATTACTCCTGTCTTTTTTCAATGTCAATCCTAAAGTCAAAGATTAATTGAGCCTGATTCATCTGAGAACGCTCTCAATCAGGCCGCACCGGAACCGCAGCCTTTATTCGCTGCGGATTTCCTCCAGCAGAGAGATAGCGTTTACCAGATGGTTATCGAAAATTTGCTTCGCCACGGCCAGCAGCTCCTTGATCAGCGGATCGCGGAGCGAATAGATAACAGAGGTTCCCTCCTTCACGCTGTTCACCACGTTCTTCGCCCGCAGAACGGAGAGCTGCTGCGATACGGCAGAGCCTTCTGACCCCAGAATCGCCTGCATCTCGTTGACGGTCTTCTCCCCTTCACTTAGCAGCTCCAGAATGCGGATGCGCATCGGATGAGCCAACGCCTTGAAAAATTCGCTTTTAAATTGCTGAATATCACTGTTCATTTCGCCCGTGCTCCTCACAGCTTCTCTCAATTCTTCTTCAAACTTTCCGCCTGTTATTTACAGCATACCCGTGAAATAAGCCGCACACAACCCCGGTTCGCCCTCGCCGCCTCCGGCTGCTGCGCTGACAAGCCCGAATCGCCAAGAACGCGGGAACCCGCCCTGCGCTAATAAGCTGCCGGATAGATGCGGAGGATTCCGGCTGTAAGCTCCACCGTGCCGCCAAGCGCCATAGGCTCGCCGAGACATTCGAACATAATCAGCGACTCCCCGAGCCGCATATAAGCCGTCCCGTCCTCTTCAATATCCTCCAGTGTGCCGGTCAGAACAGTCTTGCCCGACTCCATGAAGATCGCCGGTAGCTGCCCTGGAGCCGGAACGAGGTCTACCCATTTGATAAAGAGCTCGGGCAGCTCAAGCTCGGCCTCATATTCCTGTCCGGGCACCAGGGAGGAGCCGAGCCATTGTCCCTTGCCCTCGCCGTAGGCCGAGGAGAAATACACCTCGCCATGGCGCTCTCCGGCACGGGTTATCGTTATTCTCATACTCTGCTCCTCCTTACGGTATATCCTATTTTTTTACTTCGGTCGGCCGGTTTTGTCAAGTCAGCAGGTATTCCCTTCCCCCGAAGATCGCCGGACAGCCATATTGCCTTGAACAGCGGATAGCCGTATAGTGCTATACATAAGGAGGCGAACCGCTAAATGAAAGTTTCCCTGCTTCAACTCGACATCGCTTTCGGCAATCCTAAGGCCAATTACACCGCAGCGGAGCGCGCCATCCGTCTTGCCGCGCAAGGACAGCCGGACTGCATCCTGCTGCCCGAGCTGTGGACGACCGGCTATGACTTGACGCGTCTTGATGAAATGGCCGATCCGGGCGGCCAGGCCGCAGCAGCGTTTATCGGCGGCTTAGCCAAGGAATACGGCATCAATATTATCGCAGGCTCCACCGCCTGGCAGCGCGCGGAAGGTGTAACCAACACCATGTTCGCCGCGGACCGCGAAGGAGTTCCTGTCTTGGAATACAGCAAGCTGCATCTGTTCCGGCTCATGGATGAGCATCTGTATCTTCAGCCGGGCGCATCCAAAGGGCTGTTCCGTCTGGACGGTACACCCTGCGCCGGCGTCATCTGCTACGACATCCGGTTTCCGGAATGGATACGCGCGCACATGGTCTCCGGAGCGGAGGTGCTGTTCGTCTCTGCGGAATGGCCGCTGCCGCGCCTCGCCCACTGGCGCGCGCTGCTCATCAGCCGGGCAATTGAGAACCAGTGCTACGTAGTCGCCTGCAACCGGGCGGGGTCCGATCCCGCCAATGTTTTTGCGGGGCATTCCATGATTATTGATCCCTGGGGAGAAATCGTCTGTGAGGCGGGCGAAGGGGAGGAGATTATATCCGGTGAGCTTGACCTGGCCAAAGTGCGGGAAGCGCGCGGGCAAATCCCGGTATTTACCGACCGTAGACCCGAGATGTACAATTAAGCGCCAACACCCCTTTTTTACGCCAAAAAAAGAACCTCCCGCATGACGACGACCGTGAGGCGGGAGGTTCGGATGGATAACTGACGCGGGTAAAATGTGTCTATGATATTCCCCTTATGCCTGCTCTGCGTTATATACCTTGATATCCAACGGAGCGGCAAGGAATTCTTCCGCTTTGCCTACGAAACCGGTAAAGTGAGGGGTAGCGTTATGGATATCGACGGCCTCGGAATCGCGCCAGGCTTCGACCATAAGGAACACATTCTTTTTCTCCGAATGCTCGTACAGGTCATAGTACACGTTACCCTCTTCCGCTTGGCTCCCTGCAAGCAGCGGCTTGATTTCGGTCAGAAAGGCATCTCTTTTTTCCGGATTCACATGAAACGTAGCATGGATAATAATCATGATTTCTCTTTCCCTCCTTATCTTATTCCTCTATATTTTACGCCTTAAATCTATTTATTTCCATTCTGCGATTTTGTCGATAGGCAGACGGACCGAATTGAAGCCTTCCTCCGCCGCTTTGCCGATCGAGAGCAGCATGACGGGCACGTACCGATCCTTGTCCCAGCCGAAGGCTTCCGCGACCTTGTCCTTGTCATAACCGCCAATCGGATTCGTGTCGTAACCATGGGCCCGGGCCACCAGCATAAGCTGCATCGAGACAAGCCCTGTGTCAATCAGCAGGATTTCCCGCTTGACCTGCGGCGGCAGGACGGCAAGATGGCTGTTTATGCCCACCAGTTGTTTCTCCTTCACTTCAGCCGGCATCCATCCGCGCTCAACGGCGGTGCTGTAAATTTCCTCGGCATAGTCGAAGCTGTTCATGTCCCCGAATACCGCAATCACCGCTGAAGAAGTCTCCACCTGCTGCTTGTTGAAGCGGGCCAGCGGCGCCAGAACCGCTTTTCCTTCCGGGCTGTCAATCACAAGGAACCGCCAAGGCTGCATGTTGACCGTAGAGGGCGCAAGCGTCGCTTCCGTAAGGATTTGCGTCATTTCCTCTTTGCTGATTTTTACACTAGGGTCATATTTGCGAATGGAGCGCCGGCCGGTAAGAATCTCGGTAAAATCATTGTTAAGCGTCTTGTTCATCAGTAGATCTCTCCTTCGTATAAAAAAGATTGTTCGATTCGGATGTGTTCAGTCTGGGAAACTCTAATTCTATATAAATTGTAAAAGATTAATTTTTATATGATTTATGTTACAAGCCGTTCATTCATCAAGAAAAAGAGAAGCTCTACAGGATGGCCTATGTGTACATGAGAAATGAGGCGGATTCATTGGAGGTTTTTCAGGAGACCGTCTATAAGGCGTTCAAGTCGATATCCACGCTGCAGGACACCCGGTATTTTTCCACCTGGCTCACGCGGATTCTGATTAATACGGCCATCGCCCACTTAAAAAAGAACCGCAATGTTACCGTAATGAGTCCGGAAGTGCTTGAACATATTGGGGATTCGTATCAGTTCCAGCTAGAGGATCAGCTCGATCTTCTTCAGGCCTTAGAGACGCTTGAGGAGAAATATAGGACGGTGCTGCTGCTTCGCTACTACAAAGATTATTCGGTTAAACAGATTTCTGAAATTGTGGACTGCCCGGAAGGAACGGTAAAGACGAACATTCACCGGGGCCTATCGATTCTGCGGAAAAAGCTGAAAGGAGCCGCTTGCGATGATCCAAGAAATTCATTCCTTTAAAAAAGAAATCGACAACATTCCCGTACCCTATGACAAGCTGGACGCTATCATTACGAGGACGGTTCAAGCAACCGAAGCAGACAAGAGGACGAAGATACGAAAAAAAATAGCGTATACGGCGGGGGCGGCGGCCGTTGCATGCGGTCTGCTGTTCGGTTCGGCGGCCTTGTCTCCGGCAATGGCAAGCATTGTGTCCAAAATTCCGGTCATTGGGTCAGTATTCAGCCAGTACGGAGACAGCGGTTTGAAGCGCGTAAGCGAAAATGGATTAACTTCAGCGGTTGGCATGAACAAAGTATCCGGCGGCGACTCGCTTACCATCAATGAGGTGTTCTACGACGGGACACGTTTAAGTATCGGGTACTCGCTGAAGACGGAGAAGCCGATGGGAAAAGCTTATACTAATTTAAGGACAGGTCTCACTGTCAATGGAAAAGTGCAGGGTTCCTTCGGCGGTGAAAAACAAACGAAAATCACCCCGACCTATCGTACCGGTATTTTGGAACTCGACTCTCCGGCGAAGTTACCGGATCGGTTCGAGCTTGGGCTGAACCTTAGCACCGAGGATAGACAAAAGAAATGGGACTTCACCATACCTGTCACCAAGCAGTCTGGCACCAAGCTCATCGCGATCGGCCATAAGCAGCAATCCGGCGGAGTTGACCTGACGGTATCCGACCTGGTGATTGGACCGGCGGGAGTACGGCTTACCTTTAGCGCGGTATCCGAAGACCAAGACTCGGTCGCCTATCTATTAGTCAGAGTGGTTGATGAAGCGGGACATGAACTGGGTTCCCAATCGGGTGGAATCCGAAGTCAATTCCGGGATGGTAAATATTATTCCACCGGCACCCAGCTGTTCGATCCGCTTCCAGCCGGTACAAAAACCTTAACATTCACTCCTCGTCTGTCTTTTCCAAGCATGGGCGGCGGGGTTGCGATTGACCCAGACGGCACAGAGACACCGATCGAATTCACTCCTCCTCAAGCATCGAAAAAAATCAAATTTGACAGTTTCACCGTGACCCTGCCTTAAGGTTCGTACACATGACAATTAGGAGCTTACTGAGTTCAGGAGCATTCCTTTGTATTTTAGCGGGAGTGTCCAATAAACCATAGATACGGCTGCGGCGGCGCCCTTTTATTGAGGTGTACCAGCCCCTTCAATTTGAAATGCCGCAACAGCTATTCGACATTTGGTCATACCGAAACATGAAAAGCAGGCCACCAGTTTTGGCCTGCTTTTTGTGATGCTCTACAATAATACATTGACTAACCCCCATATGTGCAAAGATGCTTCCATTCCCACTTCTTTAGTGGTTTTGGAGGTGTCTTTACAATTGGGAATTGACTCACCCGGAGGTACCAAGGGAGCGTAATAATCCCCGTCGCGTAAAGGCTGTTTTTCAGTTGGCCGCCTCGGCAGTTGCCTTGAGATCGGCAAGCCAGGCATTAAGCGAGGACGTTAGTGCCGCGCGCATGCCGTCGGGGTCGGCCGCTACTGGCGGACCGTCCCAGGACTCCGTGGTATGCACGACGACTCCTTTGGAGGTGGGAGTGATCGTCCACACGTGGACGCCCTCGATGCCTTGTGCTGGCCCTCCCCAAACGATACGCCGCATAGGGTCGACCTCGCGAATGGTGGAGACGATGGGCAGCCCGTGAGTCTCCCACTGGAAGGTGCTTCCCACCGCGAGCGGACCGGATAACCGGGCCTTAGAGACGTTTTTCTGCCAAGTTGGCCACTGGTCAATACCAGTCTGTATCCGCCATACGGTCTGCTGCGAAGCTTCGATTTCGATGGAAAGGTCCACTATGACCTGGGCGTTTCGGTCAACATCGACAGTGACCCGTTGGGAATCATCGAAGTACCTCACACTAAAAATCACCCCGCCAATCAGAATTAGTATCAGTACAAGAAAGCTCATCGTGAATGCTTTTGACTTAAACAATCTTTTCAACATATTTCATCTCTCCTTAGTGATTAATTTCATAAACGGTCTAAAGCTTGTTACAACTTTACTTTATTTTATTAATCAATCAATAACTATTGTGCAATAGATGCCCTGCTCTTCAATGCTAAAACAGTCGAAGTAATACCTTCCTGGAATGGCGTTGCGGTGATCGGTCCGATTAGTCGTTTGTATTTGTCTCCGCTTAGTGTCAGCGGATCTTCGGTTAGATAAAGCATCTCAATGACTTCTTTCATGACGGGCACGCTCATGCCCAGCATCGATAAACCTAATTTTTTCAGTGGAATGACTGGTTTAACATGGCCACTTGCCGCTTGCGCAATCCGTACGATCTCCCGTCCCGATATGATCCCAGCCCCCGGTATATTCCAGTTCTGTCCGTAAGCGAAGTCTTTGCCTGCCAGCTCGGCAATCATGGCAGCCGCATCCGGTAAATAGATGAATTCGCGGGGAACATGCATGTTGCCGACGAAAAAAGCCATTTTCCCGGCAGCGATCGCTTCAAGGGTTGAACCTAAATACGAGGCTTCATTAGCCGTAGGTCCATAATAATCGGGCAAGCGAACAATCATAACTTTGGCCTTGCTCCACCGCTTGCTGAACAGCATCCGTTCATAGTCCAAGCGGACTTTTCCTTTTTTCGTATGAGGCTGCTTGGGATGCTCTTCTGTGACAAGATCCATCTGTTTTCTCCCATAAGGATAGATCCCGTCAATCGCTACAACTTTAATCGCAAGCCGTTCTGCCGCCTCCATCACCGATTCGCCTAGCGGTATCAGCTTGTTCGCCATCTCGTTATAGGGTACGTTCGCACAATGGAACAATACGTCCGCGCCGCCTGCTTGAGCTACAATATCATCAGGGCGCATTGCGTCCCCTACAGCCAGCGTCAAATGCGGGGGATTTCCAAGCTTTCCTGCAAAGTGCTCCAATTTCTGACGCGAACGCCCAAAAGCAATGGTACGTATCCCCCGTTTGACCAGTTCTTCCGTGATCGCTGCTCCCGTTCCGCCCGTTGCTCCAATTACAATCGCTTTTTCCATTTTCATCGACCTCATTTCGTGATTAGTTATTGATCAATTACTAACTTAAATTCATAATATCATCTAGTTATTGATTGGTCAATCACTAAATTAGAAATTTATTTTTTTAGTCTATCCTGAAATAACTCTATTTCATCATCTGATGGCGCCGCGTTAGCGTCATGGGTGTCTAAAACTTTATTTTTCGAAGACAGGAGAACATCCCGATGCATCCTCCCGAATGGAATCGGGATGTTCTTCGCCAAAAACCTGAAATTCTGCATCTTTTGGTCGCCTTGAGAACGGCTACTGTATCACATGCCTACGAAAGTACAGGTATTTCCCCCGCCCAGACTCAATTCAGTCAGTACCGCCTCAAATTCCTGTATGATCGCAGGAGTTTCCTTATGAATAAGCATTTTGGGTAAAAAAACTGCACTCAGGCAGGTTTACAGGGGACTGAACCCAAACCGCAACCCGCCTGACCCCGTCAATTGATGGCGGAGCGGCTTGCCCTAATTCCTGACCAGGCTCGGTGCAGGACCCGACGTATCCAACACAGAAGCCCGCAGGTCTTTCAATAACCGAAAGACCTGCGGGCTTCTTAACTTTTCGGAGCCGCATACCTATAACGCTACTCACTGGGCATACCGCTCACGCAGCATCTTCGCCGCTTCCAGTACCCTTGGATCGCCGTACCCAAGGCTG
>NZ_ASSD01000074.1 GCF_000520715.1 Paenibacillus zanthoxyli JH29
GGCATCGGTCGGATTAACAGACGCTTTATACTTCTCCCGCCAATTCAAGCGCTTCTGCGGCCAGTCGCCGACAGCTTACCGCGCCGTCACGGCGCGGCAGCAGGATCACTAGCCGGGCCGTACCTGCTAACCGTCGTTCCCGGTCTTCAAAATAATCTCGATCCGGTCCAGCTCTTCATCCGTGAATTCGAGATTGGACAGCGCCGCCACGTTCTCTTCGATCTGGCTTACGCGGCTCGCGCCGATCAGCGCGGAAGTGACCCTGCCGCTTCGCAGCACCCAGGCCAATGCAAACTGCGCCAGACTCTGGCCGCGAGCTGCGGCCATCTGGTTCAGCAGCCGGACCTTCCGCAGCGCCTCCGGCGTAATCCGGCTCTCGTTAAACGCGGCCGAAGGCTTGACCGCCCTGGAATCGCCCGGAATGCCGTTCAGATATTTATTTGTCAGCAAGCCTTGCGCGAGCGGCGTAAAAGCGATGCTTCCAGCTCCATGCCGCTCCAGCACATCCTGCAGCCCATTCTCTATCCAGCGGTCCAGCAGCGAATACCTTGGCTGGTGAATCAGCAGCGGAGTGCCGAGATCCCTGAGTATGGCAATTGCGGCTTCCGTCTGTTCGGCGGAGTAGTTGGATAATCCGGCATACAGAGCCTTACCTGAGCGGACAGCCTGGTGCAGCGCTCCCATGGTCTCTTCCAGCGGCGTCTCCGGATCGGGCCGATGCGAATAAAAAATGTCCACATAATCCACCCCGAGCCGCTTCAGGCTTTGGTCCAGACTTGACAGTACATACTTCCGGGAGCCCCATTCGCCATACGGCCCCGGCCACATATAGTATCCGGCCTTGGTCGAAATTACCACTTCGTCACGGTACGGCGCCAGATCCTTGGCAAGCACGCTGCCGAACAATTCTTCGGCTGAACCGGGGGGCGGCCCGTAATTGTTGGCCAAATCGAAATGGGTAATGCCCAAATCAAACGCCCGGGTTATCATTTCTCTTCCGTTCTCGTAGGAGTCAATACCGCCGAAATTGTGCCATAGCCCAAGCGAGATGGCCGGAAGCTTTAATCCCGACTTCCCGCAGCGGTTGTACCGCATCGCCTCATACCGCTCGTCGCTTGCCACATATACCATGCGTATCCCTGCCTCTCAGTCCGAATATTTTATTTTTACACTGCCGCAGGATATTATAATCACCGCATGCACGAAGACGCGGGAAAACGTCAACCCAGCATCTCGCTTACTTTGTCCATCGCCCACCCGATCCGATCGGTGATGACCAGGTCCGCACGCGAATCGTAAGACGTCGGCTCGCCGTTAAGCAGCGCTGTATGCCTGCCTTGAAAATATTGAATAAGACTGGCTGCAGGCTGCACGGTCAGCGAAGTGCCTCCGATGATGAGCAGATCGGCATTTGCAATCGCCTGGACGGAATCGGTCAGCACCTTATGGTCCAGTTCTTCCTCGTAGAGCACAACGTCCGGCTTAATGATGCCGCCGCATTCAAGGCAGCGGGGAACGGTCTCTTCACTGCCGGTAATCGCATCCAGCCCGTAATAACGCGAGCAGCTCATACAGTGGTTGCGATGCACGGACCCGTGAAGCTCCAGCACGCGCCGGCTGCCCGCTTTCTGATGAAGCCCGTCGATGTTCTGCGTCACGACCGCACTAAGGCGACCCTCCTGCTCAAGGCGGGCAAGAAGCTGGTGAGCGCCGTTCGGCAGGGCGTCCGGGTGAAGCATCTTGCCCCGGTAAAAATCAAAAAAAATGTCCGGCTTAGATATGAAGAAGCTGTGGCTCAGCATTTGCTCAGGCGGGTATGGCGAAGATTTCTCCGACAGATACAGTCCCGCCGCGGAACGGAAATCGGGAATGCCGCTTTCCGTCGATGTTCCAGCTCCTCCGAAAAAGACGATACGGCTGCTTTCCCGTATCCAGGAAGCTAAGGTTTGCAATGAATCCATAACTTATAATCATCCTTTCTGGTAAAAGTCATACTGAAACGGTCAGCTCGGTAAAGTCGCGGACGACGGTATCCGCGTCCGCCAAATGCTCCGCCGTTCCCGCCGCCGATGATATCCCGATCGCTAGGCGCAGGCCCGCTCCTCTGCCCATCTGCATATCGGCGTTGCTGTCGCCGATGACGACGGTCTCTTCAGGGAGCGTCCCCAGCTCCCGGCAGGCGGTTTCGGCCATTTCCGGAGCCGGCTTGCCTCTGACCACTTTGTCCCTTGTCACCACCGCGCCGAAATAACGGGAAATGCCGAGCCATTCCAGATGCTCGGCCGTCGTATGCGATTCATCCGACGTTACCACTCCCAGCCGAAGCGAAGCCTGCGCACACTGCGCAAGAAAGGGCAGCAGCCCGGGCAGGGGCCTCGCGGCGCGGCGCTCGCGCAGCTCGTTCATCGCATCCTTGGCAATGCCCATCACCCGCACTATCGCGTCATTCCAGGGAACGCCCGCGGCGTAGAGCTGCCAGGCCAGAATGCCGTAGGTCTGCTCCACCGTGGCCATCGGGAGC
>NZ_ASSD01000075.1 GCF_000520715.1 Paenibacillus zanthoxyli JH29
TGCGAGAGGGAGCTTGCGCCGTAATCCGTTTGCATTTTAATATCGGCCAGACGCCGGATCACCTGTTCGGGCCCGGCTACCCAGCCGATACGCAGTCCTGGGCTGGCGGATTTCGATAGGGTGCCCAGGTGGAGCACCTGTCCATTCCGGTCCAGCGCTTTGAGCGGCAGCGCGGAGACGTGTCCAGCCACAGGTCCTGATAGGCGCCATCCTCCAGTACGGGCAGTCCCAGCGCCGCTGTCATCTCCATCAGTTCCCGCCGCCGCTCCGCGTCCATAAGAATACCGGTCGGGTTATGAAAGGACGGAATCGTATACAGCAGCGCCGCCTTGGTTCGGGCTGCCTGGCCCTCAAGCCCTTCCGTTACGAGGCCCCGCCCGTCCATGGGCAGGCCGTGCAGTTTGACCCCAGCCGACTGGAAAGAATGAATGGAGTACAAATAAGAGGGCTTCTCCAATAGAACGGCCGCCCCTTTGGGCAGCAGCCCGAGAGCGATAAGCTGAATGCCCTGAAGCGCCCCGGAGAGAATCAGAATCGAGGATGGCCCTGCTTGAATGCCGGTTCTCCCGAGCTCTTTGCTGACCGCGCGCCGAAGCCGCAGATTGCCGAGCGGCTCCTCATACGCCAGCGGCAGCTCGT
>NZ_ASSD01000076.1 GCF_000520715.1 Paenibacillus zanthoxyli JH29
GCTTAAAAGCTTAAACCCTAAAACCTTCGCGTGCCGCGTTTCTGGCCCCTCCGGGGCGGCGGGCTTCGCTCCGCCTGCGGAACAGCTTAAACCCTAAAACCTTCGCGTGCCGCGGGTCTGGCCCCTCCGGGGCGGCGGGCTTCGCTCCGCCTGCTCAAAAGCTTAAACCCTAAAACCTTCACGTGCGCGGCTCTTTCCCTCCGGGCAGGCTTACTTCAGCGCCGCCAAAGCCTCGGCAAGCTTGATGTTGCCGGTATACAACGCCTTGCCAACGATGGCGCCGCCGATACCGCTGTTCTTATGCGCGCTGAGGCGAAGCAGATCGTCCTGAACGGTGACTCCGCCGGAGGCGATAACGCTCTTTCCGCTGGCCTGCGCCATAGCGAGAATACCCTCCACGTTCGGGCCCTGCATCATTCCGTCGCGGGATATATCCGTGTAGATAAACGTTTCCGCGCCCTTAGACGCGAGCTCCTTCGCCAAATCCGTAGCGAGCACCTCGGACGTGTTCAGCCAGCCATGAGTGGCAACATAGCCGTCCCGCGCATCGATGCCGATCGCGACTTTATCGCCGTATTTTGCCAATACGGTTTCGGTAAATTCCCGGTCATTGATAGCAGCTGTGCCGATGATGACGCGGCTGACGCCGAGCGACAGCAGCTTCTCCACATCCTCCAGCGTGCGCAGCCCCCCGCCAACCTGAACCGGCACATTAACGCCAGCGGCGATGGACCCAATAATATCGACATTGACGGGATGCCCGGCTTTCGCGCCGTCCAGGTCGACAAGATGAATGAACTCTCCGCCCTGCTCTTCCCATGATTTGGCCATGTCGAGCGGACTGTCGCCGTAGACCGTTTCCTGATTATAATCGCCCTGCAGCAGCCTGACGCATTTTCCGTTCCGGATATCAATGGCCGGATATATGATAAAAGAAGACATTTCGCCGTTCCCCGCTTTCTCCTTACTAAAATCATTTCACTTTGACGCGGCCGCACGCTCTGGCTATCTGAACCTCCTGCCCAGGATGCCTAAGACGCACAGAGCTGCATGCTTTATGAGACAGTGCCCCGCTAAATTTCCAGCTTCAAAAACTGCTCAAGCAGCTTCCTTCCCAGCTCCCCGCTCTTCTCGGGATGAAACTGCATGCCGAATACATTACCCCGCCCGACGATGGCCGTAACCGGGTGTCCGTAATCCGTCACGGCCAGCAAATCGCTTTTCTGCTCGACCAGCGCATGATAAGAGTGAACAAAATAGACATGTCCCTCCTCCAGCCCACCAAGCAGCGGGTTCTCCGGCTGAAGGTACTGCAGCTTGTTCCAGCCCATATGCGGCACTTTATAGCCTTCTCTCGGCTCGAAGCGCACCACTGTTCCCGGCAAAAGATCAAGCCCCTCATGGCTGCCGTATTCCTCGCTGCGGGTGAACAGAAGCTGCATGCCGAGGCAGATCCCGAGCAGAGGCTGCCGTCCCGCAACAGCAACCTCTTTGACAACCTTGTCCAGTCCGCTCTGCCGCAGATGATCCATCGCGTCTCCGAACGCGCCGACGCCGGGCAGAATGACGCGATCCGCAGCCAGAATCTCACCGGCTTCCCCGGTTACAAGCGGCTCATGGCCCAAGCGCTCAATCGCCTTGCTGACGCTGTGCAGGTTGCCGATCCCGTAATCGACGATAGCAACGCTCATGGGCTACAGCACTCCTTTCGTGGATGGAACGCCTTTCACCCGGGGATCAATCGCTGTCGCTTCGTCCAGCGCACGCCCAAGCGCCTTAAATACCGCCTCGATCATGTGATGCGTATTGAAGCCGTAATGCACGATGACATGCAGGGTCAGCCGCGCTTCCAGCGCAAATTTCCACAGGAATTCATGCACCATCTCGGTGGAGAAGCTGCCCACCTGCTGGGAAGGATACTCCGCCCGGTATTCGAAATGCGGACGGTTGCTGATGTCGATAATGACCTGCGCCAGCGCTTCGTCCATCGGCACAAATACGCTCGCATAGCGCTTAATGCCCTTCTTATCGCCGAGCGCTTCGCGCAGAGCCTGACCGAGACAGATGCCGATATCCTCCACCGTGTGGTGATCGTCAATCTCGATATCGCCGCGCGCCTGGACAGACAGATCGAACTGGCCGTGCTTCGTGAACAGATCTAGCATATGGTTCAGAAAAGGGACGTCGGTCTCAAGCTCCGCCTGACCGCTTCCATCCACTGTCAGCGACAGCTTAATGTCCGTTTCATTCGTTTTGCGGGAAAGACCTGCCTGCCTGGTTTGCTGCCCGTTATTCTCCATCCGCTTCTCCACCCTTCGCTTCATTCTCCAGTCTGATTTCCACCGCTCTGGCATGAGCTTCCAGTCCTTCGCGGCGAGCCAGTT
>NZ_ASSD01000077.1 GCF_000520715.1 Paenibacillus zanthoxyli JH29
TGCTGGAAGAGTCGGCAGACTTGCTGCGTGCGCTCAACGTCCCGCTAACGCCTGTTCATGCCACAGATCCGGTGGGGCAAGCGTTATCTTGGCTGCCGCTGGATCTGGACGTTTCGCCGTTCGACAATAGCCATACCCGGAAAGAAGGCGTGTCCCTGACGTACAAAAAGGTGGACGGCTATGCTCCTTTTTCGCTTATCTGGGGCAGGAAGGGTATGGGGTCAACGTCAATCTGCGCGAAGGCAGTACCCATGTACAAAAAGAAGCCGCCGCGTTTCTGTCGCTCAATCGGAGTATGCCCGCCGCATCACCGACCTGCCGCTACTCGTACGCATGGATGCCGGCAACGACGCGCTGGAGAATTTGAATGTCTGCCTGAACGAAGAGGTGGATTTTATCGTCAAACGCAATCTGCGCCGGGAGTCACCGGAAGAATGGCTGATGATCGCCAAGCAAGACGGGATGTGTTGTGAAGAACGAGAGGGCAAGCGGGTATATCTGGGCTCCATGGAATGGACCGACAAGAAGCTGGAGCGCCCCATTCGCGTGGTCTACCAGGTGATTGAACGAACCGTGGAAGCCGATGGATAAATCCTGTTGGTGCCCCAAATGGAGGTGCAGGTGTTTTTCACCACGCTACGGTGTTCGCCTTGGCAAGTGATTAAGCTGTACCGTGACCACGCGACCAGCGAGCAATTTCACAGCGAACTCAAGACGGATTTAAATTTAGAGCGATTGCCTTCCGGCAAGTTTGCCACGAACGATCTGGTGTTGTGTGCGGGCCTAGTTGCTTATAATCTGCCGCGGGCTATTGGACAAATTTCCATTCAAGAACCAGACGCCCCGCTTCGAAACAAAGTCAGCCGCAGGCGGGTCAAAACGGTCATCGAAAATCTGATCTGGCTGGCCTCTCGAATGGTAGAGCATGCCAGACAAACGAAGCTCCGCTTCGGAAGACATAGTCCATGGTTTCAGACATTCCAGCGCATTTACCCTGCATTCCCGTGAAATTATAACGAGGATGCTGTAGAAGCCTTGGAGCACTATGGTTTCCAATGATCATACTTGTGAAATTTTTCAAAATCATAGTTATAATTTTAACGAGGTTAATGAAAGAGAATGTTACCCATTAAGATCCAAACATATAATAAAAAGGAAATGTATACCTTAAACAGCAGATCAAAAATTGCTCTATTGGGAAATTAAACCATAATCATTACATCGAATTAGTCGATCTGGTTAACCACGTTATAATTTGGACGGGAATTCAGGATATACGGGATCTTGTCGGGATAATAGGCTTACAAACATATGTTCCTGTTCAAGCTTTGCACAAGGGAAGCTTTGTTTCGCGATGTCTTTTTTAAGTGAATCGGGTCACCGCCTCTGCTTTCTGCGCCTTTCGTTACAGCTGATAGTACTAGTACCTTGACCGCATAGCATTTAAGACTTA
>NZ_ASSD01000078.1 GCF_000520715.1 Paenibacillus zanthoxyli JH29
GGCCGCTTCCGCAAGGGAAGCGGCCGTCGCCAGCAGCTCCGGTGTGCTCTTCATCATGTATCCTCCTGTGGGCGCATCCGGCACAATCAGGGACCGGAAGGCATCTCAATTATGACGAATCACCGCGTCATTTGTTCAAAAATAAGAACGGATAAGGACAGCTTATTTCGCTGCTTCCTGGCTTTTTCTGATATTCGCTAAATGTTCCTTGTACGTCTTGGCGAATAAATGGGCATGGCTTCCGTCCTTCTTCGTAACGTAATAATAATAATCCGAAGCCTCCGGCTCCAGCGCCGCCTTAATGGAGGCCAGACCCGGGCTGCAGATCGGTCCCGGCGGCAAGCCGGCATTCCGGTACGTATTGTATGGGCTATCGACTTCGAGATCCTTATACAGCAGTCTTTCCTTCGGCTTGGCAAGCAGATACTGGACCGTGGCGTCGATCTCAAGCTTCTGCCCTTTATTGAGCCTGTTGTAGATAACTCCGGCCACAAGCGGACGCTCGCTGTCCACAACGACTTCACGCTCCACCAGGGAAGCGACGGTCAGCAGTTCATGCAGGGTTAGTCCGCGATCTTTAAGACGGGTCTGCCAATCGGGGATGCTGTCCAGCCTCTTCTGCAGCTCCTCCATCATCTTCTCGACAATGTGCTGCGGCGTGCTGTCTTTGACCAGCTCATACGTCTCCGGGAACATATAGCCCTCTAGCCGGTGACGAATATCTTTTTCCTGCGGAATACCTAAGACGTCTGTCTCCTTCAGCTCCGCCCCCGTATCCATCAGCGACAAAAAAATTGAGGCGTTTTTTCCCCAAGCCTGAGCAAGCCTGTCCGCAATCTGCTTCGCCGTGTACCCTTCAGGAATAGTAAAGACGACAGTTTCCTTCTTCACCACATCCCCCGCGTTCAAGCGGGTAATCAGATTGTCATATGTTGCGCCAGGAGCGGCACTGTAAGTCCCGGCCTTGAACTGTGACCCTTCGTTTGTCCACTTCAAATAGCCTTTAAACAAAAGAGCGCTGCGGATAATCCCTTTCTGCTCCAAAAGATCGGCAATTTCCGAGCTGCCCATGCCTTTTTCAATGGTAATGTTTACAGCAGGCCCTGACGGTTCCACCGGTTTCATACCGTTCCATATATACCAGATTCCTGCACCCGCCAGAGCGATAAGCAGCAGCAGGACAATCAACAGATTGCGGATGACGGACTTCAAACATTCTCCTCACTTTCCGACTATAAATATAAAATTGTATTCATTTAAATTCAATAGATATTTTAAAAATCACTTATTTTCAAGCAAAAAGAGCGCGGAATGCTCCGCCCTCCCCTGCTTGTGGCTGCGTTCAACCGGCCCGAGGGCCGAAAGCGGCTAGCCGTATATGCTTACACTTCGTCGTCCGGAAAAGTCAGCTCGTCATACAGCTCCGAGACATCTTCCCATTCTTCGTCGTCTTCAATGCTCTCCAGCTCTGGCGGACCATCCGGGGAAACAACGATGCGCAGGATTTCCCGCTCCCCGTCCTTCTCCGAACCTTCCAGCACCGCATAGCTGCGGCCCTGTACTTCAAATTCGGCGATGATTTGATGCACGGAAGCCTTGCCGTTCTCGTCTTCCAGTTCCACGGTCTCTCCATAGGCGTCTTTCAGCCTGGAGGTCCATATCACTTGGCCGGCAGAAAACTCAGTCATTCCCTGCTCCTCCATCCAGCTCTTCAACCAGAGTGTTGAAGGTCTCCTCGACAATTGCCCACTCTTCATCATCTTCGATCATGAACAGCTGCAGGTCTTCTCCGTCTTCTTCGTAGCGGAATGCGTATACCTCATCGGCTTCTTCGTCCTCGGAATCGAGCGGCACCACCATCATATACTTGGAATCAGAGCCGTCAACCTCGAACTTCATGATAACCTCGAATTCTTCTTCGTTGCCTTCATCATCGGGAATATAAATAATCTCCGGTTCCTCATCCATGCCGATCTGCTCGTTTGCCATGTGTGCGCACCCCTCACCTTTTACTGTTAGCATCCAAATAATTTTGCAAGATCAGAACTGCGGCCATCTTATCCACAATTCCTTTGCGCTTCTTGCGGCTGACATCGCCTTCAATCAGTACCCGCTCAGCAGATACCGTCGTCAGGCGTTCATCCCAAAGGTGTACGGGCAAACTCAGCGTCTCCCGCAGCTGGTCCGCAAATTCAATGCAAATCTCGCCGCGGGGGCCCACTGTGCCGTTCATATTCTTGGGCAGGCCGACTACAATCTCGGATACTTCGTATTCCTCGATCAAGCGACGAATTCGCTCCATCTCACTCCCGTCCCGGCGGCGCTCGATGGTCTCCAGTCCTTGAGCGGTCCAGCCAAAAGCATCGCTTACGGCTGCGCCGATCCGGCGATCCCCGTAATCCAGACCAAGTTTCCTCATTTGACCTTATCCGCCGGCTGATTGGCAAGGTAGAACCGGACCAGTTCCTCAATCAGCTCGTCACGTTCTTTCCTCCGGACCAAACTTCTCGCATTGTTGTGGCGCGGGATGTAAGCCGGATCACCGGAAAGAAGGTAGCCTACAATCTGGTTGATCGGATTATAATCCTTCTCCACCAGGGCGTTGTGAACGGTAAGCAAGATCTCGCGGGGAGATGCCTCTTTCTCGTCGCCCTTCACATTGAATTTGACCGTTTTGTCCATGGAGTCCATCTGTGACACCTTCCTTCTGCGCAGTCAATGCTTGACGGGGCCTTCGCAAAGTTGCTGCATTACTATATATTTGTATCTCACCCCATCATAACATATTCACGGTCGAACAAGAAAATCCTGCCGGAATATAGCGGTTTTTTGAGCTTATACTCATGAATAACGCAAAAATTAAGGATTGTATGCAGAGAAGACGCGAAAAAGCGAAGAGGACCTGTCCACCCAAAGGGGCAATGTCCCAGGGTAACCCCTTCACAGCCGATTAGGCCAAGGATAGGAGCGCAACTATGCAGGCAAGCTCCTATCCCTTGGCTAAAGCCTTGAGCTGCCGCCTTCCGGAACCCAAGCGGCTGCCAGCTGTCGGCTAAGCGCTCGCGAAGAGATATTCTCTTCGCGGCGGATTCGCAGGCTGTAACCGCTGGGGGACCGCTCGGCTTAACCGGTTAATCAGCCCTGGGCTGCCACCAGTTCTTCCGCCTTCGCCAGCGCGGCAGCCAGCTTGGAAGCGTCCTTGCCGCCGGCCTGAGCCATGTCCGGACGGCCTCCCCCCCCGCCGCCGCATACCGCTGCGACTTCCTTCACCAGCTTGCCGGCATGATAGCCCTGCTTCACCAGCGTCTGCGGAACCGCGACGACAAAGTTCACTTTGTCATCCATGGCGGCGCCCAGCACGATGACCGCCTCCGGCAGCTTCGCCTTCAGCTCATCGGCCATCGACCGCAGCGCATCCATGCTGCCGGCCTGTACGGAAGCCGTCAGCACCTGCACGCCGCTTCCGACTGTCTTCACGCTGCTCGTCAGCTCGGCTGCTGCAGCAGCGCTGAGCTTCGATTGCAGCGACTCATTTTCGCGCGCAAGCTCGCGAACTTGGCCGCTCAAAGCCTCGATCCGCTTCGGCACATCTGGAAGCGATGATTTCAGCAGCGCCGCCGCCTGCTTCAGCACGTCGAGCTGGCTCTCCGTGTACTGGTAAGCGTAACGGCCGGTCACCGCTTCAATCCGGCGCACGCCGGAGCCGATGCCGCTCTCGCTGACCAGCTTGAAAATGCCGATCTGCGATGTGTTGCTCACATGACAGCCGCCGCACAGCTCAAGGCTGTAATCGCCGACCTGCACGACGCGGACGATATCGCCGTATTTCTCGCCGAAGAGCGCCATCGCGCCCATCGCTTTGGCTTCGTCGATCGGTTTATTTTCAATTACGACGTCCAGTCCGCGCCAGATTTGCTCATTGACCTTATGCTCGATTTCCGTCAGCTCTTCCGGCGTAATCGCACCGAAATGCGAGAAGTCGAAGCGAAGCCGCTGCCCTTCCACAAGAGATCCCGCCTGATTAACGTGGCCGCCAAGCACTTCTTTCAGCGCTTTGTGCAGCAGGTGGGTAGCCGTATGGTTCTTCACCACATCCTCGCGTTCCGAACGGTTCACTTCTGCGCGGACCATATCGCCCACTTTCAGCTCACCGGATTCCACCGTCACCAGATGAACATGCTGGCCGCGGGGCGCCTTGAAGAGCCCGTTAACCTTTGCCGTAACCGAACCACTTGTCAGCACCCCATGATCGCTTACTTGGCCGCCGCTTTCGGCATAGAACGGCGTCGACTCGAGAATAACCTGCGCTTCCGCACCTTCGCCTGCGGTGTCCACCAGCTCGTCGCCGACCAGAATGGCAGCGATTTTCGTTTCGGCTACGAGGTCATTATATCCAACAAACTGGCTTTTAACCGTCAGCTCGGACAACGCCCCGCCCTGTACCTTCATGCTGCCGCTGTCTTGGCGGGCCGCTCTTGCCCGGTCGCGCTGCTCCTGCATCGCCGCGTCGAACCCTTCACGGTCGACCTTTAGCCCCTGCTCGGCAGCGTAATCTTCCGTCAGGTCGAATGGGAAGCCATAGGTGTCATACAACTTGAACGCGTCTGCTCCGCTGATCACGTCCACACCGTCCGCCTTCGCCCGGTCGCTGATTTCGCCCAGGATCGCCAGGCCGTCGGACAGCTTTTCATGGAAGCGTTCTTCTTCCGTACGGATGATTTTGGCAATATATTCGCGGTTCTCCACCACCGTCGGATAGTAGACGCCCATAATGTCGCCCACAACGCTAGTCAGCTCATACATGAACGGACGGTCCAGACCCAGCGTCTTGCCATAGCGCACCGCACGGCGCAGCAGACGGCGGATAATATAGCCGCGGCCTTCATTGGAAGGCAGCACGCCGTCGCCTACCGCGAAAGTTACGGTACGGATATGGTCAGCGATAACTTTCAGCGCAATATCCTGCTCCAGGTTATCCTTGTAGTTTACACCTGCAAGCTTGGCCGTCGTCTGAATGATGGGCTGGAACAGGTCGGTGTCGAAGTTCGAATCCACGTCCTGGAGGATGGAAGCGAAACGCTCCAGACCCGCGCCGGTATCGATGTTCTTATTCGGAAGCGGCGTGTAGCTGCCGTCCTTGTTATGGTTGAACTGCGAGAATACGAGGTTCCACACTTCGAGATAGCGTTCGTTCTCGCCGCCCGGATACATTTCCGGGTCCGACATGTCGCTGCCGTAGGCTTCGCCGCGGTCGTAGAAAATTTCCGTACAAGGTCCGCACGGCCCTTCACCGATATCCCAGAAGTTGTCCTCCAGCTTGATGATGCGTTCTGCGGGCAGTCCGATTTTTTCATTCCAGAACTTGAACGCTTCTTCATCCTCGGGATAGACGGTAACCGCCAGGCGGTCCGGGTCGAAACCGATCCACTCCTTGCCCGTCAGGAATTCCCAGGCCCAAGTAATCGCTTCTTCCTTGAAATAGTCCCCGATGGAGAAGTTGCCCAGCATTTCAAAAAACGTATGGTGCCGCCGCGTCTTACCGACATTCTCAATGTCGTTCGTGCGGATACATTTCTGCGAGTTGGCTAGCCGCGGATTCTCCGGCTTCACGCGTCCGTCGAAATAAGCTTTAAGCGGCGCCATGCCCGCGTTAATCCACAAGAGCGATGGATCATTGTGGGGGACGAGCGATGCGCTGGGCTCGATTTTATGGCCTTTGCCTGCAAAAAACTCCAGCCATTTGGAACGGATTTCACTTGCTTTCATCTAAATACAGCTCCTGTCAATTGAAGTTTAAGAAGAATCGTAAAAATCTGGCCACGGATAAGCGCTCGTCCGATCCTTGCCAGGATTTCGAAAAAGAAAATAAAAACGCCCCTGAAATAATTCAGGGACGATTATATCGCGGTACCACCCTGGTTATCGCCCATTAGCGTCCTTGGCATCTTGTAAAGATGCTTCAGACACGCTGACAGTAAGCGATCGCCTTGTTACGGCCGTTAACGGGACCATCCGGCAGGCTTATACCTGCACTCCGAAATCAGCTTTCCGCCGGCCCGTCTCCCGGATTCTCACAGCCGCTTGCGTTACCCGCAAGGGAATCCGTTCTCTGCTGAAGCCTTGTTTCCGGCGTACTTCATTTCATCACTGTATTCATAGCTATGAGGTTAACGCATTTTAACATTATAAGTATATCTATGCCCTTTGTTTCTGTCAATTGTCTGCTTCATCCGATCCCGGTTACAGCACCGCCGAAGAGCCTCCGTCGATATTGACGGACGTTCCGGTAACATAGGAAGCCGCATCGGATACCAGGAACGCGATCACCTTGGCCGCTTCTTCCGCCTCGCCGATTCTTCCCAGCGGAATGCCGTGGCGCGGATCGGCCGAGAACTCCTTCCAGCTTAAGTTAGGAGCGGCCTGCTTCCATTTCCGCTCGATTTGGTCGCTTCGGATGAGGCCGATGCATACCGCGTTGACGCGAATGCCCACCCCGGCCAAATCCTTGCTCATCGCCTTGGTCAGCGCAAGTCCCGCTGCGCGGCTGACCGACGTTGGCAGAGAAGCGGCGGACGGAGCCTTGCCTTTCACCGCCGTGACATTGACAATTGCGCCGCCTCCAGCCCCGCGCATATACGGGATTGCGGCCCGCGCGCAGTGCACCGCGCCCAGCAGCTTCAGGTCAAGGTCGGCGTCCCAGCCTTCAGCGTCCACTTCCTCGAACGGCTTGGCGGCGGAGGTTCCGGCATTATTGATCAGAATATCGACGCCTCCGAAATGCGCGCCGGCAGTCTCGACCGCCTGCCGGGCGCCTTCCTCAGACGAGATATCGGCCTGAATGATCAGCGCTTCCTTTCCAGTTGCTTCATATATATGGCGCGCGGCTGCCTGAAGCGGCTCAAGCGTACGGGCGATGATCGCCACATCCGCACCTTCACCGGCCAGAACGATAGCCGTAGCCAGACCGATTCCTTTGCTGCCGCCGGTTATAACCGCCTTTTTCCCTTTCAAACCCAGATTCATTATCTAACCCTCCCTAAGCGGCGGTTTCGGCACCGTCCTGCTAAAATTTCTCATAAGTACATTATACATACTCATAAGCGTTATACATACTGCGGCCGAAAGCGTGACCCGATTTCACATTATAAAAACATATCTTTACATTAATCGCAAACAGGCGTATAATCTCTAATTGTTCGGGCGAAACTTTCCCGTCTAAACTCCATTAACGAGACGTGGCTCAGCTTGGTAGAGCGCTTGCTTCGGGAGCAAGAGGTCGCAGGTTCAAATCCTGTCGTCTCGATAACAAAAAAGCCTAGAGCCGCAAGGGTTTTCAACCCTGAAGCTCTGGGCTTTTAGCCGATTTTCCCGAAGATACACCAATTAGTACAGCAAGTTTCCCGTTTTCGGCAAGGCCATGATACGGCAAAAATCCAGCCAGTCAAGAGTTTAAGAGTGGAGATTTTGCGACAGCAAAATAGTACTCGTCCCTTGACTGGCTGGATAGGCGCAGCGGCCTGAATTACGAGCAATTATGTACTTGCACCTTTACTTTAATGGGATAAGGCGAAGATGCTGCTACTTACGGCATCCTGCATATATCAAAGATTGTTGCGGATTATTTCTGTTTTCATGGATTATAGAGCTTTAATGCTTCCAGCCTTTTTGCTCGCTCAAACGCTTTATGTAAAAACTCTTTAGCCGATAAATCCTCGTAATCCCAATTCATGGCCTCTATTGCAGTCGCGCCTGAATAATCCGTTTCCGCAATTTTTTTCATGGTTGTAGACCAATCAATCGTGCCGTCAAAGGGTAACCCGTGTTGGGCATAACTTCCGTTATTATCATGTAAATGTACTGCCATCAACCGGGAACCGTACATGGATAATAAATCATTGCCCGGATAGTAGCGGTAGTGATGTCCACAGTCATAACAGAATCCGATACGCAAGGAATCCACTTGCTCCAGCACATATGCCAAATTGGTAAGGTTCCGTAAATTCTCCAGCGCAACATTGACACCAAGCTGTTCAGCTTTTTCAGTGATTCTCTTGATTCTATCCAGTCCCAATGCGTTATATGGATTGTCTTCGCCCGGCAGGTGCACCACCATTGTCGGAATCTCAAATTCGGCGCAATCTGTAACACACTGCAAATAGCAGTCGGTTAAGGCTTCTCCGTCCAGATTGTCAAGCCAGAGGTTGTTTTCGTTTTGGATTGGCGTGTGGATATTTTCTATAAAAAGACCCGCTTCTCGCGCAATTTGTGGCCCGTTGCGGTAATCGTTCCGATTAAAGTCTTCACTCCACCATAATAAAACGCCATCAAATCCGGCTTCTTTTATTAACTGATAACGTTCCTTTATCGGCAATTCATAGCCAAACCAATCTTGAACACTCCCCCACTTAGCTAACACTTGAAGTG
>NZ_ASSD01000079.1 GCF_000520715.1 Paenibacillus zanthoxyli JH29
CCGACGCGGTGGCGAAGGCGCTGGAAACCCATGTGCAGCAAAGCGCACATGAGGACCACGCTCCCGCGCCGATCGCGGCAACGCTTGCGCTTGAGGATTTCGAGAGCGCGTTGAACGCCGAGCTGAAGGCTGGCGACGCTCCGGCGGCCTCGGCCGCTGAGTCCGACCACGGCCACGGCGGACACGGGCACAGCCACTCGTCATCGGCTTCCCGCGACCTCTGCCCATCCTGCGGCACCGCCTCGCTGATCAACATCGAGGGCTGCAAGACCTGCGGGAACTGCGGGTACAGCCGGTGCGGGTAAGCTTTATAAACATGAGGACTTGAACTTCTTAGCAGATGAAAATTTTTAAGCCTGTAGCGGCATAACTGCCGGATACAGGCTTTTTTTTAATAAATCACCCTAATAACGTTAAAATCCGTAAAGTTAACAGCTTGCTGCATCCCGTTTTACCTGTAGATTCTTTCATGAACTTTGTCGCCTTTTGAGTGAATTACAAATATTTCGGAGAGTATTGATACTGGTCAGTCAAAAGTTCTTGTCGAAAAATTATAACATAGAAAAATAACCCAATCAGGCAATGGTCTAGTATCCTTAAGTTCTCACACAAAAAGGAAGGACCGCCGAGTGGGTTACAAGAAGCAGTTTACCCTATTTCCAGGCGATTGACCATACCTATGCTTATTTGCAGCCGGAGCCTTTGATTTTGAGACTGGATTAAAATTGGTCAAAAAAAGAGGAGAACTGATGAGCCTTGCTACTGGAGGCGGCATGGCGGTGGTTCTTGGAATAACTGAAGAGAACATTGTAGAGGTGTTAGAACAAAATGGCTTATATTCGATTGATATTGCAAATGTGAATTCACCTTATCAGGTAGCAAAATTATGGTCACCTGAAAACAAGCGGTCTTGGGAAGAAGGATAAACCATTATTCTCGATGGATCGCTTGTTTTGTTATCATGGGGACAGGAACTTCTACTTTGAGTAGGGCATCGCTTTTTGCCGACACACCCTCAGCACTGTAAGACACGGATTCGAGGATAAATAACAAATCGTTTTGTCTGCATCATCGCCGACTCTTTTGATGAATGCTTTCTTAATTATGTTATATTTTTCCTCTTCGTTTTCCTGCGGTTAATTTCAAATTAATATTTGGATGAAAACTGATCTGTACGAAAATACGTCGGGGCTTGCTCTCAAAAGCTCCACCGACCTTCATATCATTGAACAATTGGTCGAGAAGGATGTGAAGCAAAGGCTGGAGTCGAACCTTAGTAAAAGCGCAGCAACGGGAATGACTTTGCTTATGATATTCAGTTGGTTCAGGGCAGGGAGGAAAAGGGGGAAAGATAAATAACCATTTCTAGCCTCTAAGGGTTATCCTATTTTTTATTTCCGCCAAAAAGTTGAGCAGTCTGCCTTATCCAAAATATTAAACCCGATTATTTTCTCAAGTAATGAGAAATCAACCGGACTATCCCACCGGATACGTACCAACTGCTTAGTGTGATCATAGCCAGCCTGTACAATTTCATCAGAAAAGTGATTAATCCCTGACGTTTCAGGGGCTACAGCCAAATGATGCTTGGATACGCTAAAGCCAATGATAAATGTGCCGTGATCGGTAAACATAGGCTGATTCCACGCAATTTTTGGCATTAAATTTGGAAATTTCTTAGTTACCCAAGCCAAAATTTCTTCCGTTCGGGCCCGATGCTGCGGGTTATTAATATGCGCTAAATATTCTGCAAAAACTTCCATGTTGTTCCCTCCTAAAATAAAAATTATGTCCTTCAGAGAAGTTCCTCAAACCCCTATTTCCAATTATATATATTTTAAACAACCTGGATAGTCAATTTATAAAGCATTACACTGGTGTACAAATATACAATGTGATGAAACAAGTTATTTCAGGGTAGACTGGAAAATAAACCTTTCGACGAGAGTCTATACGCAAACTGTACAATCCATAAAAAAGCAGTACAATTGAACCTATGGACGCAGATATGAAACAAGCGATGAAGAGGGGTGTTCCTTGATGACAAATAGTAGAATGAATCCTAAGGTTGATGAATTTTTAAGTAAAGCTAAAAAGTGGAAGGAAGAATTTGAGAAGTTAAGAAATATCGTTCTTGACTGTGAGCTGACCGAAGATTTTAAGTGGATGCATCCCTGTTACACGTTTGAGAAAAAAAACATCGTTTTAATCCATGGCTTTAAAGAATATTGTGCGCTTCTGTTTCACAAAGGTGCCTTGTTAAAGGATACCCATGGGATTCTAATCCAGCAAACGGAGAATGTACAGGCGGCGCGCCAAATTCGGTTTACCAATGTTCAAGAAATAGTTGAAATGGAAACCATCTTGAAGGCCTATATTTATGAAGCCATTGAAGTTGAAAAAGCCGGATTGGAAGTGAATTTTAAAAAGAATACAGAATTCAACATTCCTGAAGAATTTCAAAATAAATTCGATGAAATCCCTGCCTTGAAGACGGCTTTTGAAGCATTGACGCCCGGACGGCAAAGAGCATACATTCTTTATTTTTCTGAACCCAAACAGTCCAAGACTAGAGTGTCAAGGATTGAAAAATGGATGCAGCAAATTCTGGATGGAAAGGGATTAAATGATTAGGTGTGTATGCAAACCTAAGCAAGATACGGTTGGTGTCTTATGCCCGGTCAGCCAAGATTTGTTTCTGGGTTAAAATCAGGTTCAAGCGAGACATCCTCTAATATCTGCCTCCAAAATGCCTACGAGGTCCTTGATCAATATGACTCCAGATTAAAGGGGCCAAGCCGTGAAAACAAGCGATCCCGGGAAGAAGGATAAACCTTTAATTCTCGATGGATCGCTTGTTTTGTATAGGTTCTTACATAATTAACGACTGCTTGACCCCATGACAGCATTTACAATCTTTTTTATGTTAAAATACGCATTTATCAAGATTTACACAATCCACACAACGATCTAACATTCTATTTACGCTCCATTGCTAAACTTTTCCTATTGTCCCTGGTGACGAAAAAAAGATGATAGAAGGAGATTAGGATGAGATTATTAAAGTACATAACAGCTATGCTGCTGGCATTTCTGTTGACAGTGGGGTCTTTGAATGCGGCAGGACCTGTATGGGCAGAGTCTTCGGATGCTGCGGTATCCGTCAGCAAGGTAACGGTAACGTTCAATGGCGACCCCAAAACGTCCAAGGGATTCACGTGGTACACGCCGAGTGCTTCTCAAGACAGCACTGTACAGGTTATTGAAGCGACCTATGGAAAAGCGGAGTTTGACACCGGCCTCACATTCAAGGGAATAACCCAGGTATCTACAAACTCTCCTCTGGAAAATATGCACAAAGCCGAAGCAACCGGCCTCAAGGCAGACACCGCTTATTATTTCCGCGTGGGAGATGCCGCGCTGAATGTGTGGAGTGAGCCGGGAACGTTCAAGACGGCGCCTGCAGGCGGAGCCTTCACGTTCATCGACCTGGCCGATACGCAGGCGAAGACCGAGGACGAAGCGATCCTTTCCTCCGAAACGCTGTCCAAAGCGCTGGCGACGGTTCCGAATGCCGACTTTGTGGTCCATAACGGCGACATTGTCGATAACGGAATCAAGGAAGAGCAGTGGAACTGGCTGCTGGGCCACTCCCAGCAAAGCTTGCTGAACACAACGATTGTACCGGCTGCGGGCAACCATGAAGATGAGAACAATGCGTTCATCGAGCATTTTGACATCAAACCGGCCGCAAGCTCGGCTACGGAGACCGGAGCGTATTACTCCTACGATTACAGCAACGCGCATTTTGTGGTGCTGAACACGAATGAGAACTCGGAGGAGTATGCGGATTTCTCCAAGGCCCAGGTAGAGTGGCTGAAAAGTGATGTGACAGCGGCCAAGGCGGCAGGCGCCCAGTGGATTATTGTGAACATTCACAAGGGGCCGTATACGACATCGAACCATGCGACCGACAGCGACATCATGGGACCAAACGGAGTCCGCAACAAAATTGCCCCATTGATGGCCGAGCTGGATATTGATTTTGTCCTTCAGGGACATGACCATATTTACGCCCGCACGAAGCCGATCAAGAGCGATAACACCGCCGCTGCGACCGCGAAATTCATCGAATCGCAGAACGGCAAATCCGTGGAATACACGGTCAACCCGGACGGGACGATTTATCTGATCCCGGCGACAGCGGGGCCTAAGGTCTATTACAAGAACCAGAAACCAGAGCTTGGAGACAAGTATTACGATCTGTTCGAGCGTGCGGAAGAAAACCATGCGGCGAAATACGGCCCGGACCCAAGCGACGCCACCCGTCCAAAACGCAGCCAGGTCCAGAACTTCGTCGGCATCACGATTGACGGCGGCAAGCTGACGGCATACACGTATGAAATTGATCAGAATGTGGACAAAGCAGCTCCGTATCTGGTTGACCAGTTCGGTATTCAAAAAATCTCCAGCACCGGTAATAGCGGTGACACTCCTAGCAATACTGGAGGTGGAGGAACGAAGCCGACGGTGCCAGCTACGCCGCCAACTGCGCCAACGGCACCTGCGGTACCAACAGCGCCAGTACCAGCGCCAACTGCCCCGGCAACAAAGCTGAAGGATATTGACGGGCACTGGGCAGCATTTGCAATCAACAAGGCCGTAGAGATTGGATTTGCCAAAGGGTATGCGGACGGGACCTTCCGTCCGAACCAAACGGTCAACCGGGCGGAATTTATTACTCTCCTGATGCGTGCTGTGAAACATCCGGATGCCGGGAAGTCACTAGGCTTCAAAGATGCGGGCAAAATTCCGGCTTGGTCGCAATCCTTTGTCGCGCAAGCTTTGGATGCGGGTATTATTGCCGGCTATAACGATAACACCTTCCGTCCCGAACAGGTCATCACAAGAGCCGAAATGGCGGCGTTGATTGTCCGTGCTGGCGGGGTCCAAGTGAATCCTAAAGCGGTGCTGTCTTTTGCGGACGCCAAAGATGCTCCGAAATGGGCCGTTCCTTATATCGCAGCGATTAAGGATGCGGGGCTTGTGAACGGAATCGGTCAGAACCGGTTTGCTCCAAATCAAAGTGTCACAAGAGCGGAAGCTGTAACCGTCATTCTGGGGCTGCTGCAGCGAGCGCAATAATAGCAGTTTTTCACAAACGGGGCGTCCCATAAGCCATCAATGGCTAGGGACGTCTCTTTCGTATGTACAAAAAGTGCAGTCGGTGTCCTGCCCGGCGTTCCGGGGTCGGACGTTGCTCCCGTCCCTGCCCAACCTTCAAATTTCTGAATTCCCCTCAGCGGGTCCTCAACATTATCTCGCTCGCATCGTCAACGAAGCGTTGAACGCTTAGGCGATAAGCTTTTTGCTTCAGCCTACCCGGGCGGGACGATACAGCTGCCACCCCAAGATGCTCGCCAAAAAAGTCACTCTCTACGCATACACTCAGCTCATTTACTCTTCCCGTCAAATCACCAAGGCAGCGAGGGAAACTATTCCGTTCATGTGGCTGGCCGACGCCAGCGTCCCTGCTTCCGCAAAATTAACCGTGAAAAATCTATTGGATAGTACCCCCAAAAATATTGAATTATGGTATAATACAAAAAGATGTTATATAAAACAATATTACCCACATTAGGTAGGATGGAGGGTCTTAGTCTTGGTTGAGCAAGCGGCAAAGGAAAGCGCCCTGCAGAGCGTGCATGGGCGGATATCCAGGAAGGCTGAAGAGTTCCCCGAAGCTGAAGCCGTCGTCTTCGAGGGACAATTCCTGAACTACGGTCAGCTTGAAAGACGATCCAATCAGGTAGCCAATACCCTGATCGGGATGGGTATCGCCAAAGGCGATATGGTGGCCGTCCAGATGGAACGTGGCTTAGACTTGATTCCCGCTCTGCTGGGAATCTTGAAGGCCGGTGCGGTTTATGTCCCTATCGACATTCATTCACCCGATTCTCGCAGAAAACGTATTCTCCAAGAGACGCGGGCCAAGGTCCTTATTACCCAAACCGCTTTCGCACACGGAGCGGATTCGGAAGAGCTGCCGAGCCTTCTTATGGATGCACCAGACATGCTGGCGGACAAGCCGGATTCCCCTCCATGCATCGAAACGGCGTCTGATGACCTCATGTATGTCATTTATACATCCGGGACGACAGGCGAGCCTAAAGGCGTCAGGATTAGGCATAGCGGAATTTTAAATCTTTTCGACTGGATGGCAGAGAGGTACGGAATGGGCTCCGAAGTCCGCGTCCTGCATAAAGCCGCATATACGTTCGATGCGTCGGTGTGGGAGATCTTCCTGCCCCTGGTTCTCGGAGGGACGCTTATCATCGCGAAGCCCGACGGATACCGAAATCCGTCCTACCTGGTTGATATTTTCCTCCGCGAGAAGGTGACGACTGTACTTTTGGTCCCTTCCATGCTGTGGCATGTACTGGATGAACCTCTTCTTACGGAATGCAGGTCACTTAAACATATTTTTAGTGGCGGGGAGAGGCTTTCGGCAGAATTGCGGGATCATTTCTTCTCCAAGCTCTCCATCCCGCTTCACAACCTTTACGGCCCGACTGAGGCCTCGATTCTCGTTACGTCCTGGACCTGCATGCCGGGCGATTCTGGCAGCGTGGTTCCGATTGGCACCCCAATAGATAACATGCAGCTCTATGTGCTGGATGAGTATGGAGGCCCGGCTGCTATGGGCGAAACCGGAGAGCTCTATATCGGTGGCGCCGCTCTTTCGCCAGGCTATATCGGCAATCCTGAAGAGAACGCCAAGAGGTTTGTCGCCAATCCGGACCCGCAATCCCCGTGGCGGGTTCTTTACCGGACCGGTGATCTCGTCCGGCAGCATCAAGGAGGCATCCTGGAATACTGCGGCCGGACCGACGAGCAGGTCAAGATAAACGGATTCCGCATCGAGCTCGGGGAGATCGAGGCGTGCCTGCGGCGGCTGCCCCAGGTCAGAAATGCGGCGGTCGTCCCGGAACGGACGAATGACGGCAGAAATATGCGTCTGCTCGCTTATCTCGAAGCTTCGCCCGAAGAGATAACGCTGGGCGCGCTGCGCACTCATCTGAGCAATTATCTGCCTGATTATATGATCCCGGCCCGGTTCAAGGTCATCGGGAAGTTCCCGCTCTCGGCGCATGAGAAATTGGACAAGGGGAAACTGGCCTTGCTCGAAGGCACGATGCTGGAGAACGGATGGGTACAAGTGAAGGCGAAGACAGATGAGGAGAGACTGCTTGCGAGCATGTGGTGCGATTTGCTGGGTATTTCTTCGGTCGGTATACAGGACGATTTTTTCGAATTGGGAGGGGATTCGATTGCAGTGCTCAAAATGGTCGCGAGATGCAAAAGAGAGAGGGTAACCGTGACGCCGGAAGAAATATTCAAGCTTCGGACGGTCGAGAAAATCGCAGGGGCGATCCGGGATCGGGCCCACCCTCTCTAAAACCACTCCCGCAGGGCTATCTTTTTAGCTAAATAAGATACGACTACCATTAGGAGGACTACACTATGCAACTTTCGCCAGATGTCAAGGAACTTCAGCACGCGCGCAAAGATTTGAAGTCTGGACAGTCCAACGTTCAAGATCAGGACATGATGCTGTCGTATACCCAAGAAAGCCTGTGGCTTCTTGAACGAATGTGCAGGGAAAGCGGCCCTGCGTTCAATGAGCCTCTGGTATTTCATCTAAAGGGTGCGATTCGGATAGAATTCCTGGCCCGTTCGCTGCAACGAATCGTGGAGCGCCACGAATCGCTGCGGACGACCTTCACCGAAACCACAGCCGGATTGAGAGCAGCCGTCCACGAAGCGGTAGACGAGTTCGTCCAAATCGCAGACTTCCGCAGTTTGGGGGCAGAGGGAGCCCGCAGATATGCGGATGCGGCGGTGTTCGAGACGTACAATCGGCCATTCGACCTGGCTTCAGGACCGCTAATCCGCGCCGTCATTGCAAGGATCGCCGACGATGAATGCCTGCTCGGCATCACCATTCACCATATCGTAACCGACGGTTGGAGCATGAAGCTCCTTATCGAAGAGCTCGGCCGGCATTACATCGCCCTAAGCGAATCCCGGGACTTGCCGCCCCTTGAGCCAGTAGTGCCTTACAGCGAGTATGTACAGCGCCTGCGCCAAGAATATGAGCAAGGGGGCTTTGAAGAGAAGATTGAATATTGGAAAAATGTCCTTGGAGGAGCCTCCGAGCTGCTCAATCTGCCCGTCGATCGGCTTCGTCCCGCTACCCAGTCGTTCAAAGGATCGACCTTTTTTTTCGAGGTACCCAAGGCTAGGATAGCCGGGCTTTTTGAAAAATGCGCTGAAACAAGCGGCACGACGGAGTTCGTCGCTCTGCTGTCCGCGTACGCCGTGCTGCTAAGCCGCATAAGCGGCCAAGACATGGTGACAGTCGGCACGACCGTCCTCAACCGCGGGAACTATGATGACATTGAGACGATCGGATGCTTTGTCAACACAGCGGCGCTGTCATTCTCGATGGACGAAGGCTTGACTCTCCGGGAATTGGTGGCCCGGACGGCTCAGCGCTCTCTGGAGATGTTGAACAACCAGGACGCTCCCTATCCCAAGGTGCTGGAAAGACTCGGTGTGGAAAGGGACCCAAGCTCCAATCCGTTGTTCCAGACGATGATGACTTCGCTCGGCAAGAAGCCTTCTCTGAATCTTGGCGGCGGAATCGCCTGCCGGAATGTTCAGCTGCGGCGGACGGGCGCCAAATACGACCTTGTGCTGTACATCAGCGAAACGGCCGATGAATACGAGTTCGAGGCCGAATACAATGCCGATCTATTCGATTCGTCTACAATCGAACGCTTGATGGGCTATTACGTTTACCTGCTGGAGCAATTGGCTGCGGATATCAACGTCAGCGTATCCTTGGTCGACTTCATTCCGGGCAGCGATCGGAAATTGCTTCTCGAGGAATGGAACGATACCCGTGCGGATTATCCCCGCATGACGGTCATCGACAGCTTCGAGGTCCAAGCGGCCAAGACCCCCGATGCAGTTGCTGTCCAGTTCAAGAACCGCACATTAACCTACCAAGAACTGAACCGCCAGGCTAACCGGGTCAGCCAGTATCTCCTGGCTGACCCGGGCAGGAAGGGAGAATTTATTGGCGTATTCATGGATCGGTCATTCGAGATGGTTGTCGCCTTGGTGTCCATCCTGAAGGCCGGACTCGCTTATGTTCCCATTGATCCCGAGTATCCCTCCGACCGGATCGCCTACATGATCGAAGATTCGGGTGTCCCGGTCATTCTTACTCAGCGGCATCATCGCCATTCACTGGAAGGTGTGGAGGCGGAGATCATCGTAATGGAGGATCTGAATCTTCCCTCAGGCGGCGATCAGAATCCGGTGAGGGAGCTACTAGCCGACTCCTCCGTTTACATGATCTACACCTCGGGTTCCACAGGACGGCCGAAGGGGGTTGTCAACCGGCACGTGTCGCTCTTTAACCGTCTGTACTGGATGCAGGAAACGTATTGGCTCAATCCCGGGGATCGGATTCTGCAGAAAACGCCGTTCAGCTTCGATGTATCGGTCTGGGAATTCTTCTGGCCGCTCATGGTCGGCGCCAGCATCGTGATGGCGGAGCCAGGGGGCCACCGCGATCCGGACTATCTGAAGCAAGTCATCCAAGAAAACGGGGTCACAGTTCTTCACTTTGTCCCGTCTATGCTGAATGTCTTCCTGGAGGAGGAAGGGCTGGAGGACTCTTGCGGCTCCCTGCGGCTCGTGTTCTGCAGCGGCGAAGCCCTGCCTTATTCGTCGGTCCGGAAATTTCGAAGAACGCTCTCCTGTGAGCTTCACAACCTCTATGGCCCGACCGAGGCCGCAATCGACGTTTCTCACTGGTCCTGCCACGATGATTACCCCGGCAACGTAGTGCCGATTGGGCGCCCTATAGCTAATACCCGGCTTTACATACTCGACAAGCATATGCAGCTTCAACCGGTCGGGGCTCCGGGGGAGCTGCATATCGGCGGCGTCTCTCTCGCGAAAGGCTACCATAACCGCGATGACCAGACGCTTAAAGCATTCGTCCCCGATCCGTTCTCGGCCGAGCCCGGGGCTCGACTCTACAAAACGGGCGATCTGGCCCGTTTCCTTCCGGATGGTCAGATCCAGTATTTAGGGCGTATCGACAACCAGGTCAAACTGCGGGGATTCCGGATTGAACTAGGGGAGATCGAGGCCATCGTACGCAGTCTCCCGGGGGTCAAAGACGCCGCCGTCATTTTGCACGAGGCGAACGGTAACCGGATGCTCTGCGCCTATGTAGCCGCGGACGAATTCGATCCGGAAGAGGCCAGGGAGCAGGTCTCCCGGCAATTGCCAGAATTCATGGTCCCCAGGGCTTTCATCCATGTACAACGTCTTCTGACAACGGCGAACGGCAAATTGGACCGAAAGAGCCTCCCCGAACCACTGGCTGCGATGGCACCGGATCAAACCGATCCGTTGGAACTGCCCACGACAGAAGAGCAGCGGACGCTGTCCCGAATTTGGAGTGAAGTTCTGGGTCAGGAGCATATCGGGCTGAATTCCAATTTCTTCCGTCTCGGCGGTGATTCCATTCTTAGCATTCGCGTCGCTGCGCGTCTACGTGAAGAGGGCTATAAGATAGAAGTTCACGAGATGTTCGCGAATCCTACGATCCGTCAGCTTGCGCAAAAGCTGACGCTGAAGGAATCTGTGGAGAGAAGCTCTAACCCAACAGCAGCCTTCGGCTTGGTCCATCCGGATGACAGGCTTGAAATGAGCTCGGATATCGAGGATGCTTGGCCTGTGACGTCGCTTCAATCGGGGATGCTGTACCATTCTATGCTGCATGAAGACTCTCCAGTTTATCACGATATTTTCACCTACGATATCCAGGCACCGGTAGACCGTGCAGCATTATTTGCAGCCATCAGGGCTGTCGCGAACAACCGGCCGCAGCTTCGAACGGCTTTTAATTTCGACCAGTTCAGCGAGCCGCTCCAACTTGTCCATCGGTCGGTCGAGCCGCCGGTCGGGGTAGCCGATTTGAGCGGACTGCCTTTCGAGGAGCAGGATCGAATGATTGTAAACTGGAGCGAAACTGAAAAGGGGAGGCCGTTCGATTTTGCGGAAGCTCCTCTATACCGGGTTCAGTTCCATATACGATCGGTGTACGAATTCAATCTTGGCTTGTCCTTCCACCATTCCATCTTGGACGGATGGAGCGTCTCCCTGGTCCTTAGCGACTTTCTGAGCGCCTATGCAGACATCCTGGATGGCAAAGAGCCGGTTCTGAAACCCGAAGAGGCCAGTTACGGGGATTACGTCGCGCTGGAGCGGCAGGTGCTTCAGTGCAAGGAACATGAAGAGTACTGGGGTTCTAAGGTATCAGCCGTTGCGGCAACACCGCTCTTTGGCGGACCGGCTAATGGCGCCGAACGCCAGCCGGGTATCCTTGTATCGGACGAGCTGTCACTTCCGGCCCAAACGGGGGACAAGCTTGATGAGATTGCCCTTCGTCACGATCTGCCAGTCAAAAGTATTCTGCTGGCCATCCACCTCAAGGCACTCTCGCGGCTTTCTCCATCGAAAGAGGTTGTTTCGGGTCTCGTGGTGAACGGTCGGCCGGAGATACAGGGCGGTGAAGGACTCGCAGGATTGTTTCTGAATACGATACCGCTGCCTGTGAAGCTGCCGGAGGAAGACTGGCCAACTTTGTTCAGGAATGCTTTTGTCTTGGAGCAGCAGGTGATGCCGCACCGCAGGTATCCGCTCGTAGAGATCCTCAAGCGCAGTGGAAAAAAGGCCTTGTTTGATGTTGCGTTTAACTATACAGACTTCCATGCGTACAGCCAGAACGGCAGACGGTCTCCCGGAATCGTTGCCGCTCGGTACTTCGAACATACGAATATTCCTGTAGTTGTCCATGCTCATCGGGACCCCTTCCAGAAGCGGCTGCGGCTGATCATCAACTATGACTCAGGACTTGCAGAAGCTGCCTGCGTCCGCCGATACCTTGACTACTTCCTTGAATCGCTGAAGGATGCGGGAATTGACCATGGGGGATTAGAGAAAAAGGAGGACGCCGCTCCCCCTACTGAGCTTGAAAAGCAGATTGCAGGCATCGTCTCCGAAGCCTTGGGAACCGCAAATATCGCTCTCGACGACGACTTCGTCAGACTGGGCCTCGATTCCATCATGGCCATCCGGGTTGTAGCCCGGATCAAGCGGCTGGGCATCAAGCTCGGCATCAAGGATGTCTTCGACAAGACGACAGTCAGGCAGCTGGCGCAATATGGGGAGCTTCGGCGGGGTCAAGAGTCCATAATGGCCCGTACCCGGCCTTTCGATCTGGTCCCCAATCCAGAAACTGCTTTCGCGAAAGGAGTGGTGGATGTTTACCCGGTGACATCCATGCAGCTTTATATGATAGAGAAAAGTCAGATTGATGTCGAACAGGCGGTCTACCAAGACGTATTTTCCTATCATTTTTCATTGCCGTTGAAGAAGGACTTGCTTCTCCGTTCCCTGGCACCGATCATAGACAACCACGAACTGTTCCGGACCGTACTGGATCTGGACGGCTATCCGGTTCCCATGCAGTTGGTTTACAAATCCGTGCCGCTGCTGCTTGAGGTAACGGATCTTGGAGCGTTGACCGCCGATGAACGGGATCGGACGTTCCATGATTGGTTCGAAAGCGAGAAGGGCAGGGGGTTCGATTTAACCCGGCCGTTGATCCGTTTCCATGCTCATCGGTACGGCGAGTATGAATTCAAGCTGACCTTGAGCTTCCACCATGCCCTGATCGACGGCTGGAGCCTGTCGCTCTTCATGAAGCAGTGGATCGAAAATTATGCCGCTGCATTATCCTCCAAGGAAGCAACTGCGCCCAAGAATCCGGTCATGAAGTACAGGGATTATGTCCGGCTGGAGCTGGAGAGCAAAGCTTCCGCATTCTCGCGCGCCTTCTGGACCCTGGAACTCAAGGGTTACCGGTACAACTCACTGCGCCGTCCTGCCGGGAGCGGGAGCCAGAACCGTTGGAGCGAGACAAAAGTTGTCTTCGACTCCGGTTTGCATCAATCGTTGAGCAACCTGGCAAATCGGCTGGGCGTCCCCTTGAAGCATGTTCTTCTGACTGGGCACCTCGCAGCCATTGGTCTCCTGTGCGGGGAGACGGACGTGCTGACCGGAGTGTTCGGGAATGGCAGGCCAGAGGAGGAGGAAGGGGAAGATGTTCTCGGGATGTTCCTCAACTTTTTGCCCGTCCGCCAGAAGTTAAGCGGGCTTACATGGGCAGGTCTTATTCACGAAACGTTCGAAAAGGACCTGGGGCGCCTTACTCACCGGCGCTACCCTCTTGATAGCATCATGGATGACCTGGGCTCAAGCAGGCTGTTTGAAACGATTTTCAATTATACGCAGTTCAAATCCTACTTCGACCTTCGCACCGAAGGATATGGAAGCGGGAGCGAACCGGCACTCAAAGACGTTAAGTGGTTCGAGCATACCGATTTTCTCTTGTTGACCAACATGGGACATGACCTGGACGGTAGACTTGTTGTGACCTTGAATGCTGACGGGCATGTCTTGTCCCAGGCTTATATAGAAAGAACAGGTGAATTGTACGTGGCGGTTTTTGCACATATGGTTGCCGATGAGCTGGCCCTCGTGGACGATTTGCAAGCTTTTATTCCGGAGCGATTGGCAGTTTCGAAGCCCTAATTATGGAGGGATTTCAAACCAAAGGAGAGATGGAACAGATGAGCAACCAACAAGGATTGATAAGAGTGCATACACAGACGGATGGATACGAGTGCCGTTACCGGGTTTGGGGCAAAACTGAAGGCGATGATGTCATCGTACTTTTGCACGGGGGCATCAGCCATTCGGGGTGGCAGGCACCGCTGGGCGAGGCCATCGCTTCTTCTTCGGAGATTTCGTTCATCGCGGTCGACCGGAGGGGTTCCGGTCTGAACAAGGAGAGCAGAGGGGATCTGGTGACCAAGGAAAGAGAAATTGAAGATGTGGTTTCACTCATCCGTTCGCTCCAAAGCTCCTATACCCGGATTCATCTCGCTGGATGGTGCTTTGGCGGTCAAGTGGCCTCAATCGTTGCCTCGGAGCTAGACAAGGAGGGGATTCTGTCTTCCTTCATCCTCATTGCTCCCGGCTTTGCCTTCACGGAACGGTACAGTGACGTCCTTAGGCTGTCAATGGAAGCCATCTTCGAGGTTATAAAAGAGTTCGGAATCAAGCCGGAACCAGAGCATGCGTTCATTACCGTTCCGCTTCAGCCGATTGATTTCACGGACCGTAAGGAATGGCTCGACTTCATCCACAAGGATGATCTCCGGCTGCACAAGGTAACGGAGCGTACACTACGCGTCTGGTATGAGCTGGCCGATTGGTCGAACGATGCCCTTGCGGGAATCTCATCAGTCCCGGTATTTGCCGTCTTTGGCAGAGGTGATCGACTGGTAGATAACGCCAAGGCGGAGCGTATACTTAAAGAGAAAATATCCTCTTCCGATTTCTCGACGGAGACGCTCGAAGCGCATCATGCGGTTCAGTTCGATCAGACAGAGAAACTGGCGGAGCTCGTGATACGCTTCGTGTCGAGTGTCCCTGACAGGGTGACGACGTGATTCATCGAAGTACGCTTCGTGACCTGACGCTCATGCTGGCCAGCATGATCACGATTATCGGGACGACCGCGATATCCCCAAGCCTTCCGAAGATGGACGACTTCTTCCGTGGAGTCCCGAACGGTCATTACTTGGTCCTGATTTCGCTCACGCTTCCGGCATTGTCGGCAGGGCTGTTCGGGCCGCTAATGGGTTTCGTGATCGACCGTTGGGGTCGAAAAAGGGTCTTTGTGTTGGCACTAGTGCTTTATGGGCTGTCAGGCATTTCGGGTTTCTTCCTGTCGTCGCTCCCGCTGATTCTTGCCAGCCGGTTCGTACTCGGCATTTCAGTGGCGGCTTTGACAACGTCCGCGACCGCGCTTATTGGCGATTACACAGAACGCTCCAAGCTGGCAGCAGCCATGGGCAGGCAATCCTTGTTCATGTCATTCGGCAACGTGGTTTTCGTCTCTTTAAGCGGAGTATTGGCCGGTTTCAATTGGCGGTTTCCGTTCCTGATTTACGCCATATCGTTCCTGATCCTTCCCGGGGCGGTTTGGCTGCTATCCGACAAGCGGGCACCGATAGGACCGAAAGTATCGAGTGAAAAATCCAGGGCAGGGATTCCTGCGGGCCGGACAGCATTGGTCTGTCTGATCGGATTCGCCAACATGGTCGCGTATTTTATGGTTCCGGTTTATCTGCCATTCTATATGAGGTCGTTTTCGGCCAGCACCATGAAAGTCGGTGTTTTACTCTCTTTAGTCGGGCTGAGCTGGGCGCTTTCGTCTTCCCAGTACCGCCGGCTCCGGAAGAACCTTGCCTTCGAGCGGATCGCCTTCCTCGGGCTAACGTTGAACGCGGCTGCCTACATGCTGCTTGCGTATGCGTCCACTTACGCCGTCGTGATCACCGCGCTCATCTTGCTTGGAATCGGGCTGGGCACCATGCTTCCCAATTTAAACGCCTGGCTGCTTTCCTTCATCCCTGAAGCACTGAAGGGCCGTGCAATCGGGCTGTTGTTCTTTTTCATCTTTATGGGCCAGTTTTTCTCTCCCGTCATCACTCATCCGCTGACCGCTATGGCAGGGATATCACGAAGCTATTTCTTTGCCAGTCTGCTTCTCGTTTCAATTGGGCTGACTTGCGGTTTGTATGAATATTGGCAGCGCCGGGTATCGGCAAGAGAAATCCATCATAGCCCAGAGGAGAAAAATCAAACCATCTGAATGGAGTATGGCGTGACGTCTATATGCGAAAATGAGATGAAATGGATTAATTGGGAATAATATGATACCATACAGGGGATCGGTTTTTAGCGGAGAAACAAGCCTGAAAGGGGAAGCTCAAATGGAAACAAATAAATTGATCCGCTTCACCAATCCCGAGACATTACCACCGACGTTTGGCTACTCGCATGTTGTGGAAGTCAGAAATGCGAGAACGATCTATATTTCGGGACAGGTGGCTTTGGACAAGTCCGGCCAACTCGTCGGAGCAGGGGATATGTCTGCCCAGACCAGGCAAGTCTTTGAAAATATTCGGCTTGCTCTGGAAGCGGTGGGGTTATTTTTTAAGGATGTGGTCAAACTAACCTTCTTCATGACAGACATTTCCCAGATGAAATTTGTGCGGGAAATCAGAGACCAATACATCAATACGCAGAATCCTCCGGCCAGCTCGGCGGTCGAAGTAAGAAAGCTTATTCGGGAAGACCTGCTAATAGAAATCGAAGCGGTTGCTGTAGCTGCCTTGGACCCGCAGTAGACGAAGGATTTCGATTTGACATTCCGAATTATAGCTAAGTCAAAGCACCACCCGCTCAGCGGGTGGTGCTTTGACTTAAAGGATGGACAGTGGAGAAACCCTTCGTAATTTTGAAAATTAAGGTTTAAAGATACTTCGCCTATTAACGTTAAGCTTTGCGGAAGAGAGATGTATAACACCTTCCTCCACAGCCGATACAACGGCCGCAATGCAAACAGGCAATAATATTGCGGATTTAAGAGACAAGATGAATATTGGAGTTATAACTGTACTTGCCAATAATCGCTTGAAAAATCTGTAAACGTGAAAAGCCGACAGTAGCCCTATGCCACTTTGAGGAGCTTTTCAATCTGAGGGAGTGGCACGCCGGATTGGGCTTGGTGGTAAGCATACTCAATGAAACACTGTTTTTTCTGCCAGCGATAATAATGTAGTCCATCCACAAGACTGGATTGAAGAACCGAAGCAGACGGATACCAAGAATCCATTAACGCACAGAGTCAAGCGTGTCTCTTTTTACATTTTATTGAAGGGAATTTGGGCAAGTACAGTAATTTATATGCAATATGATGTAAATCTCGAAAATCTCAGATAAAATGAAAAATCATAGTTGCATCATAGCCTGAGAAATTATAGTCACCTGAAAACAAGCGATCTCGAGAAGATGGATAAACCTTTTTTCTCGATGAATCGCTTGTTTTTTTAGGTTCTTACATAATTAATTATTGCTTGATTCCATGACAGCATTTATACACGAATCTAATATTCGCAGACTTTCTACAGCGCTTGACCTGGGGCTGCGCGGTTGAATCTGATAGCAAACCCGCTCAGGCGGAGGGGATTCCAGATGATAAATAAAGAATTCACCTGTTTGTTCATACCGGCGTGCCAGAGACATCGGAACAATCGCCCATTTTTCAGGACGGTCCATGAATGTTTCGATCAGTGAAGCAGCATCTAAACGGATAGGCGGGTAATTTCTGTCCCCAATCCACCTGTCATACCATGCCCGAAAGGATGGGTTCCACTCAAAAAAGAGCTGGTTTGACATATCTAACTCCTGATCCATTAAAGTGTGGTTTGCAACCGGCAATGTTCCTTTGCTTATTACAATCATTTGTTCCGTAAGGAACTTCTTAACAAGCTTGTTAGGCATAGGCGGTTCCAAATTGGCAAAAGCAATATCGATCTCACCGCGTTCCAACAATTGGTATAGTTCCGTTGATTGCTGAGTGCGAATGCAAATCTCTATTTGTTTTGAAAATTTGCTTAGTTCCTTGTAAATGGCAGGAGGACGTAAGTTTGAATGCTGTCCGCTGCTCCGATCGAAAGTGTCAAATGTTTGGTGCGGGTACGGATCTGGCTGGTCTCCTGAATAAGGGCCTCCCATCTTCTGGCCAGCACTAAAAATTCCTGCCCGCTAGGAAGTTAACGATAATGTCCGGAGTCCTCTTCCACGGTCGATTAAGTTCATCCCGACTTCCTGTTCCAGTTGAGCCAACCGGTGACTTAGGGTGGACTGGGATATAAGTAAGGAGCTGGCGGCATCGGTTAAACTACCGTGTCTTACTATAGAAAGAAAAGCTTCGATTCCCAATCTTCAGCCACCGCCTATATCACGGATGTTGTCACTCACTCCAAGGGTGCGGCCACTTCCTTGTACCAGTGTTTCTTTTATTTGGGGGGGAGCCTCGGGGCGTGGATTCCTGGAATCCTGTGGAGATATTTTCATTGGTCCGGTATTGTCGTTACGACGGTAGGTTTTATTTTATTGGCGTTAAGCAGTAATTATTTTCTCGGGGGAAGAAGAGGTCGTGTTGCTCAATCTAAGTGGGTGACTGTATAAATTTACACTAAATATAAAAATAAGGTATTTAAACTGAAAAGTACAGGGAAACGTGATTCAAAAAAGTTTTATTTCAGCTTCGGTCTTTGTGATGAATCCTTCTCCATTAATTATACAGCTGATATCCCCAAAGGGGGAGATAAATGCTTTTTTTTCAATTGTGAGCGGTACGGTCGTTTAGAAGGTATTGGTTCAATTGTTATTTTAATTAAGGGCTGGTGAAGAGCAGCCAGTTCGTTAACGGCTTCATTTCAGCATAGGATTTGGGATGAACACAAAAAAGGTTGGGTCAGAATCATCTTCTGCCCAACCTTTTTCTATGTAAACAAATTGCGGTTTTACCGTTCGCTTCAATTGACATAAATGGAAACCGTGATAAAATATAGATTAACCAAAAATAATAATATATTATACCATAAATAAAGTAAAAAGTCAACTAGTTTTTTTAATTTTTTCTCAGAAAAATTAAAAAGGAGGATAACGGCATGTATTTAGCCCGTATTTTCAACTCCCTGAACATATCTATGCAGGAACATTATATGAATGAATTGCTGGAATTAAACGAGAAGACCAAAGAATACGGCCTGGTTCTGACCCCGCAGGATGTTGAGCTGATGATGGCGGCGAGAAACGAGGTCCTGCACAGCTACGGGCGGGTGGAATTGAGCATCGAAGTGACCAAGGTGCTCATCGAGGTATTCTCGGCCTCTTCGTTCATCCAGCAGGAGAACTATGCGGATACGCTGAATGAGCTGCATGAGGTTTTTTATGATCTGAAAAATGAAACCGAGGACCGGATCAGCGACATGAAGCTCATTCACAGGATGAAGGAAATGTTCGAAGAGGATTGCGAGGGCTCACTGGGCTTGTTGAAGAGTAAGCTCGAAGAGTATGCCGAAGAGTTCCGAAGAGAATTGCAGAAGAACGAGTCGTTATCTTTATTGGAAGGAGAAGAGGATGATTGGGATCTGAAAAACTGAATAATGGGCGCGATCTGACCGTTCAGGACGGCATTCGCAAATCCCGGCTGGAGCGAAATCAATATACGATCTCCTTAATGAACGAAGGCTTGCGGGCGGGGCTGCTGAAGAGCCGGGAAATGATTAGTATACAAAATACGTTCATGCAGATCCTGCAGGAGCTGATCAAGAAATACACCCGGGGCGAAAGCACCTCGGTCACCACGGAAACCGCCGAAAGCCTCCTGGCTTCGATCATGTATGCATCCGATGCGTATCTGTTCAGCTTAGAGGAGCCGGAGAAGGCGATCACTTGTCTAAAAACGGTTGATGTTCGCCAAATCTATGAACGAGGCGTGGAAAAGGTTAGTCAATGCCTCGAAGAATCCAAGCAGCTATATAAGGAAATCACGGCAAACAAGCTGGAGGTTCCGGTCGATGCCTATAACATGACCATCGATGAGTCCCTGCCTGTTTTTCTCAGAAAATACGGCATCATCTTCGATGCCCACAATACGATGGCGAGTATCGATTACCCGCTGGCCGTGGATGATATGCGGCTTCAGGGTGTTTTTTATATGAAGCAGTATTTGGAGCGGCTAAAGCTGGAGACCGAGTTCTGCGCGATATTCGATCAGCGGGAGCTGCTGGATTTGTTGGTCCACTACGGAAGGGAATGCAGGCTTAACTATCGGATCGAGCTGTTCAATATATATGAGCTGGTGCTGAATAATGCGATTTTCTCCGTTTTATCAGGGGGAGATGCCGATGAAATCCGAATTTTCGAGAGTCAATACCAAAGGTTAGAACAGCAATTCATGAGCCTTACTGAACCGCAAATCAGGTCCGTCATCGGAGGTGCGATGGGAAAGCTACAGCAAGAATTGCCGATTCATCCGCAATTGAAGGAATATATGGACAGGTGCAAGGAAGAACTCGTTCAGCGGGTAGCGAATGCCGCAAAGCAAAACAGCTTGCGGGCTGTCATTATTACAGAGCGGGGGGCGAGAGCGAAGTCCATTGTTATTTTCTTCAATGAAGAGGATAGAATGAGCGATGTAGAGTTAAGAAGACGGCTGGATGAGATTACGGCTTGCGAGCGGAAGGAGGATAAAGTCCAGCTGATTTTATCTAGCTTTCATTCCTTCCATGACCTCCTCGATATGCTTGAATCCGACTGTCTGTACGGGGATGAGTATGATGCTCTATTCCATGCGTTTGGCGATATGGAGCTGGCTATCTTAGCGAAAATCGTATTCTATGAAGAGCTGCGAAGTGAGTCCTTGGATTTGCCGTCCATACTGTTACTTAAGAATGAGTATAAGATGGATTGGCAAATGCAATTTGTCCGGTGCCTGCAGGGGATGAGCCGGGAGCGGATGCAAGCCGCATGGAAGTATATGAATGAGATGGACTATGAACAAATGAAATTTTATTGATCAGTAATGCTGCAAGATCATAGACGAACAGACCTGACGAGGAATCCCTCTATCAGGTCTGTTTTTTTATTGGAGGCTCGACAATAGCTGAACAGAGCAATACGCTGATGAAACTGTCCCGGCAATGATCAGAAGCCATACTCGATGAAAGAACCCGCTTCTTACGCACTCGCCAAGTCCTTGGCCTCTCTTTCGAAGGTCCGAACCAGTTCCGGATAAAGCTCGCCTTCACGCAGCAGTTCCTCATGTGTGCCTTCCTCGACGACCTGCCCATCTTTCATGACGAAAATGATGTCGGCATTCATTACCGTGGACAACCGATGCGCAATGATGATCGTCGTCCGTCCCGAACGCTTGTCATCCAGGAGCTGCTGCACCTTTCTTTCCGTCTCCATATCCAGGGCGGAGGTGGCTTCATCCAGGATGAGAATATCGGGATCTCTCAGCATCGCTCGGGCCAAGGCTAGACGCTGACGCTGGCCGCCGGAGAGCTGAATGCCCCGTTCCCCAATGGTTTCATCCAGCTTGTTCGGCAGCTTCATTATCGTATCCAGAAGCTGCGCGTCCTGCAGCACGCCGATAAGCTGTTCCTCTGTGTCTTCCCGGCCGAACAGCACGTTCTGCCGGATCGTATCGGCGAGCAAGTAGGGTTCCTGGAATACGATCGCAATCCTGCTCATCCAGTCCTGACGACGAATATCGGTAAGCGGAATGCCGTTCACCAGAATTTCGCCTTCGCTTGGATTGTAGAAGCGGGTGAGCAGCTGGGCTACCGTCGATTTGCCGCCGCCGCTTGCTCCGACGAATGCGATTTTCTTTCCGACAGGCAGGATGGCGGTAAGGCCGTTAAGTACATTTTTATCCTCATAAGCGAAGCTGACGTTCCGGAAATGAATGGATTGAACCTCGCCGCTGAGCGGTTTCGTCCCGTTATCAATTTGCGGTATTTCATTGAACGCTTCGATGCGGTCGATTAGAGCGAATCGCGCGATCATCATCATGACGTAACCAAACAGCCAATGGATTTTCTCCATAATTTGCAGCACCAGTTGCAGGACAACTACGAAGGTGCCGAGGCTCAGTCTGCCTTCCATCAACTGATATCCGCCTACGGCTACAACCGCAACGGAAACTCCCCACCGCAGGGGCTCGCTGAACAGCATCTGAAGGTTGACGGTCCGTCCTTCCTGCAGAATCGCGTCAAAGTATTTTTTAAACAAGGCTTGATAGCGGTTTGACTCCCATTCGGTCCTGTGAAAGGCAACGACCTCCCGTGTCGAGGAGATTCCTTCCTCCAGATGAACGGTCAGATCGGTCCGCTTTTCCAGCACGACGGCTGCCGCTGTCTTGATCCTTTTTGCAAAGAAACAGGCATTTCCGATGTACAGCAAGCATACAGCCAAGACGCATACATAACCCAGATATTCGAATAACCGACAATGGCAAGCATGATGAGCGCTTCGAACATACTCCTGATCCCGGTGGGTGTAAGGTAGCTGACCAGAGAACCCGTATCCAGCACATCACTGTTCAGGTTTTGGACAAACCTGGCGGCTCTCTCCTTTTGGAAAATGGAGATGGGAAAGCAGAACAACCGGCTGAACATGTTTTTGGTCATGATCTTCGTAATGATATATTCGTTTCGGACAAACGTACGGCGTGGCAACGAACAAGATGGCACTACAGATGAAAATAACGGCGTAAATACTAAGCAGAACGGGCAGAAGCTCGAACTTTTGCTGCATGAACAGATCATCGATGATGTATTTTTGCACGTAGACGGAAGCGACGCCGAAGAAACTTTCCAGAATGAGCAGGACGATGGCCAACTGAAAGCCGCTTCTGATCATCATGAGATGATTCCATATCCATTTTATATATTTCATAGCGTAACCTCCGAATCAACGGTAATTGCGGCAGTCTGATCCTGTCCCTGGGCCAAATTATAGAAGATGCCTTCCCGGGCAATTAATTGTTCGTAGGTGCCGATCTCTGCGATTGTCCCCTCATCCATGACTACAATTCGGTCAAAATCCTTTATGGTCGATAACCGGTGTGCAACGGCGATCATCGTACGGCCTTCAAAGAGGCGATCCAGCGCCGTCTTGACCTCTGCCTCGGACACGTTGTCCAGCGCGGAAGTTGCTTCATCGAGCAGGACGATTTTCGGATCTGAGATCAGCATGCGGGCTATCGCGATTCTTTGCTTCTGTCCGCCAGACAGTTTCATGCCGCGGTCGCCGACCAAAGTGTCATAGCCCTGCGGAAGCTGAAGGATGAATTCATGCGCCATTGCAGCTTTCGCGGCCTGCTCAATCTCCTCGTCCGACGCCTCCGGCCGTCCAAACCGGATGTTCTCTCTAACAGAGAAGCCAAACAGATACGATTCCTGGAGTACATAACCAGTACTACTTCTTAAATCTTGAAAAGACAGCCGGGTGATGGGTACACCATCCAGCTCGATCGTGCCTTCCTGAGGATCATAGAAACGGTCAACCAGCTTGAGTAAAGTCGATTTTCCGTTGCCGCTGGTGCCGACAAGGGCCAACCGCTCTCCGGGCCGGATGTCCAGCGTGAAGTCCCTGATGACCGGCGGGCGATTGGGGTAGCGGAAACCAACCTCTTTGAAAGTGATTCGGCCGTTTATCGCTCCCGTGGGAATCGGATGTTCCGGTTCCTCCACAAGGGGCTTCAGCAGCATAAGCCTGCGAATCGGATGGGCCTGCTCCAGCATCATGCCTTGCTGCGCGAGATTGCCGATCAGACTGGATAGTTTGAACATGACGACAGAGTAAATAAGGAAAAAAGGAAAGGAAGGCGCCTACAGTTAACGTCTGATTACGGATAAACCAATATCCGAATACGAACAGTGCGACCGCTCCGGCGTCGAAGAACACCCTTCGGATGCTCCAGCGGGTATGTATGAAGAACACCCATTTCAAGGTGGTGTCCGTGACGGTCTGATACAGCCGGAGCCCTCGCTGCAAATCCCAATCCTCTGCGGAAAAAGCCCGAAAATCGCGGATGCCTGACACCGATTCATGGATTTTGCGGTTATAGTCCATCCGCTGTTCATTCATCCGTTCATTCCACTCAGCGGTCTTTCGATCAAGGCTCGGCCCTACAGCATAGTAGATTAGGAAGAAGGGGACGGCAACCAAGGTCAGTTTCAGACTGCCTGATACCATGACGGAAACAGCGAGAATAACGAAGAGGGCAAGCTCCAGCATATCTGGAAAAAAGCTGGTGTACAGCTCCTGCACCACGTGCACCTGATTGTTCATCAAAGAGAGTGTTTCGCCTACAGGACGCTGCTCATAGTAGGAAAAGCCAAGTTTCCGCAGCTTCTGAAGCACGGAGAACTGCAGGTCGCGCGCGGCTTTGCTTCCGACCGCTCTCTGAAGCAGATTGCGGAGCAGGGAAGCGCAGACGGAGAGCGCCACGATTCCAATTAGGAGGAGAAGCATCCCTGTAAAAGCGCTTTTATTCTTGGCCGGAATGATGCTGTCGACCAAATACTCGATCATCTTGGGGATCACCAGCTCTCCCGCAGCGGCAATCAGTCCGCATAGAACGATCACCATAAGTTGGCCTGCGTAAGGCCGAAGATAGGATACGACCCACAGATAGAGCTTGAAACGGCGCTCCTGCAGATGATCGGCCTGATTTACGGTCACAGCTTCAGAAACTTGACTCAAGCATCAACACTCCTCGAATTATAAACCTTCCATATGAGTGGAAAGTCAAGCCATAAAAATGTTGATTTGAAATTAGGCTTTCTGGATTTAACTGGATGGATAGGTTATTCTGTTGTGGAGGAGGGAGATTAATAATGGAACTTCATTTAAAAGGAAAAACAGCGCTTGTCACCGGTTCTACGGAAGGAATCGGCAGAGCGATTGCCGAGGCATTGTCCAAGGAAGGCGTATCTGTACTGATCAACGGACGCAATGCGGATAAGGTGTCCAAAGTTGTGCAAGAAATAAAGGAATTGTATCCTAATGCAAATCCTCAGCCCGCCGCTGCTGATCTGGGGACGGAAAGCGGCTGTCAAGAACTGATTAATCGGGGATTTGACATTGATATCCTCGTCAACAACTTGGGGATTTTTAAGCCTGCGGAGTATTTCGAGATTCCGGACGAAGAATGGTTTAAGTTTTTTGAAGTGAATATTATGAGCGGAGTCCGGCTGACACGGCACTATCTACAGCAAATGCTGCAAAAAGATGAAGGAAGAGTCATCTTTATCGCCAGCGAAGCCGCCATTATGCCTTCTCAGGAAATGGCGCATTATAGCGCCACCAAAACGATGCAGCTCTCGCTCTCCCGGAGCCTGGCCGAACTGACCACAGGTACCCGCGTTACTGTCAATACTATTATGCCGGGTTCGACGCTTACCGAAGGGGTGGAGACGATGCTCAATTCCTTATACCCCAATGAAGGTCTTAGCATAGAGGAAGCGGAAGTCAAATTTATGAAGGAAAATCGGCCGACCTCCATTATAGAGCGCCTGATCAGACCCGAAGAAATCGCTAATTTCGTCACCTTCCTAAGCAGTCCCTTATCCTCGGCAATTAACGGTGCGGCATTGCGGATTGACGGGGGATTGGTGAGAAGTGTTTTCTAATTCCATATACCTGAAATCGAACTAGATGTCAAATAAAGTGACTTCAATGTGCAGAATTAGGTGTACTATCTAGTAATTTTTAAACTTTTTATAATAACTATAAACAAAGTCACATCCCTATTAGAAATTCCACTTTTATAATATGACTAATCATATATTATAGAGGAGTGGGATTTGTGGGAAAATATGTATTGGTTAAAAAAGATTCTTGTATTGCTTGCGGAAGCTGTGGTGCTTCGGCTCCGGATATTTTTGATTTCGACGATGACGGTTTGGCGGAAGTCACTTACGAAGGGGACAACAACCGCGGTGTGACGCTGATTGCGGCTGATTTAGAGGAAGATCTGCAGGATGCCGTCGACAGCTGTCCGACGAGCTGTATCAAGACATCGGCCAAAGCTTTTGCATAAGGTATAAAAATTCAGAGCTAAAAACGGATGCTGTCTCACAAAGACGGCATCCGTTTTTTTATGGCGGGTGTGAGGGCTTTCATTTATCGCATCAGCTGTCAAAAGAAAATAAAGTTCTAGACTGAAAAATAAAGTGTTAAACTGACAATGCTTCATTAAGCTAACTGGCAGTTTAACGTGGAAACATATTTCACATACTTAAATTCCAGGTTATGGTAATGTAGAGTTAAATTTATGAAAAGTGTACAAGAGATGCAAGCGAAATGGCTGAAGAACCGTTCATCTTTCTAGCGTGTATAATATGTTTTCGTTAAGAATGGATGAATGTAAATAATACATATGGAGGTAATTAAGTTTGAGTACTCACTACTATCTCAGTTGGTTTAATAATTTTTTTCCAGAGAAGCTGGTCCATTGTTTGCATGAGGTTAAATCAGGCTCAATCTAAAAATTAGCGGTTGAAGTTTTCAAC